>CAYGNN010000033.1:5730-10504 GCA_964351165.1 uncultured Phycisphaeraceae bacterium
AGTAATGTGAATGTCAAGTGTGTCGCGATCCTCTCTTCGTCACTGCTGTTGCTCGCGGTGCTCGTCGCGGGCGCGGCGTACGTGACGCTGACGAAGTCCGGCGAGGACCACATCGCAGACGGCGACCAGTTCGTCGCGATCGGAGACTTCGAGAGCGCGACCAAGTCGTACTCGAAGGCGGTCAACGACAACCCCACCAACGTCGATTGGCTGAAGAAGTGGCAGGACGCGCTGCTGAACACGATCCCTGAGACGGACCTCGAGTACTCGCAGGGGTATTCCGAGCACTACCTCGGCATCCTGCAGAAGATCGCCTCGCTCCAGCCAGAGGACCCCGAAGCGCAGCACGAAATGCTGGACGCGATCTACAAGCAGCTGCGCCTGGGCGGCGGCAACGCCGAGAGCTGGAGCAGCTTCGTCAACACCTGCGACTCCGCCTACGCGTACCTCGATGAATCACAAGAGGCGACACAGAAGCTGCGGCGCTACCGCGGCTTCGGTCGCGTCGCGCAGTTGTCGTTCGTGGCCATCTCCACCGACGAGAAGAACCAGGCGATGGAGGACCTGACCGCCGCGTACGACGCGGACAACACGGACATCGACGCGATCCTGCAGCTGGCGGCGATCTACCGGTACGACTGGATCCAGTCGCTGAACTCCAACAGGACTGTTACGCAGGACGCGGCGCTGGAGAAGCTCGCGGACATCATTGATGAGATCAAGGACGCGTTCCCCGATCATCCGAGGGCCGCGGCGGCGGATCTCGACTTCAAGATCGAATCGCAGCTGCGCCAGGACTCCACAATGCAGGGGCAGAACCGCATCCGGCGGGGTCTCGCCGGCGTCGAGGCGCCCATGGTGGAGATGTTCCTCAGCTGCGACACCGACCTGCTGACGGATGACCTGCTCGTCAACTCGCTCGCGTACGGCCGGGCGCTCTGGAACGTCCGCCCCGACGACTACAACGAGATCGGTCTGGAGATCACCGAGCGGGTGCTCGCGGATCGACCGGATGATTTCGAGGTCATGTTCTTCCGCGGTTCGCAGCTGGTGATCGCCGGCGAGTACCGCAAGGCGGAGGAGCTGCTCGAGAAGGTGACCGATCTCCCGGACCTGCCCATCAGCCTCAAGGGGCTCCGGCTCAAGAGCGTCCGCGTCAACGCGGTGTACCAGCTCGCGAACAACGCGCTCGCGGAGTGGCGCACGCTCCCGGCTGGCGACGCCAAGGATGCCGCGCTCGCGGCGGCCGAGGCGAGGCTGCATGAGCTCGAGGATGAGCTGGGCGCTGACAACCAGATGTCGATGCTGATCGCTGGCCAGGTGGCCATCGGGCAGCAGCGGTTCTCCGATGCTGTCGCGGTTCTGCAACGCCTGAACACGCTGTCCAACAGCGAGAACGTCAACGTCCTCCGCCTGCTCTCCTCGGCGCTCGCCAAGCAGGGCACGCTGGGCGCGGCGCTCGACCAGTACGACAAGTGGATCGAGCTGGACCCTCGCAACCCCGCGCCGCTGGTTGAGTCGGCGCAGATCCTGATGCAGCTGCGCAACCCTGAGCAGGCGATCGCCAGGCTGCGGATGGCTGCCGAGATCCTCCCTGACAACGAGGCCATCCAGCAGCAGCTCAACACGCTGATCGTCTCGACTCAGGGCGATAGTGATCTGGAAGCGACCGACCCGGTCGTCGCAGGCATGATGCGCGCCGAGGCGGTCGCCCGCGGCGATGACGGCGACATGAACGAAGCCATCTCGATGCTGGAGACGATCGCTGAGGAGAACCCCGACGATGCGCGTCCGCTGACGCTGCTCATCGAGCTCAAGGCTCGGACCGGCGACACCGACGGCGCCCTGCAGCACGCGATGCGCGGTCAGGAGCTGCTCCCCGGCAACGAGACGTTCAACCGGTACGCCGCGATGCTCCGCACCGGCGACCGCGGCGTTGTCGCTGAGCAGTACATCGACGAGGGCGGCGAGCCGGAGCCGGTCCGCCTGGTGCGGAAGTACGCGCTGAACAAGCAGATGGACAACATGGAGCGCGCGCAGACGTTCCTCGATGAGGCGGAGTCCAGGTACCCAGGCCACCCTGCGGTGCTCGATGCGCTCTTCGTCAAGGCGCTGCAGGACAAGGACGCGGCCAAGGCGCGGTCCGTCGCGGCGATGGCTGCGGAGCACAACGCCGACCAGGCCGATGGCCTGCTCTTCCAGGCCAGGCTGAACATCTTCGAAGAGAATTACGAGACGGCGCAGAACAACCTGCAGCTCGCGGTGGAGAAGGCGCCCTTCTCGCCGCAGGCGTGGCGTTTGTACGGGCAGGTCCTGCTCCGCACCGGCCGGATCGAGGACGCGGTCAACTCGCTCGCCAGGGCGTACGAGTACAAGCCAGACGATGCGGAGATCGCCAAGACGTACGCCTCGACGCTGATCCAGCTCAGCAGGCTGGAGGCGGCGCTGGAAGTCGTCAACGCGGCGCGTCGGTTCACCTCGACGGATGAGCAGCTCAACGAGATCTGGCTCGCGCTCGAGTCGGAGGTCGGCGATCCGGAGACCGCGATCGGTTACCGGCAGGCGATCTTCGACCGCGATCCGCAGGACTCGAACAACACCAAGCAGCTCATCGCGTTGATGACCAAGGTCGGACGATTCGAGGACGCGGAGGTGCTGATCCAGGGCAGCATGGAGGAGGGCGAGCCGGACCTGGGCCTCGCGGTGATCCAGGCCCGCTGGCACGCCGAGCAAGGCGATGTCGATGAGGGGCAGAAGCTCATCCGGGAGTACATCGCGTCGCTGGATCCTGCGGAGCTGACCGAAGCCCCCTTCCTCTCCCTTGGCAATTTCCTGATCGCCAACGGCGATGACGAGGGAGGCCTCGCGGCATTCCGCGAGGGCGCCCAGCACCAGTCGCCTGAGATGATGACCGCCGACCGCAGGCTCGGTGATTACTACTTCAGCGCTGGTGATTATGAAGAGGCGCTCGCCTCGTACAAGAAGGTCACCGATGCCGGCGCCGATTCGACCGGCGTGGTCGCCAAGCGGGTGATCGAGACGCTCCAGCGCCTCAAGCGCTGGGACGAAGCGGAACAAGCGCTCAACGCGCTGGCCGCCGGCGAAGACGACGACATGCAGACGATGCTGCTCCGCGCGGACATCGCCAACGGCCGCGGCGATTCACGGACCGCGCACGAGATGGTGAACCGCGCCGTCGAGATGGCGCCCAACAAGCCGGAGCCATTCATCCGCAGGGCGCAGCTCGACTTCAACAACCCAGAGCGTCTGAGCTTCGTGCTCAGCGATCTTGAGCAGGCGATCCGCCTGGTCCCGAACTCGATGCAGCCTCGGCACATGCGTGCGGACGTGCTGATCAAGAACGGCCGTTCCGCCGAGGCGATCTCGGAACTCCGCCGAGGCATCACCGCGATCCCGGACAACAGCGAGCTCCGCAGGATGCTGATCCAGGAGCTCTGGATCACCGGCCGCCACGACGAGTCGCACGCCGAGGCGAAGGCGGCTGTCCAGGCCAACCCTGACAACTCGGTCTGGCTGATGGTCGCAGGCGATATCGCCTCGCGCGATGACAAGCTGCGCAACAACTGGGAAGTGGCGCTCGATTACTTCGAGCAGGCGTACGCGATCGATGATTCGCTGGCGCTCGCGCTGCGTGTGGCCAACGCCTGCCTGTACATCAAGACGCCCGATCCCGATCGTGCGATCGCTGCGCTCATGAAGCAGGGCGATGGCTTCGAGACCAACTCGTCGGTCCTCATCCTCCGCGCTCGCGCGACCGAGCTGAAGGGCGATCACGAGGAGGCTGTGAACCTGGCGGAGCGCTCCGTTGCCCAAGCGGTTGACGTGGGCGAGCTCCGCCACTGGTTCCTGCACATGGAGACGATCTTCGAGGACCAGGCGGAGATGATCCGGTTTGTGGATGAGATGCGCTCCTCGAGCGAACTCATGCCGGCGTATAAGGTCCACGCCGCGGCGTTCATCGCCTACGACCCCGACCGCCGGAAGCAGATCATCGCCGACCTGCAGGCGTCGGAAGGCGCGGTCCGCGCGTTCGCGGAGCAGGACGGCAACGACGCCACGCTCGTTGCGCTGTACCGCGTGCTGGGCCAGCTCTCGTACGGCCAGGAGGATTTCATCTCCGCCGAGGACGCGTTCGCAAAGGGCGTCGAGCTGCTCCCTGACGACATGGAGTTCAACAACAACCTCGCCTACACCAGGGCGAAGTACCTCAACGATCTCGAAGGCGCCCTCGCCCCTGCGGAGAAGGCGGTCCAGATCTCACCAGCGAACTCGCCGGCGCTCGACACGCTGGGGTGGATTTACTACCGCCTCGGCCGCCTGGGCCAGGCGAAGCAGCGGATCTCCCGTGCGATCCAGAACGCCGAGACCCCGATCGAGAAGGGCGGCTCGTACCTGCACATGGCGCAGGTCCTGCTGGCCGAGGGCGACCGGCCGGAGGCCCGGAAATACGCTGAATTGGCGAACGACATCATCAAGACGAACCCGAGGTTGGGCACAGAATTCAACACGGACTTCAATGCACTGATGACCGAACTCGAGGAAGCCGAAAACACCCAGTGACCGTCCCGCGCTGTTCTGATTATCCGGACGCGCGTCAGCGATAAGGACCCCGATCATGTCGAACCCACAACCCAATCGCCCCCGCCCTGGCGGCCCGCCCGCGCAGCGCCAGGCCCAGTCCGGCAGCCCCCAGTCCGGCGGCGGGCTCAACGTCAACATCAACCCCATGAAGCTGCTCCGGCAGCACATGTGG
>CAYGNN010000033.1:10604-17938 GCA_964351165.1 uncultured Phycisphaeraceae bacterium
ACCTACGACCCGGGCGAGGCGGTGCTCGAACTCGAAGAGATCACCAGGGCGCGCCCGATCCGCGACACGAACTTCGGCAAGCTCTCGGTCACAACGCCTGACCCTGTCGATTCGGCGATCATCTGCCAGGCCATCACCCGCGCCTACATGACGCAGGTCAGCAACGAGCACAACGTCAGCAGTCAGGACATCCTCGAGGTGCTGACGCAGACGCTCAACGCGATCCAGGAGGAGCGGCGCCTGCTCGAAGACCAGATGGACCGCATCTGGACGGAGTCGGACCTGCCGAGCCTCGACCCCAACGCGACGATCCAGCAGCACACGATCGACAGCATCACCGTGGACCTGTCGGAGTCCCGCCAGGAGCGGGAGATGCTCGTCGAGCAGTACGATTCCTACCAGGAGCAGCTCAACGCCCCAGGCGGCGTGACGTACCCTGAGATTGTCCGGCAGATCGTTGACGAGGGGCAGATCATCGGCTCCTTCAAGATGCAGATCGCCGGGCTCAAGGCGCAGCTCCGCTCGGCGGTTGACAGCCTTGGCCAGAACCACCGCGAGGTGAAGCGTCTGCAGAAGCAGATCGCTGGCGTGGAATCGGAGATGGAGCATCAGCGGCAGTCGCTGCTGAACGAGACGTTCAATGGTCTCGCAGAGAACACGCAGCTCCAGATCGCTTCGCTCGAAGCCTCCGAGGCGGACATGCTCGATCAGCTCGAGCAGGCCAGGATCGAGCTCGCGGACATCGAGCGTCTCCAGGAGCAGTACCGCACGCTCGAGCAGGACGCGGAGCAGCTCGCTGAGCGTGAACTGACGATCAGCGCCGAGTTGCAGGATAAGCGGGCCCTCAAGGACCGGACCGATGCCCAGCGGGTCAAGGTGTATGCCCCGCCGCTGGAGCCTGAGGAGCCCTCGTTCCCGATCATCTACGTGATGGTCCCGGTGGTGATGCTGCTCGTTGTCGGCATCGTCGCGGGCATCATCGTGCTGCGTGAGCTGCTCGAGCAGCGCATCCGCAGCGCCGCAGACGCTTCGCTGATCCCCCGCCTCCGCGTGCTGGCGATGGTCCCGGATATCACCGAGGACCCGGCCGGCGTCAAGGCGATCGAGACGGCGGTGCGGGATCAGCCGCTCGGCGTCATCAGCGAATCGCTCCGCGAGCTGCGCAACACGCTCAACAAGCGGATGGCGGCGCGGGGCCACAAGACCCTGCTCGTCGCCACCGGCATGCCGGATTCAGGCGGCACCTCGATCATCGCGAACCTCGCAGCGAGCTTTGCCGCGGTCGAGAAGCGGGTGCTCATCATCGATGCGAACTTCCGCCGCCCCCGGATCCATGAGATCATGGGCGTGCCGATGTCGCCAGGCCTGACCGACGTCCTGACTGGCGCTGTGTCGCTGACAGACTCGGTGAAGGTCACCGGCGTCTCCGGCGTCGAGGTCCTGCCGGCCGGTTCGCCGGACGTCACTGGCTACGAGCGTCTGACGACCGACTCGATGAGCCGTACGCTGGAAGAGGCGTCCGATCAGTACGACATCGTGCTGGTGGACTCCCCCCCCACGATCGTCTCGAACGACGCGGTCAACCTCGCGAACCGTTGCGACGCGTCGATGTTCGTCGTCCGCGCGTACCACGAGAAGCGGGGCCTGATCGCCAGGGTCCGCCGGAACATGGACGAGTCCAGCTCCGAGTTCCTGGGCGTCGTGATCAACGCGGTCCGCTCCTCCGCCGGCGGGTACTTCAAGCGCAACTTCCAGGTCGCGCACGAGTACAACAACCCGACGAAGGAGAAGCCGGCGAAGGATCCGAAGCAGCGCAAGACCAAGCCCAAGAAGAAGGGCAAGGGCGGCGAGCCGCTCGAGCGGGAGACGGAAGAGGTCGGCGCCGGCTCCGAATGACCGCCCCTGAAGCAGATCCCTTGAGCGGGATGGAGCGAGCGTTCCATCCCGCTTTTTTTCAACCCGACGTTCCCGATTCCGCCAAGGCGCAGGTCGGATCCGCCGCGATCATCTGTATATTGACCGGCAGAGACTCACGCATGCTCCCGAACACCTCGACATTCGATCCGATCCTCAATGCCCAGCCCAACGGGTTTGAGTCCGCGCCGCTCGGCGCTGTGACCGAGAGCGAGATCGCTGCGCAGGGCACGGAGGCCGCCGTGGAAGCGGTCACCAGGCTCAGCGTGTTCCACAGCTACATCGGGGTCTTCCTGGTCGCGTTCCTCGTCACCCTCATCGCGACGCCGATCATGCGGCAGTTGGCGATCAAGTACGGCGTCATCGATCACCCCAACGACCCGCGGAAAGAGCACAAGATGCCCATCGCCTACCTGGGCGGTGTCGCGGTGTACCTGGGCCTGCTCGCAGGCATCGCGGTCAGCTACATCAGCATCCTGACGCCGATCGACATTATTCAGCCGCACCTGTCGGTGCTGACGCAACGCCCCTTCCCCTTCTCCATCCTGCTGGGGATGACGGTGATCATGCTCGCGGGGCTCCTCGATGATGTCATCGGGCTTGACCCCCGCCTGAAAATCGCGGGGATGCTCCTCGCCGCCGCGGCGCTGGCGATGAACGACATCGGCGTGAAAGTCGCTGCTGGCGTGATGGAGCCCCTGGGCGCCCTGCTTGGCAACGAGTCCATGATCTACGCGCTGCAGGTCCCTGGGATAGACGCGGTGATTCAACTCAACGTGATCTACTGGGTCGGCACCGGTGTGATCGCGATCTTCGTTCTGGGCGGCTGCAACGCGAGCAACCTCATCGATGGGCTGGATGGCCTGCTCACCGGCGTCACGTCGATCGCAGCAGCAGGGTTCCTCTTCCTCGCGCTGGGGCTGGCGGCGATGGACGACGGCATCCTCGATTCGAGCCGCGTGATCCTCTGCATGGCGCTGCTTGGCGCTTGTCTTGGGTTCCTGCCACACAATTTCAATCCGGCGACGATCTTCCTGGGCGACACCGGTTCATTGCTGCTTGGGTATTGCTCCATCGTCGCGGTGCTAAGCCTGGGCGACACCGGCAAGACGCCCCTCGTCGTCGCTGGTCTGATCATCTACCTGCTGCCGATCATCGACACGACGCTCGCGATCGTGCGCCGGAAGATGGCGGGGCTCCCGATGAGCGCTCCCGATGCGCAGCACCTGCACCACCTGCTCAAGCGGTCGCTGGGGGTCAAGGGCGCGGTCTTCACGCTCTACGGCATCGCGTCGTGCTTCTGCATCCTCGGGATCGTCGTGAGCCTGGGCCGGGCGCGCCTGGCGTACGTGCTCGCTCTCGTCGTGGCTTCCTTCATCCTCGTCACCGCGATCAAGATCGCCAGGATCAAGATCATCGAGGAACAGACGCACAAGGCCGCGGCGAGCCGGGCCAGGCCGATCAGCGGCAAGCCCTCCGCGGCGCCTCGGACCGAGGTCGTCGAGGATGAGCCGATCGGATCGCCGCGCTGATCCGCCAGCCTACGCTTCCGCCATGCCACACCGACCGATCGCAGAATTCCGTGCCGACCGCGCCAAGGGGCAGGAGCGCCTGCTCGACACCGAGCACCTGGGCATCAAGCGGTTCCTGAATCTCGACACCGCCTGCTACCGCGACGCGACCGACAAGGGCGGGCTCGACACCCGGACGAAAGAGCTGCTCGGGCTGATCGCCTCGACCGTCCTCCGCTGCAACGACTGCATCGACTACCACCTGGAGAAGTGCGTCGAGTCCGGCTGGACGCTGCAGGAGATCGAGGACGCCCTGAACGTCGCGCTTATCGTCGGCGGATCGATCACGATCCCCCACCTGCGCGAGGCGAAGATGACGCTCGACGAGCTCTTCGCCGAACGATCCTGAACCTGATCAGTCGTTGAATTGGGTTACTCGTGCGGCTGGCCTGGACGCTTCGCCCATTCGGGATCGATGTCATCCCGCTCGGCGTCGAGGATCCGCTGCTGCCGCTCGCGCTCGATCTGCTGCATCTCGCGCACCTTGGCGGTGCGTCTGGCCTCCGCCTCGTCGTCCTCGCCGTAGGAGACGCCCATCCCGAGGCACAGAAATGCTTTGATCATCTTCCACATCTGGTCAGCGGCTCCGTCGTCGTTGCGCCAGCATCATCGGCGCAACGCCTGCACAGATCAAGATGCAGGCTGGCCCTCATCGGGTGCGTCAAAAAGAAACACGGCCGCAGCAGGAGCCGCGGCCGTGTGAAGAATCGTGTTGCGCAGAAACGCTGAGCGTGCTCAGAGCGTCGCGGAGGTGTAGGGCAGGAGGCCCATGTACCTGGCCCGCTTGATCGCACGGGCGACCATCCGCTGGTCGTGCGCGTTCATGCTGTTGCGCTTGCGGCCGTAGATCTTGCCGTTGGGCGTCATCATGCGGCGCAGGTTCTCGGTGTCCTTGTAATCGACGAACCGGACGCCCTTGCCGCTCTCAGCGGTGGCCTTGGGGCGGGGTCCAGTGAATCGGGGGGCGTACTGCTTGCTCATCTGCTCTGGTCTCCGTCGTGGTCGTTGGGCCCTGCGGAACGGTCCGAGGGCGACGGTGTGTTGGTGTGAAAACTGAAGCCGGGGAGTGTAGGAGCCCAACCGGGCCAGAACCACTCAGGCAGAACCACCGGGATCCGGCCTCTGACTCAATGGTCCCTGCGGAGGGCTTCCTCCGCGAGGTCGTCCAGGAGGGCCCTCGCAGGCGTCTCCGGGAGGTCGCCCAAGCAGGCCCTGGCTCTGTCGAGGCAGTCCCTGGCGGCCTCCTCCGCCGCCTTGATCGATCCGGTCGAGGCGAGCACCGCCTGCATCGCTGAGCGGTCCTGCGACCGGCCGTGGGCGAGGTCGTCGAGCAGGGCCAGCGTGGAACGCCTCGTCTCGGCGTCGGCGCTCTGGAGGTGGTGGATCACCGGCAGGGTCATCTTCCCCTTGTCGAGGTCCTTGCCCAGGTCCTTCCCGACGACCGGTTGGTCCCCCATCAAGTCGAGGAGGTCATCGCGCACCTGGAAGGCGATCCCCAGCCACCTGGCGAACTCCGCCAGCTTCGCGACCGTCTTCCGGTCAGCGCCGGCCAGCTTCGCGCCCAGCTCCGCCGAGAGCTCGATCAGCGATGCGGTTTTGCGCTCGATGATCCGGTAGTAGTCGTCCTCGCTCAGCTCGAAGTCTTCGCGGTGGTGGAGCTGGAGCAGCTCGCCCTCGCAGAGCGTCTTGGTCACCTCGCCGACCCTGAGCGCCACGGACTGATCCTCGATCGACGAGCAGAGGTGGAACGCCGAGGCGATCAGGTAATCGCCCAGGATCACCGCCGCTTCGTTGCCACGCAGCGCGTTGATCGTCTGCCCCTGCCTGCGGATCTCCGCATCGTCGAGCACATCGTCGTGCACGAGCGTCGCCAGGTGGATCGTCTCGACCACCGCGGCCGCCTTGTCGTGCTCTGGCGTCGCGCCGCCGGCGGCCATCGCCGCCAGGTGCACGAGCGTCGGGCGGAGCATCTTGCCCCTGTAGCGTTCGACGTGGACGATCAATTCGCGCATCGGCGCGGACGTGGGCGCCAGCTCGCGCTCCATCGTCTCCACCGTCGCTGCGAGCCGCAGACGCAGCAGCGCCCCGAGATCGCCGCGTTGATCTGCAAGCGTCAGGACCGGGCCGTTGAACTGGGTCGGGGCGACGGACATCACTTCTCGACGACGATGTAGCAGATCCACCCTGGGTCGGACTCGGCGCTGGTCACCTCGTGGAACTCGCCGTTGCCCTCGCCGGTGTCGTCGTCGGCGTCTTCCCAGAAGAAGCGGACCTTGCGGAAGCCTGCCTCGGTGAGCAGCTCACGCAGCTCCGGCAGCGACCACAGGCGCCACTGGTAGGTGAATGCCTCGTCCATGCGGGAGTCGTCATCGAACTCGAAGTGGATCGCGCACTTCATGTGCGAATTCACTGGGTCGAACTCGACCTGCTCCCAGACGTAATCGAATTCGAAGCCGTCCTCGGTCTCGCACTCGCGCGTCTCTTCGCAGGTCTGGTGCGCTTCCCAGCCGCCGTAGGCGTCGAGGAAGAGGATGCCGTCATCCTTGAGGGCGCGGTGGACGCTCTGGAAGTAGCTCCGCAGCTCGTCGCGCGTCGTGAAGAGCCAGTAGCTGAAGTTCATCGCCAGCAGCATGTCCACCGGCTCCGTCTCCGCGGTGAAGACGTCCTGCGCGATCAGGCTGATGCGCTTCTGCTCGTCCGCGTCGAGGGACGCGACGTTGTGCTCCTCGCCCCAGGCGAGGACCGTGGTGTCGATGTCCAGGCTGATCGCCCGGTTCGTCGGCCGGCGGCGCACCCACTCGCACGACGTGTTGGCCGTTCCGCAGAAATCCTCGCGGAGCAGCTTGGCCTTCCGGCCGCGGAGCATCTCGAACTTCTCATCCACAAAGTCGATCTCGGACTCGACGTCCTGGACCGAGTTCTGGTAGAGGACGTGGCGGTCCATCGTCTCGGCGAGGGTCCTGCCGGTCGCCTTCCGTTCGCGCTCTGCGATCTTTTTCAGCTGTCGTTTGCTCAAGGCGGCGCCCGCGTGTGTGTCTGTGGTAGTCATGGGGAACAAGTGTAGAGACCCCAGCGGCAAAAAACCCGGCCCCAAGCGGTGTTCCACACCGCATTCTGACGCATCGGCTGACGCGCCGGCGCTCCCCCATTTACACTGGCCAGCGATGCCAGCAGCACCGACATCAGGCCAGACCCGGTGGACCGAGCCGATCGAGGGCTGCAGCCTCGCGCAGGCCGACTGGCTCGACGCTGCAGGCTCCCTGGAGCCTGGCTCGATCGACCTCATCTACGCCGACCCCCCATTCAACACCGGCGCGACGAAGAAGAGCCACGCCGGCGCCTTCGACGACCGCTGGCCGACGACCGAGGGCTTCATCGGCTGGCTCCGCGACCGCCTCTCGGTCAGCGTCCCCCTGCTCAAGCCCACCGGCTCGATCCTGCTCCACCTCGACTGGCGCTCGAGCCACCGCGCCAGGATCGTCCTCGACGACCTGCTGTGCGAGGACCGATTCGTGAATCACCTCGTCTGGACCTACGGCCTCGGCGGGTCATCCCCCAGAAGGTTCGCGCGCAAGCACGACGACATCCTCTTCTACTGCGTGGACCCCCAGCGGTATTGGTTCGAGCCCCCCATGGTCCCTGCGACGAGCCGGCGGATGCAGGGTCAGCTCAAGAAAGCGACGGACGTCCTCGACATCCCCAGCCTGAACAACCAGGCGAAGGAGCGCGTTGGCTGGCCAACGCAGAAGCCGCTGCAATTGCTCGAGATGCTCATCGGCGCCTGCTGCCCGGAAGGCGGGACGGTCTTCGATCCTTGCTGCGGCTCTGGGACAACGCTCGTCGCGGCAT
>CAYGNN010000034.1:0-10984 GCA_964351165.1 uncultured Phycisphaeraceae bacterium
TGGAAATCGACGGTGTTGTCTGCGTGCTTACCGCCGTTGAGGATGTTCAGCATCGGGACAGGGAGCGTCCTGGCGCCGGTCCCTCCCAGGTAACGGTAGAGGGGCAGCCCCAGCGTCTCGGAGGCGGCCTTGGCGACTGCCATGGAGACGCCCAGGATCGCGTTGGCGCCCAGGCGGCCCTTGTTGGGGGTCCCATCCAGCTCGATCATCGCGTGATCGATGGATTCCTGATCCCTGGCGTCCATGCCGAAGAGTTCTGGGGCGATCTCGAGGTTGACGTGATCGACAGCCTTGCTGACCCCCTTGCCGTTCCAGTTTTCGCCGCCATCGCGGAGCTCGACCGCTTCGTTCTCGCCGGTGCTGGCGCCGCTGGGGACGCCGGCGGTCCCGACAGCGCCGCCGGAGAGGCCGACCTCGACCTCGACGGTGGGGTTGCCTCTGGAGTCGAGGATCTGGCGTCCGTGGATGAACTCGATCTGGAAGGGCATTGGGGTCTCCGCTGGTTCAGGCGTGGTTGATTGAGGGCAAGTGGCTGGTTGGTACGCGGCGATCATACGCCCCGTTCGATCCCCTGTTCGATCACCTGTTCGCTCCCGGTTCGCGCCGATCGCGTCGGCTGGTCGGATCGCCCGATGTGTGGCCGGTTCCGGGAGGAATCGCCGATCGCATGGGGATCACAACGGCTATTGTGTAGCGGCCCCCGGCGGTGTGCGCCAGGAGGAGTGGCCTCGCACTGGAGCGCTCGGACCGATGCCAACGGCGGAATTCGAACAACGCATCGAACGGCTCAAGGCGGACCTGATCAATCAGGGCCGGCTGGTCGAGCGCATGGTCGAGTCGGCGATCGATTCGGTCTTCGAGCGCGCCCCCAAGAAGGCGGAGTGGGTGATCAACGAGGACGCGGAGGTGGACCGCGTCGATATCGAGCTCGAGCAGCGGGCGGTGCGGCTGCTCGTGGACATCGCCGGCGAGTGCGTCGAGCTGGAGCCCTCCAAGATCCGCATGCTGCTGACGATCGTGAAGATCAACAACGAGCTGGAGCGGATCGCGGACATCTCGGTGAACGTCGCGGAGCAGCTCCCGACGCTGCTGGAGATGCCGGCGCCCCCCACCACGTTCCGCGTGATGGCCAACAGCATCATCGGGATCGTACGCGACGCGAACACCGCGTTCGAGACGCTGGACATCCCCACCGCCAGGGCGGTGCTGGCGAGCGATGACCTGGTGGACGAGTTTGAATTGAAGATCCTCCGCGAGGCGCAGGAGAAGGTCGCTGCTGGTGATACGCCGGTGGACGTCGCCTTCGGATTGATGCGCGTCGCGACGGATCTCGAGCGGATGGGCGACCACTGCACGAACATCGCCGAGCAGGTGATCTACGTCGCCACCGGCGCGATCGTCCGCCACCAGGAAGGCCACTGGACCGCGCCGGAGATGCCTGGGGGTTCGCCGGAGACGCCTGAGTCGTGACGAACTCAACCGCTGCTGTCACCGAGAACGAGATCCGCGCGAGGCTCGAAGCGGTCGGGCAGGAGCACCTGCTGTGCTTTGCTGACAGCCTGGCGCCGAACGATCGGGCGGCGCTGCTGGAGCGCATCGACGCGATCGATCTGGAACGGCTCCCGGAATGGATCGAGCGGTACGTGATCGAGAAGCCGGCGTTCGAGCCTTCCAGCGATCTGGCGCCTGCGCCGTACCTGGCGCTCGATCCTGATGCGACAGGGCATTCGTGGGACCGCGACGAAGCGCGGAGCGATGGCGAAGCGCTATTGCGTGCCGGGAAGGTCGCGGCGTTCACCGTCGCTGGTGGGCAGGGCACAAGGCTCGGCTTCGATGGCCCCAAGGGGATGCACCCTGCTGGCGCAGTCACCGGCAAGCCGCTCTTCGCGTGCCTGGCGGATTGGATCGTCGCGGCGCAGAACCGCTTCGGCGGCACGATCCCCTGGTGCGTGATGACCAGCCCCATCAACCACGACGCGACGACTGCTTTCTTCAAGGAGCAGGGGTATTTCGGATTGAATCCGGAAGACGTGATCCTGTTCCCGCAGGGCGTGATGCCGACGCTGGACAAGGTGACCGGGCACGTGCTGCTCGCTGGGAAGGACACCCCTGCGGTCAACCCCGATGGGCATGGGGGCTCGCTCAGGGCGCTGTGGACCAGCGGCGCGATCGAGCGGCTGCAGGCGCGCGGCATTGAGCACCTGAGTTACGTGCAGGTGGACAACCCGCTGGCGCGGATGATCGACCCTGTTTTCATCGGCCTGCACGCAAAGCACCACCATTCGTCCGGCGAGATGTCGTCGAAGATGCTCGAGAAGACGGAGCCCTCCGAGAAGGTCGGCCTCTTCTGCGAGATCGACGGGAAAGTCTCGATGGTCGAGTACTCCGACCTGCCTGCGGAGCTCGCGGCGCAGCGGACCGGCAGCGGCGAGGGCGACCGCCTGCTCTTCAACGCAGGGAACCCTGCGATCCACATGCTGGGGGTCGAGTTCATCGCGCGGCTCAACCAGTCGGAGTCCGGCTTCGCGCTGCCCTTCCACAGGGCGGAGAAGAAGACCCCCTACGTCGATCACGAGACCGGCGAGCTGGTCACGCCGGACGAGCCCAACGCGGTGAAGCTGGAGACGTTCGTCTTCGATGCGCTGGCGCTGTGCGAGCGGTCGCTGATCCTGGAGACGGACCGCATCGACGAGTTCGCGCCGATCAAGAACGCGTCGGGGACAGACTCGATGGAGTCTTGCGTGCGCATCCAGACGGAGCGGGCGGCGCGCTGGCTGGAGGCGGCGGGTGTTGAGGTCCCAAGGGACTCCAGCGGCGCGCCAGACTGCACGCTGGAGATCAGCCCGGTCACGGCGATGACGAGCGAGGAATTCGCGGCGCTGGACCTGCCCAAGGCGATCGAGCGTGGGTCATCCGTCGCGTTCTGATCCGAACCGGATGTGAATCTGCTTCAGTCGTCTTCCGGCTCGGTCATGTCGCCAAGCTCGCGGAAGGCGGCCTCGTAGCCGAGGAGCCAGCGGGTGCATTCCGCGGCAACTTCCTGCTCATCGCCGCTGGGGCTGATCGCCATCTTCGATCGGAACGTGTAGCGCATCTCGGTGTCGCGGAAGTGCTCGAAGGTGACGCTGGGGTTGTCGCAGCCCTGGTCGACGAGTTCTTCCTCAATAACCGCCGCGAGGTCATCGCCGGAGTTCATGAGGTCGCCCTCGATGGAGCCGCTGAGCCAGCGGTCCTCGGTGGAGAGGCTGGCCCAGAGCTCGCCCTCGATGAGGTCGATGCGGTACTCGGCTGGCTCGGCGCTGCCCCTGGCGACGCAGCGGAGGCGGTTGTCCTCCACGATGACCTGGTCGAAGACGTCGGCGGCCTCGGCGCCCTTGGCAGCGGCGGTGAAGATGGTTCGCATGGTGGTGGTTGGCATGGTGGTTGAATCCTGGCTCATGGGGGAAAGCATACGCAGCCGCTCGCAGCGAGGGAGCCGCGAGACCAGTGAATCCGGGGGATCGCTGGCGCGGGATCGGCGCTCTGGCGTACACTGACCGCGTGCCAGACTCCCCCACCAAGGCCGGCAGACAGTCTCCGCCAGCTTCGCAGCCGGCGCGGTGGACCACGCGCGGCCTGCTGGAGTGGATGACTGGCGCCTTCAAGGGCGCCGAGCTGGACTCGCCCAGGCTCTTCGCGGAGTTGCTGCTGTCGCACACGATCGGCTGCGAGCGGCTGCAGCTCTACACCGACGTGGACCGGCCGGCGACGCCGCTGGAGCGCGAGAGCCTGCGGCCCTTGGTCATGCGGGCCCTCAAGCACGAGCCGGTGCAGTACCTCGTCGGCGAGGCGTGGTTCTACACGCTGCCCTTCCATGTCGACTCGAGGGTGCTCATACCCAGGCCCTCCTCGGAATCGCTCGTCGAGGCGGTCCTGCAGCACGCGCGGCTCTCGGCCGGTTCTGATCGAGCGCTCATCGCCGATGTCTGCTGCGGTTCCGGCTGCATCACTGCGGCGCTGCTCAAACGCTTGCCAGGGGCGCGCGCCGTGGCGACGGATCTCTCAGATGATGCGCTGGAAGTCGCGAAGATGAACCTCCACCGCCACGGCTTCGACGACCGATCGGAGCTGCTGCAGGGCGACCTGCTGGCGCCGCTGATGTCGCACCCCATGGCGAAGGAGCTGCACTACCTCGTCGCGAACCCTCCTTACATCCCTGATTGCGAGTGGGACGAGGTCCCTGCAAACGTCAAGGGGTTCGAGCCAACGCTCGCGCTCCGCGGCGGGACCGATGGGCTGGACCTCGTCCGGCCGCTGCTGACCGATGGCCCGAAGCTGCTGCGTCGGGATGGTCTCATCGCGGTTGAGGTCGCTGCATCGACGGCGCGCGAGGCGCTGGCGATCGCGCAGGCCACCCCCCTGCTCGAAGACGCTCGGATCGAGAATGATCTGGACGGTCTGGAACGCGCCGTCGTCGCGGTGCGTTCAGACAAGCAGTAACGCTCAGGCCTCGGCTTCCAGGGGCGTGACCGCCTTGCGCAGTTCTTCCAGCAGCCGTTCGACCTGGAAGGGCTTGAAGAGGACGCACTGCAGGCCCTCCTGGCTGGCGCGCACGATGGAGTGGTGCGGGTCGTAGCCGAAGCCGGTCATCAGCACGACAGGCAGGTCGGCGTTGAGCCGCTTGGCGGCGGAGAAGACCTCGTAGCCGTTGCGGTCGTCCATCTTGATGTCGGAGACGACGATGTCGAAGTGGTTGCTGGCGCTCGCGCCGTTGCTGGGCTGCGCCGAGAGCAGGTCGTCGAGTCGGTGGATCGCTGAGGCGCCGTTCTCGAAGACCTCAACCTCGCAGCCTCGGCGGCGCAGGACGTCCGCGATGGTGGTGCGGATGACCGCCTCGTTGTCGGCGATGAGGATCCGCTTGCCGGTGAGGATGGGGCAGGCTTTGGATTCGCTGAACGCCTTGTCAGCGCCGAGAAGCGTCTGCGGGCCGGAGGTCACGTTGCGCGTGCGCTTCCGGATCGCGTCGATGTCCGCAAGGATGCGCCCGATGTGCTCGGCCATCTCAGGATCCGCGATCTGCTTGCCTCGGAGCCACTCGGCCTCCGTCTGGAGGTCCTTGAGGGGCTCTTCCAGCTCGCCCTCGACGGTGCCCCTGAGCGCTTCGCCTGTGGTGCAGCGCTCGACGACGAGCATGTCGAGCATGTGCAGCGCCATCGCGATGTACCTGGCGAACATCTCCGCGAGCTGCCGGTCGTCCTCGGTGAAGGCGCCGATCTTCGAGCTCTCGATATTGAAGATCCCCAGCACCCGGTCCTCGAGCAGGAGCGGGACAGTCAGCGAGGAGCCCGGCTTGTCGAGGCCTTCGATGTAGCGCTCGTCGGTGCTCGCGTCAGGGCAGATGTAGCTGCGGCCGGTCGAGGCGACGTAGCCGCTGATGCCGCTGCCCTCGGAGGCGTTGTAGAGATCGACGTCCATCGCGGCCTTGCTCAGGCCGGACGCCATGACCAGCTCGAGCCTGCCGCTGCCGCGTTCGAGCAGGCGGACAGCGAAGTGATCGAAGTGCAGCAGCTCATGCGCGAAGCGGACGATCTTGTCCTGCAGCACCTTGAGCCGCTCGGTCATGTCCATCTGCCGGACGAGGTCGGCGTCGAAGTTCATCATCTCGCGCCCTGCCCGGTCGATCGCGTCGAAGCGCTGCTGGACGAGGCGCGTCGCGGTGACGTCCCAGACGACCGCGGCGACCTGCTTGAGGTCGCTCGATTCAGGTCCTTCCCCGGTCTCCGGGTTCCGCACCGGGGAAACGACGATCTCGAACCAGCGGCTGTCGTCGTCGCCTCCTGTGATATTGAAACGCCGGTGCGAGGGGAGCCGCCCGGCGTCGATGACCATCTGGAATGTCTTGCCTGCCTGCTGGCAGGCGTGGGCGATCCGCTCCCTGGTCGCCTCGTCGTACTCGCCGAAGCGCTCCGTTTCCCAGACGATCTCGCCGGTGACATCGCAGAGGCAGACGCCGCCGGCGATCGCGCTGAGGATGTCGCTGGTGCGGCTCTCTTCGAGCCGTCGTTCCAGGGGCGTGAAGGAGGCGGCTGTCGCGAGGACGTATTCGGCATCGCCGTCGCGGAGCTCGTGGCGGGCGCTGGGCATCGAGACGCGCTCGATCTCGCAGACCCCATCGAGGGCGGCAGCGATGGCATCGACCGCGCCGGTCTGGCCTTCGATGAGCAGAAGCCTGGGTCGTTGTTTTCCCATGTGGGATCAACTCTGCGGCGCCAACAACGTTCCTGCTGATGCCCCGATGCTCGCGTGACGGCGGCCACAAGGTCGCCAGCGGGATCCAGTCAGAACAGCGCCGCCTCTTTCCTCTGACTTGGAGTGTACGGCGCGACGCCGCGCAGACCAACACCGATCGACGGATCGGCGCGGATTCCTTCAATCCGCGCCGGGCCTGCGACAACCCCGCGCCGACTCGGTACTTTGGGGGTGATGATCGAAGTGGCCGATATTCACAAGTCGTACGGCAGCGTCGAGGCGGTCCGGGGCATCAGCTTCACCGCCAGCCCAGGCGAGGCCCTCGGGATCCTGGGGCCCAACGGCGCTGGGAAGTCGACGACGATCCGGATGATCACCGGCTGGCTCCCCCCCACCGCAGGCCGCGTGACGGTCGATGGGCTCGACTCTGTGGATCAATCCATGCTTGTCCGGCGGAAACTGGGGTACCTCCCGGAAACCACGCCGCTCTACCCTGAGATGCGCGTCGCGCAGTACCTCGATTACCGCGGCCGGCTCTTCCGGATGAACAGGTCCGATCGGCGGAAGGCCATCGACCACCGCGTCGAGCAGTGCGCCCTGACCGCGGTCCGCTCGCGGCGGATCGGCGAGCTGAGCAAGGGGTACAAGCAGCGCGTGGGCCTCGCGTCGGCGCTGCTGCACGACCCGCCGGTGCTGATCCTCGATGAGCCAACCAGCGGCCTCGACCCCTCGCAGATCGCAGAATCGCGGAACCTGATCCGCCACCTCGCAGAAACGAAGACGGTGCTCCTGAGCTCGCACATCCTCCCGGAGGTCGAGAAGACCTGCGACCGGGTCATCATCATCGCGCAGGGGAAGATCCGGGCGCAGGGCGCCCTCGCGGACCTCGCAGCCTCTCGCGTGCACACTGTTGAAGTGCAGGCGGACGCGGATCGCGCGCTGGGCGCCCTCCGGGCGGTCCACGGCGTCGCGAACGTCACGAGCGCTGACCTGGGCGATGGCTGGCTGCGGCTGACAGTGGAGGCCAACGAGCAGGTCGGCGACCTCCGCGAGGTGATCTCCGGTGTCATGCGCACGAGCAGCTGGCCGGTGCGCGAGTTGACGATCGAATCCACAGGGCTCGAAGCCCTCTTCGCCAGCGCGGTCGAGGGGGCGGCATGAGGGTCCTCGCAGCCATCGCGACGCGCGAGTACGCGTCGATGTTCCGCCTGCCCATCGGGTGGGTCGTCCTCGCGCTCTACCTGCTGCTGACCGGTGTCGTCTTCGCGGCCGGTTCGTTGCGGCCTGGCGAGCCTGCGTCGCTGCGGGGGTTGTTCACGCTCTCCGACTGGCTGCTGCTCTTTGTCGCGCCGGCGATCTCGATGCGGTTGATCAGCGACGAGTGGAGGCAGGGTTCGATCGAGCCGCTGATGACCTCGCCCATCTCCGACTGGCACATCGTCACCGGCAAGTACATCGGGGCAGCGATGTTCCTGCTGACGATGCTCGCGCCGACGCTGGTGTACGTCGTGATCCTCGAATGGCTCGCGGCGCCTGATTACGGACCGATCATCGCAGGGTACCTGGGGCTCATGCTGACAGGTTCGCTGTACCTGGCGCTGGGGATCGTCTTCTCGGCGCTGACCGCCAGCCAGGTCGTCGCGTTCCTCACGACGATCTTCGCGCTGCTGATCCTCCGCATCGGCACAACGATGGGCGCCGCGGCGCTGGGGGCGCCCTGGGACGAGTGGCTCTTCCCGCTGAGCATCGACTTCCGGATGCAGGACTTCGCGCGTGGGATCATCGACACCAAGCACATCGTCGTGATCGGCGCTGCCAGCGCCTGGCTGGTGACCGTCGCGGTGAGCATCGTTGAATCGAGGCGCTGGCGATGAGCGATACCACGAGCACCAACGCGACCGCAGCGCCCAGACGCTTCCGCTACGGCGTTTCCACCGCGATCATCCTGCTCGCGGTCACCGCGTCGTGCGTCATCGCCAGCGCGATGGCGACGCGGTGGAGCCTGCGGATGGACGTCACCGCGACGCGCGAGCACACGCTCTCGCCCCGGACCGCGACGCTGCTGTCGAACCTCTCCGAGCCGGTCGAGGTTGTCATCGCGGCGGACTACGCGTCGCTCGACGCTCGCGCCACGCTGCGGCTCCGCGATGTGCTCGATGGGCTGGCGCGCGGCAGCGATCAGCTCACTGTCACCGAGATCGATCTGGGCGCCGCCGGCGGACGCGATGAGTTCGGCGCGTTGCTGGGGCGGATCTCCGCCTCGATCGAGCCGGAGGTCGCCAGGCACGAGGGTGTCCTGCGCGAAGCGATCGACGCGACGCGCTCAGCGATCAACCGGCTCAACGCGATCTCGACTTCGGTGCTCGAGCAGCGCGCCACACTGAGCGCGGACGACCCCAACGGCTCGAACCTCGAACGCATCGCCGCGGCGGCGCGGCTGCTGGCAGGGTCGATCGACGAGGCGCTGAGCGCTTCGGAGGCGGCGCTCGACGATTCGATCGGGGATTCAGGTCTGGTTTCGGTCGATGCCGCGGCGATCGCTGTCGCCTCGACGCAGAAGGCGCTGCTGGTGGACCTCGACTCCCTCGACGCGGCGCTCTCGACAGTCTCGATGGGGCTGGCAGGGCAGGTCGACCTGGGCGGCGCTGCGGATTCGATCCTGGCGCTGCGCGACTCGATCGCCAGGACGCAGGACGCTGTGGACAGACTCAAACCGATCCAGTCGCTGGCTGCGATGCGCACGATCGAGGGGGGCGCTGGGGCGCTGGTGATCGCCGGCGAGCAGGCGAGGGCTGTCCCGATGCAGGCGATCTTCCCGCCTTCGACCTTGATCGATTCCGCGAGCACCGGCGCTGCGGACCTGCGGTTTGTCGGTGAGTCGCTGCTCTCTGCGGCGATCGGTTCGCTGACCGGATCGCAATCCGCGCCGGTCGTGGTGCTGGTTCATGGCGCTGGTGAACGACAGCTCGACGACGAGGGCCGGGCGCTGACACCGGACGCCGACCGCGCGTTCGGTTCGCTGCTGGAATCGCTCCGACTGCGCGACATCCGCATCGCGGAATGGGCGCCAGGCGCCGCGATGCCGAGGCCAACCTTCGCGCCTGGGGGAGACGGATCGACAAGGCCGGTCGTCTGGGTGACGTTCCCGGTCTCTGTGCGGAGTTCCGCCGGCGCGGAGCGGATGGCGCGGCACGCGAGCGCCGTGCAGGGGCTCCTCGAGAGCGGCGAGAACGTGCTCTTCTCCTTCGATGCATCGACGCTCCCTGCGATCGGCGAGCCTGATCCGATGGCGACGCCGCTCGAGGGGCTCGGCATCCGCGTGCGCACCGGCGCCGCGATGCTCCAGAAGATGAACACCCCCAACGGCGCTGTCGTGGATGGGCAGTTCGTCCTCCGAAGGGCGGATGATTCGAACCCCATCGGCGGCGCGATCAACGGCCTCGCGACGCGGCTCGCGTGGCCCTGCCCCATCGAGGTTGCCGAGAACCCAGCGGTCACGACGTGGCCGATCCTGTCGATCGATGACAGCGACACCGCCTGGGGGGAGATGGAATGGGTCGCCTTCCGGGCGCTCTCGCCGGCGCAGCGGGCGATGCTCGCCGATGCACCGACCCCCGATCGAGGTGTGGACCTGACCGATGGCCCCTGGACTGTCGCCCTCGCAGCGGAGCGGGCAGCGCCAAGCGGCGCTTCGAGCACGCAACGCATCGTCGTCGTGGGCGCTAATGGCTGGTTCACCGATGTCATCACACGCGAGTCCACGAACGTCAACGGCCGCACAGTCTCGGTCACCCCTGGCAACGCGGAGCTCTTCGACGCGAGCGTCGCGTGGCTGGCGCATCAGGACGACACGATCGCGGCGGGCCCCGGCGCGTCCGGCACGTCTCGCCTGCCTGCGATGAACCCCGGACCGCTGGCGGCGCTGCGCTGGGCGATCATCGCTGGGATGCCGGTGCTGGTCCTGCTGACCGGCGTGCTGCTGCGGCTCTGGCGCGGCTGAGCCGCGGAGTTACACTGGCGCCATGTCACGAAGCGCCATGGTGATCTCGCTCCTGCTCGTCCTCGCCCTTTCGATCGTTGGGGTCGCGCTGCTCATCGCGCCGACCAACGCCACGACCACTGGCGATGCAGGCTCGCTCCTCAGGCTCGATCCCTCGCAGGTCGAGACGATCCGCGTCGAACCCATCGCTGGCAACGAAGCCTCGGTGGTCACGCGGACCCCTGCAGGCGGCTGGACGATCCACCTCGAATCCGGAGGTGGCGCTTCCACCGAACCCTGGCCGGCGCAACCGACGGCCGTCCGCGCGATGGTCCGGGCGCTGTGCGATCTCCGCGATGAATCGGCAGAGAGCGCATCCAGGTTCGAGACGATCGAGCCTGCGCTCGGTGTCGAGATCACGGTCGCTGGCGGCGAGACGCACCGCGTGAGTTTCGATTCGTCCACGCTCGGCGGGCGGCGGCTGATTGAGGTCGATGGTCGGCGGACCGGCGCGATCGACGACCAGATCTTCCGCGCGCTGACAAGCCCTGGACCTGCGTCGTGGCGTGTGAAGTCGCCGCTGACCTCGGTCGGCGAGCGGACCTCGCGCATCGCCCTGCGGGCGCCAGGTCAGGGCGCCGGGGTCGATCTGGCCAGAATCGAGGGCCGCTGGTTCCTCCGCCAGCCGGTGCAGTCGCGCGCCAACGACGCCGCGGCGACCGAGCTGCTCGGCGCCGTTGGGTCGCTGACCATCGAGCGCTTCCTAGACCGCCCCGG
>CAYGNN010000034.1:10994-15274 GCA_964351165.1 uncultured Phycisphaeraceae bacterium
TGTGCTCAATCCCACGCAGACCGGCCTCAGCTCGCCGCGGCTGACCGTCCGCGTGGAGGAAGACCAACGCGCGATGAACCCCGACGATGGGCAGATCCGCACGACGACGCGCACGCAGACGCTCGCGATCGGCGGCCCTGCGGACCTCTCCGGCAAGCTCGTCTACGCCTCGATCAATGATGGGGAGACGCTCGTCGTCCTGAACATCGAGCCCATCGAGTCTGTGTCGCTCACCGGCGAGCGGTACCTGTCCGCGGTCGCGGCGGAGACGATCGGCCCCAACATCGGCGCGCTCTCCGTGCGCATCGCGGGGCAACCGGAAGCCAGGTACGAACGCGGCATCGAGAACTGGCGGCTGCTCGACGCGACCGGCGCCACGCTGGGCGACGCCCCGACCGCGCCGATCACGGCGTTGCTCGCGGCGCTCACAGAAACACCGGCGACCGGGCTGAGCACCGAGCCCCCTGAGACGTACCGCCCCATCGCGTCGATCACCCTCTACGACTTCGGCGGTGGTCCGATGGAAACGATCGAGGCTGGCGTCCTGGAACGCGGCGCACTGGTCCTCCGTTCAGGCCAGGTCTTCCGCGTTTACGAGGAAGCGGAGACTCCCTCGCTGCTGACCGGCGCCGGCTTGCGGTAGATCATCAGCGCATCATCGCCGAAGCGGCGGATGCGGATCAGCTGCAGCCGCTGCGCATCGGCGAGCTTGGGCGCTGGCCCTGCGTGCAAGGCTGGCATCCCCTCAGGGTCGCCCAGCAGCAGCGGCGCAGCGAAGACCCAGTACTCATCGATCAGCCGCTCCCGGTGGAGCGAACCCATCAGCCCCGGTCCTGATTCGACCATCACGTTGGCCGCGTCGTGATCCTGCGCGAGCGTGCGCATGAGGCGCTGCAGGTCCAGCCTCGCGCCGGCCAGCGGCGTTTCGAGGAGCGTCACACCGGCCGCTTCCAGCGCCGATGCCCGTTCCTTCCTGCTCTCGGAACCGACCGGCTCGCACGCGATCATCGTCGGGACCTCGGCAGCAGTCTGGACAAGTTTCGAGCGCAGCGGCGTGCGCAGCGTCGGGTCGATCACGACGCGCTTCGGCGTGCGGCGCAGCTTCGACTGCCCCCGCGCTGTCAGCGATGGGTCGTCCGTGCGCACCGTCCCGACGCCTGTCATGATGACATCGACGCGACCCCTGAGCCGGTGGACCTCAGCGCGGGAGCGCTCGTTGGAGATCCACTGCGATTCGCCGGTGCGTGTTGCGATCCGCGCATCGATCGTCTGCGCCCACTTGGCGGTGATCCAGGGCAGGCCGGTCGCCATCCGCTTGACGTAGGGCTGATTCAGCAGCGTCGCCTTCCGGCTGGCGTCGGTGAACCGGACCTCGATGCCAGCCTCCCGCAGCATTGAAGCGCCGCCCTTGGCGACATCGCCCGGCTCCTGCAGCGCGATGACGACCTGCGCGACCTTCGCCTCGATGAGCGCCTTGGCGCAGGGCGGCGTCTTCCCCTGGTGCGAGCATGGCTCGAGCGTGACCCAGGCGGTCGCGCCGGCGGTCTCGTGCCCCAGCGCCTTGCAGCGCTGGAGCGCGTCCACCTCGGCGTGGGCGCCACCGAACTCGCGGTGGTGCCCGACCGCGAGCACCTGGCCGGCTGGTGTACCGATCACGCAACCGACCATCGGGTTGGGTTCGACGCTGCCCTGCCCCCTCCAGGCGGCCTTCGCAGCGTGATCGAGCATCCGCTTGTCGAGGGCGTGGTTCGGATCTTCGCTGGTCATGCGTTGCGTACGAGCTGTCGCATCTCGTCCTTGCTCAGGATTGGTTTCATCTCTTCGATCCAGCGCCGCGCATCGACGCCGTACCCGGCGGTCGGTTTGACGTTCGGCGCCTTCGCGGTCCAATGGGCGTTGAACCGCAGCATCAGGCGTTCGCGGACGAGCTTCGCCGCCATCGACGCAAGCGCGATGGGCAGGTGGCGGTCATCGCCGCCGACCTCGAAACGCACGTCCATCTGCTGCTTGTCGCCGGCGCCTGCTGATTCGATGCGGTAGACGCTCCGCTCGTCCTCCTCGGATCGGGGCGTCACCACGACGCCTGGGATCGCGCGGACCAGCTGGGCGCCGTAACGCTTGCGTCCGCCCTGGCGGTCGATCGCGACCATCGGGGATTCATCGCCCCACCGCCGCCAGACGCCGTGGAGGTAGCGGCCGACGGCGCTGAAACTCACCTCCGACTTGGGGCCCAACTCGCGGAGCGCCTGGTTGAACCGGTCCGCGTCGATCGCCTGGCAGGAGAGCCCCAGCAGCTCCACCCTCGCGGCGTGCATCGCCCTGCTCAGCGCGTTGGCGAGGATGTCGATCTGCGGCTCGCGCAGCGCTGTGGAGGCGGGGCCTGGTTCACCGGGGAACGCGTCGCACTGGACGCCGAGCGCCTCGAAGAGGTCGGCGTCGGTCGCAGGCTTCCGGTCCAGCTGCGCGAGGCATGGGAGGACGCCTCGCTCGAGGTGCAGCAGCGGCTTCGGCGCTGTGTTGGCGAGCTTCAGCCGCTTGGAATCATCGATGGGGACCTTGGACGCGTCCGACTTGCCTGCGGAGCGGACAACAGCAGGACGCAGGAGGTCCCAGAGGTCGGGGGCCTCGTCATCGGTCGCAGGGATGCTGAACACGGCGCAACCGATGACCAGCGGACCGAGGCGTGGGCCGTAGCCTGCTTCATCGATCCCAGCGATGATCCGGCGGTGTTGTGTTCGATCGGCGCCCATATCCGGTCGCCAGCATACCGGGAGGCGATCGTGATGATCAGCAATGAATGAAAAATGGCCACCCTGTGCAGGGTGGCCATCGAGGATCAACTGGTTAGTTCCGGGACTGATCTGTTGGGATCAGCGGAGCAGGTTCTGTGTTTCAGGCAGCGTGTCCTCGCCGCCACCACCGGTCAATGAGGTCACGATGATCACCAGCGCGGTGATGAGCAGGATGACTGCGATGGCGACTTTGATGATCTGGGACTTGTTCACGAGGTCTGGCTCCTGAGTCTCGGAAAGACAATGCATGGTAGCGATCTCAGATTCAGATCGCCACCATGCATTGTTGGGTCGTGGATAAGATTGGCTTCCTGCTGGAATCAGGTCCCAGCAGGGAAAAACCGGGGCTCGATCAGCTGTCGTTCTTGCCGCCGAAGTCGCGGGTGCTCACACCCCAGATGCCGGTCATGAACCAGGCGGGGGCGCCGGCGAACTGGCTGCCGTCACGCCAGCGGAACGTGGTGCTGATGTAATCGCCACCCTCGAACGCGTCACTGATCTTGCGGAGATCGTTGCTGGAGTTCATGTCGAGGCACTCATCGGCGGGAGTCGTGACGCGGGCGCTGCCGTCGATCATGACGGCGGGGCTGATGGCGCCGCTGACGAGGTAGCTGCCAGCGCTGTTGGTCGCGTACGGATCCCAGAACATGACCTTCGCGGAGGGGTGCGCGTAGGAGCTCTGCTTGATGTAGTTGCGGAAGTTGACCCAGGTGTTGGAGCCGCCGCCGGCGTCCCACCACGAGTTGGTCGGGGAGCCGGTGCCGCCGCCGCCCTCAGTCTTGCCCCAGAAGTACCTCCCGAGGAACTGGTTGCCCTGGATGCCGTCGCCGACAACCGCGGTGAAGGTGTAGCGGAAGGTCGGCTGGGTGAACGTGATGTTGCCGGCGCTGACGCCATCGGCAACGGTGTCAGAGAGGTTCAGCGACTGGATGGTGTCGCCGCCGGGGCCATCAGAGATGTACCCCTTGGGGAAGGCGGGGAGGTCGTCATCGCCGGGACGGACGCCGCGGAGCGCCGCGTAGTTGCCGCGGTCGTTCGAAGCGCCAGCGGAGAGGAAGACTTCGTTGAGGAGATCAAGCCCGCCGGCGCCATCAACGATGTACTCGCCGAACGCGAGGTTGTAGGCCTTCCAGACGTTGCCGTGCATGATGCCTTCGCCGGTCCAATCCCATTCGTTGACGGGGTTCAGCTCACCGCCGAAGAAACGGGAGGGGTGCTGCTTGGGACCGCGGGTCGCGATACCGATGCCGGTCTTGCCATCACCGGGGTTGACGTTGGGCATGCTGCCCTTGTTCGAGCCAACGTACGAGGCGGCGCCGATGCCGTGCGACCGCATGTTCGCGAGGTCAACCGCGACGCGGGCAGACGTGCGGGCCTTGCCGATCGCCGGGATCAGGATCCCGATGAGCAGCGCGATGATGCTGATAACCACCAGCAGCTCGACGAGGGTGAAACCTTTGTTCTGGCGATTCGTGGGCATGTGATGCG
>CAYGNN010000034.1:15284-17914 GCA_964351165.1 uncultured Phycisphaeraceae bacterium
AACTCATCTCCGTGCGGGAATTTGTGATGCGCTCCTTCCGACACGCGCTGTTCGGCAGTTCAACGGGGCCCGCGAATCTGCCTGTCGGTGTCGATTACGTTGGTGTGTCTCGCAGTGGGCTTGCGATGCGCCCTTGCCGCGGCTCCGCCGGTCAGGGCGTGTCGCGGCTGGGTGCTGGTGAAACAGATCTGATTCGAGGCAAGCCCGGACCGTCCTGAGCCTGTCATTATTCCTTCGACTGGTTTGAATGCGGCTGAGAGGAGTCGAACCTCCACGGGGTTTTACCCCCACTAGGACCTGAACCTAGCGCGTCTGCCAATTCCGCCACAGCCGCGACGATTGGACCGGCAAGGATACCGGCGCGGAGGCCAAGGGCAAGCCGCCAAGGGCTTTGGAGTGCGATTGCTCGCGCCCCGGCTCGCCGGGATCGCAGACCAGATGCACGGATGGCTCGTTCTTCCAGATACATTCAGGTACAGATACGGCTGCCCCCCGCGCCCCGGTTCCAGCGATCCGAAAAAAATCCCGCGTCCTGGAGTGGACGCGGGATCGTGAAAAAACGCTCATATGGCTGAAATCATGCCGGATTCCGGCGAAGCCGGGACACGTCAGGCCTTGGCCGATTTCGCCTGCTTGGCCGGGACCTCGACCACCGGGGCATCCCCAGCGGCCTTGCCCTCGACCTCAGCATCGCCCTTGGGCTTGATCGGGTCATCCCCGACCGGGACCCCCTTGGCCCTGAGGACCGCCCGGCGGATCTCTTCGTAAAGCTCAGGGGTCTCGCGGAGGAGCCGCTTGGAGTTCTCCCGGCCCTGCCCCAGGCGGGTGTCGCCGTAGCTGAACCAGGCGCCGGACTTGTCCACGATGTTCTCGTTGACCGCCAGATCCAGCAGGTCGCCGGAGGTCGAGATGCCCTCGTCGTACATGATGTCGAACTCCGCATCGCGGAAGGGCGGGGCCACCTTGTTCTTCACGACGCGGGCGCGGACACGGCTGCCGACCGTCTTGTCCGCCTCCTTGATCGCGCCGGTGCGGCGGACATCAAGACGGACGGAGGCGTAGAACTTCAGCGCCCGGCCGCCTGGGGTGGTTTCGGGGGAGCCGAACATCACGCCGATCTTCTCGCGGATCTGGTTGATGAAGATGACGGTGCAGTCGCCCTTGGCGATGGCGCCGGTGAGCTTGCGCATCGCCTGGCTCATGAGCCTGGCCTGCAGACCGACGTGGCTGTCGCCCATGTCGCCATCGATTTCGGCCCTTGGAATCAGGGCCGCGACGGAGTCCACGACGATCAGGTCCACCGCGTTGGAGCGGACGAGCAGCTCGCAGATCTCCAGCGCCTGCTCGCCGCAGTCGGGCTGCGAGACGAGCAGGTCGTCGATATCGACCCCGATACGGCGGGCCCAGGAGGGGTCCAGCGCGTGCTCGGCATCGATGAAGGCCGCGACGCCGCCGAGCTTCTGGATGCTCGCGACCGCGTGCAGCGCGACGGTGGTCTTACCGGAGGATTCCGGGCCGTACACCTCGATGATCCTGCCTCTGGGGAATCCCTTGCCGCCGAGGGCGAGGTCCAGGGAGATGGTGCCGGTGGGGATGCCGGGGATCGAGAGGTACGCCTCTTCGTCGAGACGCATGATGGCGCCCTTGCCGAAGTTGCGTTCGATCTGGGTGACGGTGCGGTCGAGGGCCTCGGCCTTGGCCTTGGCTTCCTTTTCAGTGAGTTTGGGGGCGGCTGCCATGGTCTTTGTTTCTTCCGTGGGGGCGGTTGCCCTGCTGTTTGAGGCCGTTGAACGGCCGTTCGTCCGTGCTTTTTTGTCCAAGGTCGCGACCATAGCAAATGCCTCCTGCGGGTGGGAATGTTTGGTTCCCGATAGGTTTGCTATCCACAGAACATTTGTCAAGCCGTGTCAGGGTTTTATTTGGATATTTTTTCAGGCTTTGTTCGGCACGCAATCCCGTCCCGAACCAGCCGCGTGAAGGCCTCGCCGCGTTCATCGTAACTCCTGAACTGATCGTACGATGCGCAGGCGGGGCTCAGCAGGATCACGCCTCGATCGCTGGCCATTTCTATAGATTGGGCGACCGCGGTCGGCAGATCGCCGCACTCGTGGACCTGCCCTCCCGCCGCCTTCACCGCAGCGGCGATGGCCGGGCCGGTCAGGCCGATCGTGTAGACAGCCGCGCACCTGACTGCGGCCTCGGCGAGCGGGGCGAAATCAGCGCCCTTGTCGGAGCCGCCAGCGATCAAATGGATCGCCGGCGCCCCCCCATCGCCCGCGTCTTCCATGTCATTCATGGCAGACATGATCGCCTCGATCGCGCGGGCCGCGGATTCAGGCGTGGTCGATTTCGAGTCGTTGTACGCGCGGAGACCGTCAACATCAGCGACCAACTCCAGCCGGTGCGGCAGCGACTTGAACGCCGCGAGCGTCCGTGCGCATTCGTTTGTCGTTGCGCTGACGCCAGCGCGGTTGAGGACCGTTGATGCGGCGATGGACGCGAGGTGCGCGTTGTCGCGGTTGTGCGCCCCGGGGAGCGCGAGTCGCAGGCCATCGAGATCCGCCTGCTGCTGCGCGGCGTCAACAACGATCGGCGTCGATCGCGCACCGATGGCGAAGTGCTCGAGCGAT
>CAYGNN010000035.1:0-17706 GCA_964351165.1 uncultured Phycisphaeraceae bacterium
AACGACTTCGCCGGCGGCGTCTACCGCGTCGAGAAGGACATCCCCCAGGGCAAGGTCGCCATCGGTCACCGCACCGTGCAGCGCGATCACCCCGACTTCTTCCCGCTCCGCATCATGAACGACGTCCTGGGCGGCAGCGGCTTCACCAGCCGCATCACCAAGAAGGTGCGCTCCGATGAGGGCCTCGCCTACTCCGCCGGCTCGAGGTTCTCGATGCCAGCGGAGATGGACGGCGAGTTCCAGTCCTTCTACCAGTCGAAGAACCGCACCGTCGCGTTCGCGGCGAAGCTGATCTTCGACGAGATCGACCGCATCCGCACCGAGCCGATCACCGCCGAGGAACTGGAGACCTCCAAGTCCTCGATGATCGAGACGTTCCCCCGGACGTTCGAGTCCAAGGGCGCCACGGTCAACCTCTTCATCGACGACGAGTGGACCAACCGCCCCGAGGGGTACTGGCAGTCCTACCGCGACAACGTGCGGAGCGTCACCACCAGGGACGTCCTCCGCGTCGCCAAGGAGCACCTGCACCCCGACAACATGCTCTTCATGATCGTCGGCAACTGGTCCGAGATCGAAGGCGGCGACCTCGAAGGCCGCGCGTCGATGGACGACTTCTTCGGCGGCTCCAACACCGAGCTGCCCCTGCGTGACCCGCTGACGCAGGAGCCGATCAGCAACTGATCGACATTCTGATTGAGCTACAAGGGCGGCCCGATCCAGGGGCCGCCCTTTTTCATGCGCCCATGTGCCGATGCCCCGCCTACCCTGACAACCCATGCCAGACGCCCCCGCGATCACCGATTCCATGCGCACCCGGATCGACACCGTCCTGCGCGATCGCTTCGGCTTCGACGCCCTCCGCCCCATCCAGCAGCGCGTCATCGAACGCCTGATGACCGGCGCCAGTGCGCTGACCATCATGCCCACAGGCTCCGGCAAGAGCCTCTGCTTCCAGCTCCCGGCGCTCGCGATGGAGCAGCCTGGGATCACCCTCGTCTTCAGCCCCCTCATCGCGCTGATGGAGGACCAGGTCGCGGCGCTCAAGAAGAAGGGCATCCGCGCCGTCTACATCAACAGCACGCTCGACAAGAAAGAACGCCTCATGCGGTACGACCGCATCGCCAATGGCGAGTTCGAGATCGTCTACGCGACCCCCGAGCGCATGCACAAGCCGGAGTTTGTCGAGGCGCTCGAAAGCGTCCCCGGTGGCGTCAAGCTCCTGGCCATCGACGAGGCCCACTGCATCTCCCGCTGGGGGCACGACCTCCGCCCTGCGTACCAGCTGGTCGGCGAGTTCCGCGAGCAGCTCGGATCACCGGTCACGATCGCGCTCACCGCCACCGCGACGCCCGAATGCCGCGAGGACATCAAGCGGACGCTCGGATTCGACGACGATTCCATGCCGACCTTCGCCGCGGCGGTGGACCGCCCCAACCTCGCGATCGGATCGCGCGATGTCTGGGACGACGAGGACAAGATCAAGGAGATCCTGCAGATCGCCGGCCAGCACCAGGGCACCGGCATCGTCTACTTCGCCCTCATCAAGGACCTCGACCGCTTCGCGGACCTGCTCCGCAAGCGCACCGACCGCCCCATCGCGATCTACCACGGCAGGCTCGACCCTTCCCAGAAGAAGCGCGTCTACCGCCGCTTCATCGAGGCAACGCCGGACGACAACCTGCTGCTGCTGGCGACCAACGCCTTCGGCATGGGTGTCGACAAACCGGACATCCGCTTCATCATCCACGCGCAGCTCCCAGGGAGCCTCGAGTCCTACTACCAGGAGATCGGCCGCGCCGGACGCGATGGCGAGCCCTCGACGTGCGCGCTGCTCTACAGCGCAGACGACCTCGCCATCCAGCACCGCTTCGTCGAGTGGGCGAACCCCTCCGCCGACCTGCTCGTGCGCATCTCCACTGCCGCCGAAGAACTCGGCCACGAGGACTTCGACGAGGACGAGCTGCGCCTCAAAGCGCTGGGCAAGGGAGGCGATGGGGGCAGGCTCCAGCACTGCGTCATCACGCTGGCGAAGCTGGGTGTCTTCGAGCCAACGTCGATCCCAGAACGCTGGCGCATCAGCGGCTCACTCGACCACGACGCCATCGATCCCAGCGAGATCGAGGCGAAAACAAAGCGGGACCTCCAGCGGCTGCTCAACGTCGTCGAACTGACCCGATCCGAGGACCCCAGGCGGGTGATCCTCGACTATTTCAGGCTCGACGACGAAATCACGCCCGATCGCTGAACTCGCGCACTCGAACGCCCGAAAACAACCCTATGCCCCACGACCCAGCCCAACACGGACGCCCGCTCGCGCTGCTGCGCGCGATGATCGCCTAGGTGGATCACGAGATCCTCCCGCTCTTCGCGCGCCGGAATGGGCTCGTCTCGGAAGTCGCCGCGTACAAGCGCGCCACCGGGACCGCCATCCGCGACTTCGACCGCGAGCGCGAGCTCCTCGAAGACCGGCGCCAGCGCGCCGTCCCGCTTGGGTTGTCGCCTGAGGTCATCGAGAGCATCTGGCGCCTGACCCTCTGGGCGAGCCGTGACAGGCAGGCGGCGCTCAAGGCGGAAGTCCCGGAGAACATCGAACCCAAGACCATCGCCATCATCGGCGGCCGGGGCGAGATGGGCGCCTGCATGGCGGACATGTTCGCGGATCTCGGTCATGCGGTGATGATCGCGGACCTCGGCACGCAACTGACCAACGAAGAAGCGGCCAAGCACGCGGACGTCGTCGTCGTCTCCGTCCCGATCGACGCGACCGACGAGGTGATCCGCGCGATCGGACCGCACGTTCGTCCTGATGCGCTGCTGATGGACCTGACCTCGATCAAGGACGCCCCGGTGCGCGCGATGGTGGAGTCGTCCGAAGCGACAGTCATCGGCGCCCACCCCCTCTTCGGCCCGACCGTCCACTCATTGCAGGGACAGCGCTTCGTGCTGACCTCGGGACGGATCAAGGACAACGACCCATGGCTCCCCTGGCTCCGCGCGATGCTCCACGCGAGGGGCCTCAACGTGCTGGAGACCACCCCTGAATCGCACGACAGCGCGATGGCGATCGTGCAGGTGCTCACGCACTTCTCGACCGAGGTCCTGGGCAAGACGCTCGCGAGCCTCGACGTCGCGGTCGATGAAACGCTGGAGTTCACCTCGCCTGTCTACCTGATGGACATGCTGCTCACCGCGAGGCACTTCGCGCAGTCCTCGGCGCTGTACGCCTCCATCCAGATGCACAACCCGAGAACGGACGAGGTCACCGACGCCTTCGTGCGCGCCGCGAGCGAGCTGCGAGATATCGCCAGCGGGCAGGACCGCGCCGCGTTCGATCGGATGTTCCGGGAGGTCCGCGAGCGCTTCGGCCCATTCACCGATCAGGCGCTCGAACAATCGAGCTTCCTCATCGACCGCCTTGTTGAGCGGACCTGATCAGGCGCCAGCCACCGCCGGTTGCGGCGCCTTGCTGCGCGAGAAGAACGCCTGCACGTCGAAGACCAGGCTCAGCAACAGCGGCACCAGCACGAGCGTGAAGAACGTCGAGAGCAGCAGGCCGCCCAGCACGACGCCGCCAAGCCCTCGGTAGAGCTCCGAGCCGGAGCCCGGCATCAGCACCAGCGGCGCCATGCCCCCCACCGAGGTCAGCGACCCCATGAAGATCGGCCGCACGCGCGAGCGCACCGACTCGCGGATCGCCTCCCTGGGCGACATCGGCGCGGTGTGCAGCTGCTCATCGCCGGCGCGGAAGTTCAGCGCCTGGTGCACGATCAGGATCGCGTTGTTCACCACGATGCCGATGAGCAGCACGAAGCCCAACATCGTCAGCACATCAAGCGACTGGATCGGCATGTACCGGTTCGTCGTGCTCCACAGGAAGATCAGGAAGAGCGCGATGAACCCACCCAGCGTCGCAGGGGGCACGCTCGCCATGATGACCAGAGGCGTCACGAAGCTCTGGAAGAGCACGCACAGCAGCAGGTAAACGACGAGCAGCGCGAGGAAGAGCGAGCTGTTGAGCAGGCCGAGCAGTGTCCCATCGCCCAGCAGCGCCGTGCGCACCGCGGCGAGCTTGCTCGCAGAGCCAGCAAAGAGCGTGTCCACCGTCGGCGGGATCGCGCCGGACGCCCGGTCCGCCTCGATCATCACCGCCAGCTCGTCCATCGCCTCTTCCAGCGGCACGCCCTCGGGCGCCGTGAACTGCAGGGTGACCGCTCGCCTGCGATCGACGCGGTTGATCTGCGGCGCGCTCGTCGTTCGCTCCAGCGTTGCAAGACTCGAGAGCGGCACCACACGCCCGATCGGCGTCGCGATGGGCAGGTCTTCGAGCCCCTGCATGTCGCGCTGCCCGACCGCGTTCTTCGCGATCAGCTTCAGATCGATCGACTCGCCCTGCTGGCGGTACTCGCCGATGATCGCGCCATCGCCGTTGGCCTGCACCGAGAGACCCAGGTCCGCCGGGGTCATCCCGACCTCGCTGAGACGCACGCGGTCCGGGACGATGCGCAGCTCGGGGCCCAGGATGTTGAAGTTCGAAGGATCGGGCTGCACCGACGCGAAGCCGTACTTGCCTGCGAGATCCATCATGAAAACCGAGGCGGCGTTGGAGACCTCGGTCAGATCATCACCGACAAAGTCGATCTTCACCGCAGAGCCGGTTGTGCCTCCCACGCGGAAGAGCGGGAGCTGGAACGCGAACGCGATCACGCCGGGCGTCATCTCGTTGCGCGTCGCGTGCGCAAAGAGCGGGATGATGTCCACCACGCGCCCATCGTCATCGGCGATCGCGCCGTGGAACATCCCCATCCCGGTCGTCGCGACAGAGAAGTAGTTCGGGATCGGCGGCGGCGTCACGGACGGGCCGGGCGACATCGTCGCGTAATCGAATGTCGCCACCTGCGGCAGCGTCGCCGGGTCTCTCGTCGCCGGCGTGCCGTCGTACGACGGCGCTGCCTCCCAGTACGGCTCGATCGTCGATTCCACGCGCTGGGCGAGGAGCCGCTTCTGCTCGAGGTTGTACCCAGAGGGCGGGATCATCAGGCCGAAGATCAGGTTCCGGTTGCCCTTGGGCAGATAATCCGCAGGGGGCAGCAGCGCCAGCGCCGCGACCAGCGAGCCGACGATCATCACCAGCACCACCGAGAGCCGAACGATCGTCGAGCCGCAGAGCTTGTACACCCCAGCGGCGACCCAGTCCGGCGCCTTGTGCAGCGGCGCTGCGAGCGCGAAGAGGAACTTCAGGTGCTTGTGCTGCTTCTTCTCGTGGTTGACAGGCCTGAGGAACCGCGCCGCGGCCGATGGGATCACGGTGATCGAGACGATGAGGCTGATCGTCACCGCCGCGATGATCGCCAGCGCGATGTCGCGGAAGAGCAGCCCCGCTTCCTCCTCGATCAGCAGGATGGGCAGGAAGACCGCGATCGTCGTCAGCGTGGAGGCCATCACCGCGCCCCACACCTCCTTCGCGCCGTTGTACGACGCCTGCATCGGCTTCTCACCCAATTCGAGCCTGCGGAAGATGTTCTCCAGCACCACGATCGCGTTGTCCACGACCATGCCGACCGCGAAGGCCATGCCGGCGAGGCTGATGACGTTCACGCTGCGCCCCAGCGCGACGAGCACGACGACCGCGCCGACCACCGAGATCGGGATCGTCAGCGCGATGATCGCCACCGAGCGCACCGAACGCAGGAACAGGATGAGCACGAGCACCGCCAGGGCGCCGCCGATCCAGATGTTGCTCCGCACCAGCGCGATCGCCTGGTCGATGTAAACCGTCTGGTCAAAGACCTGCACGAGCTTGAACTCGCCGTTGATGCCCAGGCGCCTCGCCTCGGCGTCGAGCATCCCGCCCGGCATGTTCATCCGGTCGATCTCGGCGCGGATGCCCTGCATCACCTCGATCACGTTCGAGCCGATCTCGCGCTGCACGTTGAGCGCCAGGACCTCCTCACCCTTGGATCGCACGAAGCCTGTCGGCTCCTTGTACGTCTCGACCACTTCCGCGACATCGCCGATCCGGACCGGGCCGCCCTCGTCGTTGGCGATGACCGTCTGCTCGACGTCCTGCACCGATTCGTACTGACCGATCGTGCGCACGCGCACGTTGGACTTCCCCTCGGCGAGCTCACCAGCGGAGACGTTGCGGTTGGCGCCGCGGATCGCGTTGACGAGCTGCGTCGAGGTCACGCCGCGGTGGGCGAGGTCCAACGGCTCGAATCGGATCTGCAGCTCGCGCTCGACGCCCCCCATCGCGTTGACCTCGGAGACGCCTGGGACGCGCTCCATCGCAGGCTTCATGTGGTCGAGCGCGAAGTCCTGCATCGTGCGCATGTCGAAGCCGGGATCGGTGGACGAGAAGATGATCCACGCGATGTAGTCGCGGTTCTCCGGATCGGAGTCCTCAACGACCGGCTCGTCCGCGTTCTCCGGGTAGTCCGGGACCTCGCGGAGCTTGTCGCTGACCTCGCGCATCGCGATGTCTTTGTCGGTGCCGACGCGGAACTCGAGGCGGATCGTCCCCTGCCCCTGCATGCTCTGGCTCGTCATCGCGGTGAGGTTGCTCAGGCCCTGGAGCTTCTCCTCCTGCTTGTCCACGATCTCCTGCTCGATCTCGTTGGGGCTCGCGCCCTCCCAGAACGTCGTGACCGAGATCACGGTGTCCTCGACGTTGGGCGTCAGCTGGATCGGCACGCGCTGGATCGCCAGCACGCCTGCGAGCAGCACGAGGATCACGCCGACCGCGATGGTGACCGGGTCTTTGATCGAGAGTTTGATCAGGTCCACTGCTCAGCCTCCGACGCTCTGGTTCACCGCGTCGTCATTGACGCCGGCGCTCACCGGGCCAGCGTCGCGCTCGGCGATGCCTGGCCGGTCGGGCTCGGTCACAACGACCGGCGCTGTGGGGTAGAGCCGCTCGTTGCCCTCGATCACGATGCGGTCGCCCTCCTGAAGTGCGCCAGCTGCGATCACCAGGCGCCCCTTGAAATCAAAGAGGGGCGAGATCGGCGCGAGCTGCGCCGTCTCCGGCGCTCCATCACCTCCGCTGCGGAGGACGTACACATAAGGACCGGTTTCGTTGCGCAGGATCGCGTCACGGTCGATGGTCAGGCGATCGACGATCTCGCCGGTCGGCGCCGAGCCGGTGACCGCGACGCCCGGCGCGATGTCGCCCTCGTCGTTGCTCACATTGACCACGAGCGAGAACGTCCTGGCGCGCTGATCGACCAGCGGGATGACCTTGCCGTGCTCGCTGGCGATGACGCCGCCGGTTCTGGCATCGAGGACCTCGATCTTCGTGTTGTTCGCGAGCGCCGGCCCCAGCAGCTGCTGCGGCACGTCCAGCCACGCCTCGAGCGGGTTCGTCGAGAGGACCTCCACGACCGTGTCGCCGCTGTCGAGCCACTCGCCGACTTCCGCCTCGCGCATCACGACGACGCCGTCGAAGGGGGACCGGATCGTCGTGTCGTCGAGCCGGACGCGGAGCAGGTTGATGGCCGCCTCGGTCGATGCCGCCAGCGACTGCGCCTCAGCCAGCGACGCCTCCGCGGCGCTGACCATCGATTGCGCATCGAGGACTTCCTTCTCGTTCGCAGCGCCGCTGCGGACCGCCTTCTGCAGCCGCTCGACATCGCGGCTGAGCGTTTCGAGCTCCGCCTCGCGCTGCGCGATCATGGATTGCGCCGCACGAAGGTCCGCCTCGCGACCGGTGAGCGCGATCTCGAGCCGGGCGGCGTCGATGGTCGCCAGCGCCTGCCCCTGCTCGACCGGATCACCCTCCGTGACGAGCAATTCCTTGAGCAGGCCCTCTTCCTGCGACGCGACGCGCGAGCGGTGCACCGCTCGGATTTCGCCGGTGACCACCCTTCGTTGCTGGACGGATTCCATGCGGACGCTATCTACCCTGACAGGGGAGGGCGCCTGCGCCGATGCAACCACCGCCGGCGCCAGCCATGCGGCCAGCGTCAACAGGAACATCGCAGGTTTGAAGTGTCGTGAGCGCTGCAGCGCAGATTCGATCATGGGTCGGGTTCTCTCACCCCCCAGGTGTTCAGTCTGACCTCTTGGTCACGCCGCGGATCGCGTCATGCGCCGCTTCGACTGCCGCCTGGAGCATTCCATCGTTGGCGCCGATACCTCGGATGACAAACGACGCAATGGAGTTACCGAGAACTTGGGCATGTGTTTCAATCGGTTGTTTTTCTTCCGCCATCGAATCGATGATCTTGCGGTACACCCGCTGATACGCCATGGGCGCCATCACGCTGTTGGCGAGCATGACCGCCTCCTGCTCTGTGATGGATGGGTTGATCGCCCGGATCACGCCCTCGAGTTTCTTCATGCAGGGCTTGAAGTGCTCGTTGATCACATCCTGGAACGCCTCGCTGGGCCAGATGCCTTCCATCAGGAAGAGCCGCGCCGCGAGCGACGAAGCCCCGCCCTCGAGCACACGCAGGCAGTGCAGCCCGATAAAAGAACCGAGCGCGGTGGCCGCGTGGTTCTGATCTTGGAAGGGGCCGTTGAGCAGGTCCCAGATGTTGCCGTCCGCTCTGGCGCGCTCGAGCAGCCGCCGGACGGTCTCGTTGTAGAGGTCGCGCTTCGATCCAAAGTGGTACTTGATCGCGGCGAGGTTCGCGTTGGCCCGCTCGACGATCTCGCGGATGCCGACCGCCTCGTAGCCCCGATCACCGAAGAGGGCCTCCGCGGAATCGAGGAGCGCTTCCTTGGTGTTGGGCTTGCCTGTTTCGGTGCTGATGGCGGGCTGCTCGTTCATTGATCTGTCGCTCGCTGTCCAATCGTCCGCCGAGTTGTGGGTGGGGCCACACCCTGGAGAGATCCGCCGCGAGCGATCGGATCGCCACGCCTGCATCGCCGACGAGGCGCCGGCGCTACGTCATTCTAATAGGTTTTCGGCGGGGCGGAATCTCTCCCGGATCGCGGATTTCAGGCTGGAATCAGGGTGATCCGCCCGTATGCTCAGTATTCGGATTCCCAGATCCAGAGCACTTTCGAGGGATACATCGTGCACGGCTCATTCAAATCGCCATCAGCCCTGATGCAGATCGGTATCGCGGGCCTCGCCACCCTCGCCCTGTCGATGACGCTCACGTCCGCAGCGTCCGAGAACGGCCCTTCCTCGAGAAGCGCCGGCACCAAGGCGCCGAAGACTGTCGAGCGGCACATCATCCGGGAACTCATCGAGCAGGCGGAGACCAGGCGGATCGACATCGTCAGCCTCGGCGACAGCAACCAGCTGTTCTACTCCTTCGGCTGGCAGGACGGCTGGTCGCACGCCCTGGGCGCACGCTACGAGATGTACGCCACCCCCATCCTCGGCGCCGGCCGCGATGTCGGGATCGGCCTGGGCAACGAGGTCAACGAGAGCAGCCTGCTGATCCCCTTCGGCGCTCCGCCTGAATGGTCGCTCTACAACAACCCGGACAGCGGGATCGATGACACCCCCTACGGCTACCTCAACCCGGTGATCCAGATCAGGCCTGGGTTCCTGGCCGGCATGCGACTCCGCATCGGCAACGGCATCTGGCCTGAGAACAACTTCGACGAGACCGCGGCGCTCCGGGCGCACTTCACGTACGGCGTCGGCCCCTTCGGCGGGGGCACCACGATGCAGCCAGGCGTCCGGCAGACCCTCGGCGAGAGCTACACGCACGACCCGATCGACACGATGGCGGAGGAATACGGCATCGAGTCGGGCTGGGTCGAGGTCCCAGCAGGGAAACGCAATCTCAACGATCTCGAGTTCAACTGGTTCCAGGGCAACAGCAACGTGATCCACGGGCCGTTCTTCGGGATGTACATGCGGTTCGAGAACACGACCATCGACCATGGGTTCAGCAACCACACGCTCTACTGGACCGGAGGCGCCGGTGCGAGGCTGTGCGCCCTGAACCTGCAGAACGCCTCTGACGAGCACCTGATCGCGTTTTTCGACCGGGTCCGCGAGCTGCAGCCGGCGGAGAAGAAGATCCTGATCCGGATCGCCTTCGGCGGGAACGACCGCACAGACTCGCTGGGCTCCGTCGGCCCCAACGGCGGGCAGCCGAGCAACACACCAGGCGGTGTCGCTGACAACCACATCGCGATCATCAACCGCATCAAGGAGGTCTGGACCGCCGCTGGCTGGGATCAGGACGAGCTCACGTTCCTGCTCGTCGGGAATCACCGCAAGCCATCGGAGCCCACCGGTTTCGGCTTCCGCGACACGATCGCCAACCTCGCCAGGCAGCTCAACCGGGTCGCGTTCGTCAACCTCGCCGAGCTGGCCTCCCCACTCGATATGTCGCTCAACGAGTGGTACTTCGATTCCGGCGCCCACCTGACGCAGCAGGGGTACCGCGCGATCAACACGCGTGAGATCGCTGCTCTGATCGACCTCCCTGCGGACATCAACAACGACTGCGTCGTGGATACCGCCGATCTGGCGATCATGCTCGGCGTCTTCGGGAAGACGAACCTCAGCGAGAAGGCCCTGGGGCCTGATCTCAACTTCGACGGACTGGTGGACACCTCCGACCTCGGGGAGCTGATCACCAAGTTCGGTGATACCTGTCCGGATTGAGCGGCAATTCCGGACCACGAAGAATCATTCCCGTAAAACAGCAATAATTCTTGCCTGACGACGAGCAGGGGCATATCCTGACCCTTCGGTCTGTTATAGTCCGAGCGATATCGCCGACCGCCTGCAGGGTGTTCGCAGCTGGCTCGGAGTCTTTCCCGTACGTCCCCGTACGCCAGTCAGTCGCCGACCGGCCTCCCCGGCGGCGCCTGGCTGGATCCGGCAAGGAGCAGCCTGCATGTCAGCCCAGCCTGATTCGATCGGACCGGCAACCACCAAATCCTCGGACGACCGGATGGAATCGTTCGTCTACGACGACCAGATCGTCCGCATGTTCATGCTGGCGACCTTCGTCTGGGGCGTCGTCGCCTTCCTCGTCGGCATCATCATCGCGGCGCAGCTCACGTTCCCGCAGCTGAACCTGGGTCCCTGGCTCACGTTCGGCCGGCTCCGCCCGGTCCATACGAACGCCGCCATCTTCGCCTTCGCCGGCAACGGCATCTTCACGGCGGTCTACTACTCCACGCAGCGGCTCTGCAAGACCCGGATGTTCTCCGACCTGCTCAGCAGGCTCCACTTCTGGGGCTGGCAGGGGATCATCGTTGCCGCCGCGATCACGCTCCCGCTCGGCTTCACGCAGGCGAAGGAGTACGCGGAACTCGAATGGCCCATCGACATCGCGATCGCGGTGGTCTGGCTCGGCTTCTTCGGGATGAACTTCCTGATGACGCTCATCAACCGCCGCGAGCGGCACATGTACGTCGCGCTGTGGTTCTACATCGCGACGATCGTCGCGGTCACCATCCTGCATGTCTTCAACAGCCTCGCCATCCCGGCGTCGTTCCTGAAGAGCTACCCGGTCTACGCCGGTGTGCAGGACGCCTTCATCCAGTGGTGGTATGGGCACAACGCCGTCGCGTTCTTCCTGACGACGCCCTTCCTGGGGCTGATGTACTACTTCCTGCCCAAGGCGGCGGACCGGCCGGTCTTCTCGTACCGGCTCTCGATCATCCACTTCTGGTCGCTCGTCTTCATCTACATCTGGGCCGGCCCCCACCACCTGCACTACACCGCGCTGCCCATGTGGGCCTCCACGCTGGGCATGCTCTTCTCCGTCATGCTCTGGATGCCCTCCTGGGGCGGCATGATCAACGGCCTGATGACCCTCCGCGGCGCGTGGTACAAGGTCACCACCGACCCGGTGCTCAAGTTCTTCGTCGTCGGCATCACCTTCTACGGCATGTCCACCTTCGAGGGCCCCCTGCTCTCGGTGAAGACCGTCAACTCGCTCTCGCACTACACCGACTGGACCATCGCGCACGTCCACAGCGGCACGCTGGGCTGGAACGGCTTCATGGTCTTCGGGATGATGTACTGGCTGATGCCCAGGCTCTTCCAGACGCCGCTCTACAGCGTCAAGCTCGCGACGACGCACTTCTGGATCGCCACGCTCGGCATCCTCTTCTACATCATGTCGATCTACGCCGCCGGCATCATGCAGGGCCTGATGTGGCGCGCCTTCGACCAGACCGGCTCGCTCGCGTACCCCGACTTCGTCGAGACCACCATCGCGATCCTGCCCATGTACTTCATCCGCATCCTGGGCGGCACGATGTACCTCGCCGGCATGGTCCTGCTGGGCTGGAACTTCTACAAGACCTGGAGCAACCGCCCCGATCAGTACGAAGAGGTCGTCCACCAGGCGCCGGCGCTGAGCAAGAATTACAAGGACCCGGGGCTCCCGGCGTCGCGCCTCAGTGCCAACACCGAGCTGGGCCACAAGGGCGACGTCTGGCTCCGCGGCTACTGGCACCGCCGGTGGGAGCGCCTGCCGGTGAAGTTCACCGTGTGGGTCGTCATCGCGGTGATGACCGCCTCGCTCTTCGAGGCGATCCCGATGTTCCTCATCAAGTCCAACGTCCCGACGATCGCCAGCGTGCAGCCCTACACGCCGCTGGAGCTCGAGGGCAGGGACATCTACATCGCAGAGGGCTGCTACAACTGCCACTCGCAGATGATCCGCCCGATGCGCGCCGAGACGCAGCGGTACGGCGAGTACTCCAAGCCGGGCGAGTTCGTGTACGACCACCCGTTCCAGTGGGGCTCGCGCCGCATCGGTCCGGACCTCGCCCGCGTTGGAGGCAAGTACTCCCACTTCTGGCACTACGGCCACCTGATGGACCCGCAGCTTTCCATCGAGGGCTCCATCATGCCCAAGTTCGCGTGGATGGCCGAGGCGCCCACCGACTTCGAGGGCATCAAGGACAAGGTCGGCGTGATGGCGATGCTCGGCGTCCCCTACGGCGAAGCCGTGACGAACGCCCCGGAGATGGCCAGGGCGCAGGCGAAGATCATCGCCGAAGAACTCGCGACGCAGGCGAACGATCCGGCGCTCGCCGAGCTTCACGACACGCAGATGATCGCGCTGATCGCTTACCTCCAGCGCATCGGGACGGACATCTCCAACCCACCCCCTGCTGACGCGACAGAGGCCGAGGGCGCTGAAGGGAGCACGCCATGAAACTGAGCGAGATCATGCAGAACGCCGATCTCACGGTGTACCCCAAGGTCGGCCTGATCATCTTCCTGGGCGTCTTCCTCCTGGTGACGTACCGCACGCTCCGGATGAAACGCAACAACGACCTCGCGGCGCTCGCCCACCTGGCGCTCGAGGAAGACAGCCCCGCCGTGGGCGCCAGCAAGGGAGACGCTCGATGAGCCAGATCACCAGCGCCAACGAACCAACCCCCAGCGGCGATCCCTACGGCGAACTCATCGACCACGAGTACGACGGCATCCACGAGTACGACAACTCGACGCCAGGCTGGTGGCACATGATCTTCATCGCCTCCGTGCTCTTCGCGGTCCCCTACGCCCTCTTCTTCCACTGGAGCCCCATCGGGTGGTCGATCTACGACCAGTACCAGGCGGACATCGACGCGTACAACATGCAGGCCTTCGGCAAGTTCGGCGACATGGAGCACGACTCCAACACCATCGCCAGCCTCATGTACAACCCCGAATTCATGGACGCAATCAAGGGCTCGTTCGTCACCAAGTGCGCCTCGTGCCACGCCTCCGATGGATCGGGTCTGGTTGGCCCCAACCTCACCGACGGCTCCTACAAGAACGTCAAGACGCTCGAGGACATCTACCACACCATCGACAAGGGCGTCGTCGCGGCAGGCATGCCCGCCTGGGGCAGGCAGCTCTCCGATACTGAGATGATCCTGCTCGCCGCGTACGTCGGATCGCTCCGTGATCAGAACCTCCCCGGCAAGGCCGCGGAGGGCGAGGCCATCGATCCATGGCCGGTCGTTGATCCACTGGTCTTCGAAGACGAGGCCTCAGGCGACACATCGGAGTGATCAGGAGCGTCTGACAGGACACGCCCATGCCCACCGCCGGAGCACAACACAACGCATCGAGCGAGCACGGGAACCTCTCGACCCTCAACGAGGACGGCTCGCGCCGCTGGCTGAAGCCCAGGCTCTCCCCCGGACGCTTCCTGACGAAGCGCCGCATCGTCGCGTGGGGGCTCATCATCCTCTTCACGGCGCTGCCCTACATCTCGATCAACGGGAAGCCGGCGATCCTGCTCGACATCCTCCGCCGCGAATTCACCTTCTTCGGGATGACCTTCCTCCCGACCGACTCGCTGCTGCTGGCGCTCTTCATCGTGAGCGTCTTCCTCACCGTTTTCCTGCTCACGGCGCTGCTGGGCCGCGTCTGGTGCGGCTGGGCCTGCCCCCAGACGGTGTACATGGAATTCCTCTATCGCCCCCTCGAACGCTTCTTCATCGGCGCGCCGGGACGCAAGAAAAACAAGCTGCAGTCCGGCGGTCTGGGCAAGGCGCTGCTCATCGCGTCGTACCTGCTCGTCTCGCTCTTCCTGGCGCACACGTTCCTCGCGTACTTCGTCGGGATCGACGCGCTCGTCACCTGGGTCGGCCGATCACCATTGGACCACCCCACCACCTTCCTCGTGATGATCTTCGTCACCGGGATGATCCTCTTTGATTTCGGATTCTTCCGCGAGCAGATGTGCATCGTCACCTGCCCCTATGGACGGTTCCAATCCGTCATGCTCGACCGAAACTCGCTCATCATCAGCTACGACCCCAACAGGGGCGAGCCGAGGGGCAAGAAACGCAGGGCGCGGAAGACAACGCCAGCGCCGGTGGACCTGACCATCTCCGCCCCGCCCAAGGAACCGGAGCTCGGCGATTGCATCGACTGCCACATGTGCGTGACGACGTGCCCCACCGGCATCGACATCCGCGATGGCCTCCAGCTCGAATGCATCGGCTGCGCGCAGTGCATCGACGCCTGCGACACGGTCATGGACAAGATCGACCGGCCGCGAGGCCTGATCCGCTACTCCACGCAGGAAGCGATCGACGGCAAAGCGACGCGCCTGCTCCGCCCCAGGGTCGTCCTGTACCCCCTGCTCCTGACCGCCGTGCTGACGCTCTTCGTTGTCCTCGTGGTCGGCGCGAAGCCGATCGACGTCACTATCCTCCGCGAGCAGGGGCTGCCCTACGTCGCCAGCAGCGATGGCTCTCTGATCACCAACAACATCAAGATCAAACTCGTCAACCGCACCGGCGCCGCGACGACGTACCGCGTGCGCATCGTGGGCGACACCGGCGCCAGGATCGAAGGCGCCGCGGACGGCGTGATCTCGATCGACGCCGAGCCTCGCATCGCAGTGACGCAGGGCTTCGCTGTCACCGCCCCAAGAGATGCGTTCGTGGGCGGCCAACTCGAGATCACGCTCCGTGTCGGCGATGACAACACCACGCAGGAGCAGACCTATCGTCTGCTGGGCCCCAGGGGCGCCGCCCCCAAGTGAAGGACCGACCGATGAACCGATTCACGAACACGATGACCCCCGAGCAGCGCGCCGCAGAACGCAAGGCCGCGATCACCTGGGGCGCGTTCGTGATCGCGATCCTCGGCTCCAGCCTCACCCTCGCGATCGTGATGCTCATCATCAGCGGCTCCGACCCTTCCTTCGCGGTCGAGCCTGATTACTACGACCAGGCGATCAACTGGGACGACCACGCCGCCCAGCGCGAGCTGAACCGCCAACTGGGCTGGACCATCGACCTGACCACCGCGCCGATCGCTGCGGACCGCCAGCGGTCGATCACGGCGCGCGTCTTCAACAAGGACGGCGCGCCGATCACCGACGCCTCCGTCGGCGTCGTCGCGTTCCACAACGCCAGGGCCGCGAACCGGTTCGCCTTCCCGATGACGCCCACCGATGCAGGCGCCTTCACCGCGAAGCAGCCGCTCACCCGCGCCGGCAAGTGGGAGTTCCGATTCACGGTTGTTTCGCCGGACGCGACGTTCACCACGACACTGACCGAGGACCTCCCGTCCCTCACAACGACTGGCGGACCGCGATGAACGAGTCGATCGCCGCCGTCTTCGTGCTGAGCCTCACAGGGAGCCTCCACTGCGCCGGCATGTGCGGCGCCTTCGTCGCCTTCGCGGTCTCCACTCCGACCATCGGCGGCGCTGATGCCCCCCAACCCAACCGCAATGCCCTGCACATCGCCTACAACGGCGGCCGGCTCGTCACGTACACCATCCTCGGCGCGATCGCCGGGACGATCGGCGCTGCCCTCGATCTGGGCGGCGCGCAGGTCGGGATCGCGCGCACCGCGATGCTCTTCGCCGGCGCTGTCATGATCGCGTTCGGCCTCATCGCCTTCCTCCGCCTGCGAGGCGTGCGGCTCCCCAACGCCCCGGTCCCGGCGCGCTGGCGCGCGCTGATCGCACGCGGCCAGCGCTACGCCTTGGGCAAGCCCCCAGTCGTGCGCGCCCTCACGATCGGGCTGCTCACGACGCTCCTCCCCTGCGGCTGGCTCTACGTCTTCGCGGTCTACGCCGCCAGCACCGGCAGCGCCGCAACCGGCGCGCTGACGATGGCAGTCTTCTGGGTCGGCACGCTCCCGGTCCTCGTCGCGGTGGGCGAGGGTGTCGGCCGCCTCGCTGGCGTTTTCGGCAAACACCTCCCCACGCTCACCACCGCAGCGATCGTCCTCGTCGGCATCTGGACGATCGTCGGCCGCACGCATATCCAGCCCCTCGACCAGCCGTCCGCGACACCAGCCTCGGACACGACGGCGCTGGAGCAACTGCAAGCAGACGCCGAGGCGCCCCTGCCGTGCTGCGTCGAGCCACCCGACAACGACACCTCGCATGCGCACTGACGCGCCGGCCAACGCGTCCACCCAGGTGCGCTGCGACCACTGCTCGCTCCCGGTCCCGCCAGGGCTGATCGACACGAACGCGGATCGGCAGTTCTGCTGCGCCGCGTGCGCCACCGCGTACGAGGTCATCCACTCCTGCGGCCTCGAGCAGTACTACGCCCTCCGCCAGCGCCTCGATGATCAGCCATCGCCTGCGATCAGCGCCAACGACACCTACACCAGGTTCGATGACCCGGCGTTCAACGACCTCTACGTCGAGGAATCGGAGAACGGCGCACGCAGCGTCGAGCTGCACATCGTCGGACTCCACTGCGCCGCGTGCGTCTGGCTGATCGAGGCGGTCCCCAACGCGGTCGATGGCGTGCGCGAGGCCCGCGTCGATCTGGGACGATCCACGGTTCGCCTCACCTGGGATCCAAACTCCGTCGCCCTCTCGAAGATCGCGCGGATGCTTGATTCGCTGGGCTACCCCACCCAACCAGCGAGGGGCGCCGCCCTGCGCGCGCTCGAACGCAGGGAAGACCGGCGCCTGCTCGTCCTGCTCGCGGTCGCCGGCGCGATCGCAGCCAACGTGATGCTCATCGCCCTCGCCCTCTACGGCGGCGAGTTCGCGTGGATGGGCGGCTCCATGGCGCGCGAGCACGAGCGGTTCTTCCGATGGGTCAGCGCCGCGCTCGGTGTGCTCTCTGTCGTGTGGCCTGGCGGCGTCTTCCTCCGTGGCGCCATCGCCTCGCTGCGCGTTCGACGGCTGCACCTGGACCTCCCCATCGCCCTCGCCCTGCTCGTTGGCGGCGCATGGGGCGTCGCCAACACGATCCGAGACACAGGCGAGATCTACTTCGACTCGCTCACCGTCGTCATCTTCCTCCTGCTCATCGGGCGCTGGATCCAGCGCCGCCAGCAGCG
>CAYGNN010000036.1:0-14812 GCA_964351165.1 uncultured Phycisphaeraceae bacterium
AGTCGTCGGTGTATGCCCAGAACCACTGGACCTTCGCCGCGTAGCCCAGCGTCGAACTGGGGTGCGCCGTGTAGTTCAAGGGCAGCGTGTGGACCCCGCCGCGCCCCGCGGCGCTGGGGTCGCCCGTCACCTCCACCACGGGCAGGTCGATGACCCACGCGAAGTTGTATTCGGGGTCCGTCAGAATCGTGTCAATGCTGGTCTGCGTGTTGTTCAGCACCTTGTCCAGCAACGTCAAGTCGTTGAAGTAGGTTTCGAGGTGGCCGCCGATGGTGAAGTCGCCGGAACGCACGCCCACGCCCGCGTCGTAACCCCAACCACCCAACCGCTGGTTGTTGTTGTTGATGTCCAGCGAGTAGTTCAACACCGCGTAGTCGGCGTCGGTGATGGGCGTACCCCCCTCGGCAATCCGGGCGACCTTTGCACCCGTCGAGTACGGGTTGTTGGGCACGGGCAGAAGCGTCGTCGCGCCCGAGGTCCGAGTCGAAGATTGCGTCGGGTTGGTGATGCCCGAGAACCCCATCGAGCCCGTCACGAACTGCGACGTGTCGGTGTTAGAGCCCGCGATGGACAGCGAGTCGGGAAAAACGCCGGGGAACACGCGGTACAGGTTCGTGCCGTCGTCGGCCAAGTAGTTGACTTCCGCCGCGTAGGTGGTCTTGGTGCGCCCGTCCGACACGCCATCGCCCACGAACACACGGATGGTCTTGCTGGTGCCTGCGTCCGTGGCGAAGCCCGAAGGCACCCGGTCGAACGTCAGGGTCGTCGCCGCGACGTTAGACACCCGGCACCAGCCGTTGCACCCGGCCGTGGCAAACTGGTCCGAAGTCGCGGAACCGCCGAGCTTCACCCAGTCACCGGCCTCGATGTTGTAGTCGGCCGTGAAGTCAAAATCCGACGAACTGATAAGGCGGTTGGTGCCCGACGTGGACGTAGACAGGTCGCCCGAACTGCCCTCGAAGCCCACGACGCGAATCTCGTGATTGCCGCCGGGGGAGGCGTCATCGGTAATCGTGCCGTCCACCTCCACCGTGGTCGCGCCCGGCGTCCCCGTCACGCCGTACACGCCGTCCTCGGACGAGTCGTCCATGCCGTACAGGTACACGAGGTCCGCCGTGGTGAACGCGGTCCCCGACGACACGGTGATGACGTTCGTGGATATGTCGGTGATTTGGGTCGCGCCCGCCCGGTTGCTGCGGTAGTTCTGGAAGTTGGGCGTGTTCTGGAACAACCCCTTCATGAAGAACCAAAGCTCGTGCGAGAACTCCACCGGCAGCGTGCCGTTGGGCGCGTTGCCGATGAGCGTCGGGGCCTCGGGTGCCCGGCTGCTCGTGCTGCCGCAGATGCGTTGGCTCTGCTGCAACACGGGGTTGGCCGCGAAGCCCGCGCCCGTGTGGCAGAACTGCTGGAACTGCGGGTTGCTGGGGACGGTGCCCGCCGTCGATTCCTCGATGAAGCGGATGGACGTGTTATTGGTGTCAGCCATTGGGAATCACCCCTCGGTCTCTTGGTAGTCGTGGGACAGCTCGACAACGGCTGTCACTTGGTACATGCCCCGAATCTCCCCGTCGCGGCGCAAACGCTTGTTGCCCACCCGGACCCCCGCCGGTTCGCTGTCGCTGTCGTAGCCCCGCAGGATTCGCCACACGAAGGCGTCCGCGTCGTCGTCCGCCGTGCCCAGCGGCACCCGCACCGCCACAAACAGAATCCAGTCGTAACGCTCTCGCCTTGCCTGCCCGCCGTAGCTGGACAGACCGCCCGTCGCGTTCTGGAAGTAACCCTCGGCGTGAGACGCGCTGTCCGCCCGCTTCTCGGGCGCAACGTTCGGCCAGTCCACGGTGATGGTCGGGCTTGACGACAGCAACGCATCGATGTGCTTGCGGTTGAGCTTCTTGAATGCGGAGGGGGTCATGCAACGCCCACCGCCTTCCACAGACACCGCGTCCCCGCCGGGTTCACTTCCGCCAACGCCTCGACCTTGTACGTCACCCCGTCTCCGGCGGCGATCTGGTCGCCACGCTGAACGTCGGCGTCGGGCTCAATCAACAGCTTCTTTTCCCGGCCCGTCAACGCAATCGGCCCGAACGCCTTAGAGTCGTCGTCGCCCATGGGCAGCACCGCCGCCGTCACGGTCGATTCGGACACCGCGCGGTACTGCGCCCCGCCGGGGTCGTCCGCGTCCACGGGCACGTTGGTGTAGCGCGACAGCGTGCAGTCGGTGCCCTTGCTTTCGAGCAACCGTTCCGCCAGTTCGGCCATGCGTGTGTAGAACGTGGTCATACCCGCAGCAACTCCCCGGCACCGGAGCCGGACTTGAGCCAGCGGGACAGCCACCCCTCGGCCTTGCGGTTCACGCGACGCACCAACGCGCCGCCGCTGCTGTACTTGGTTTCTTCTTCGAGAACGTCCACCTTCTCCCGCTTCTCCACAACCAGCCGCCCGGTCGTCTCGTAAGTGGGGTCGGGGTCCAGGTCGTTCGACAACGCGACCAACGCGAACTCATACGTCGCGTAGGCCACCTCGGCGGGCACGCCCGTAACGGACGAACCCAAGTCGTCGTAGACGTAATCGCGGGGCCAACTCAACCCTTGGGTAGACGACGCAATGTCGCCCACCCAACGGTCGCGGTAGTTGCGTTCGATGTGGTCGGTGGCCTTGATGAGCGCGACTTCCTTCACGGCGTCCACGCCGGTCCAGGCCGCATCGTTCCTGTCCGTGAAGTAACTATCCGCGTCGGCCACCGCCGCGTAGCTGTTCGCGCCCGTGACGCCGGAGCCTGTTTCGGGGGTGAACGCCAACGGTCATTACTCCTGTCCCTTGGCCTCGTCGATCTGCTCCCGCAGGGTTTCGGGCTTGGTGGCGGGGTGGGGCTTGCGGCCGACGACTTCCTCGAACTCGTCACGCAACGCTTGAAGGGAGCCCGGCTCGGGGCCGGGCTTGGGCTTGGCTTCCGGCTCGGGCGCCGGCTTGCTGTCCGTCTCGACTTCCGGCGTCTCGGGCTTGCCCACGACTTCGTAGCCACGGTCTTCCCACAGCACCTTGTCGCACTCGTTGACCTTGGCGGTGCCGAGGTCTTTGTGCTTGACCTCGACGACGGGCTCCTGCTTGCCGTCCGGGGCGACGGGCTGCGCGAGGCCGCGCTTGCAGGCTTCCTTGGCATCCACCGGAGCCCGGCGGATGACTTTTCCCGATGCCACGTCGTAAACCGGGACGCGGCCGTACTTGTCCGTATCAGTCTGCTTCGGGAAGTTCATGTCGGCCCTTAGTCGAGGGTGGCGTAAGCCGTGTAGTTGATGCCGGTGGCGATGGTGCCCGCGACGACCGTGTAGAGACGGAGGTAGCGGTAGTAGGTGCCCGCGTGTTCGTTGGTGAACCGCAGGACGTAGCGCCCGGTTGTGTCGTCCTGGTTGGTGTCCGTCAGCTTGGTCTCGGCAGCGCCGAGGTGCAGGTGGACGAGTTCGGCCGAGGTCGCGGCGGTGAACGACGTATCCACTCCGCCTTGCAAGACGATGGTGTACGCCTCGTCGTTCGACGCGATTTCCAGCGCGGACACGTCGATGATGATCTGGCCCGTGTAGCGCTTGGTGTCGCCGGTGTCGATGTACGCGGCGGACGAGTCCACCTGCGCGGCGGCGGACGACGCAACGAGGCCCGCGTCTTTCAGTTCAAGCAGGGAGTCAAAGGGTCGGTCGGTGCGGCTCATGGTGAGTCCTTCTTTGTGTGGTCAGGGGGTGCGTTCAGTCAGGATCAGGCCACCACGGCGGCGTCCGAAACGTCGTACAGGCGGGACGCGGCGCGGGGGTGCGCCACGGCCATGCCCGCGTACCAATCGACACGGGTGCGGTAGACCGGCTTGGTTTGCAGTTCGCCCAGGTCGCGGGCTTCCAGCGGCTTGTTCTGGATGCCGAACATCATGCCCGGCTGCAACGACAGGACGTAGATGGAAGTGCCGGTCGAACCGCCGCCGCCCGAGTAGGTCTCGTCGAACGCCAGCGCCGGGGAGGCGTTGCCGTTCTGGTCGGCGATAAGGATCGGCAGGTCGTTGTACATCGTGATCTGACGGCCGAACTCGTCCTTGCTGGTCGTCAGGTAGCCCGAGACGCCCGTGGTGCGGGTCGAGGCGGTCAGACGCCGACGCATGGCCTTGGACATCAGCAGGTGGGTCGGTTCGTCCACCCGTTCGATGGCCTCGTCCAGCTTGATGAGCGACAGCGCGCCGCCGCCGGAGCCGGTGTTGTTGGATAGAATCTGGTCGCCCGTCAGGCGGACTTGCAGGCCGTCGAACTCTTTGTTGTTGCTGGCCGAGTCGCCCTTGACCACGGTATACGCGATCTTCTGGGCCGCAGCCTTGATCTTCATGGCCTCGTGGACCGACCGCTGGTCTTCGCCCTGCGTGGACACGATGAACTTGTCCACGTCCATGTCGCCGCCCACGTCCTTGACCGGATCGGCCTCGGGGTTGATGACGCCCACACCCTCGGCGTAGGACTCATTGACGCCACGGAACGCGATGCCCGGAAGCTCACCCTCGGTGTTGTAGTGGTAGGTGCTGCCCTGGATCGGGACGAACGGCAGAACCCGGAGGATGTCGGCGTTGCGGACGAAGGTTTCAATCACCCCGTCGCGGTACACGTCGCCGGGGTTGAGTTTCGCGGCTTCAAGAAGGGTCAGTGCCATGTTGCATTCCTTTGCTTGGGGCGACCCTCATGGGTGGCCTACTGGGGGGTTTTCATCTTGCGCCCCAGCGTCATCTTTTCGGTGGGGCTGAGGTTGGCGTACTGCTCGGGCGACAAGCGCCGTCCGCCGCCGGTCTGCACGCCCATACCCACCGACTTCTTGAACAGGAACGGCTTGGCCTCTTTGAGTTCGGCTACACGCTCCTTGCCCGTCTTGGGGCTGCGTCCGTCCGAACCCAGAACCGCCACGCCGTCGTCGTCGAGAATCACCGGCGTCTTGCCGAAGTTCTCCTCGTCGATGCTGAACTCGCCCGAAAGCATCGACGCCACCAACGCGGGGTCTTCCGCGTGAAGCTCGGCGGCGGCGGACACCAGCGAGTTTTCAATGCTCTGCTGGTGCCGGAGTTTGCGTTCGGACGTGGCGGTGTCGCGGGACTCCTCAAGCTCTTTGTTCAATCGCTCAAGGTCACGCTGGTACTTCGCGGTGGCCTGGTTGACGTAGCCCTCGATTTCCTTCTTCTTGGCGTCGGGGTCTTTCCCGTCGCCCTTGCCGTCATCGGTGGGCTCGGCGTCGCGCGCCTCAATCCACTCCCGAATCGCGTCTTCACCGCCCGCCTCTTTGATGAGTTCGCGGACGGTGTTGAGTTGACCCAGCAGCTTCTTGTTGTTGGCCGCGACCGGCTTGTTGGCGTTGTCCACCGCATGTTTGATGAGTTCCTGCAACTGCGGGTCACTCAGGTCGTAGGTGGTGGCGTCGCCGCCGTCGTTCGGTTCCGTCTGGGTATGGGGATTGTCGGCCACGGAGCGCTCCTAAAGCGTCGTGTGAGTGCGGGCTACCGCTTGTGAGTCGCAACGGACTTCCGGTGCGTATGTGCATGATTGCCCGCTAGCGGCAACTGTCAATACCCTTGGCGTGTACGTTGCAGACGTTGCCGACAAAGGCGGCGCTTCCAATGAAAAAGCCCGCTGTTGCCAACGGGCCTCGTCGCCGGTGCGCGGTCCTTCGACATGGTGGGCTACCGGCTGAACGCGCGGGGGAAGCACCGTTCGGCGTCTTCGCGGGTGATGGTGATGTTGCAGCGTGGACCCGGCTGGTCGTGGGGAATCACGCCCGTCCGGCACAGGTGGACGATGGTGCGCTCGGGACGCCCGACGATGCGTGCGAGTTCCTTCGGGCTATACGTTTCCTGCTGTTCCATGGTCATCATGCTTCGGCTCCGGGATAGGGTTCTTGCTTCGGGGTTGCAGCAGGATCGCGGTGGTCTGCTGGAAGTACGCTTCGAGTAAGTCCGCTGCGGCGTTGACGGCGCGTTCTTCGGCGACGGTCAGGGGCGCGACCGCCTGCCCGACCACCAGGTCGGTTTCGGCGTCGTATAAGGGCACGCATTCCGCTTTCGCGCTGGAGTTGCGGAAACTGCACATCAGTTGCGCGGCGGTCGCCACGCTGGCGGGTGGTTGGCTCATCGTCTCCCCCGTTTACGGAGTTCGTCGAACGACAACGGGCGCAGGTTGTCGGTAATCAGTCCACGCAGTTCAATCTTGCCGTCACGCCACAACTGCGCCACCCGACCCCCGAGAATCTCGTCTTGCCTGCCCGTGGATTGTCGCTTCAACCAGTCGTCCGCCGTCGGGATGGACGGCTTGGGCTTGCCCTTGACCCACATCCGTATCGAACTGCGACAATTCCAATGAAGCGGGGGCACCCGCACGAGGTTGCCCTTGTCGTCGCGGTAGGCTTGCCCGTCCCAACCGTACACCGTCCCCGCCAGCGCGATGCAGATGCGGGTGGTGCGGCTGTCCAAGACGCTTGAGTGAATCAATGCTTCGATGAGGTCGGGGTTCTTCTCCGCGAACTTCGCCCTCACCGCGTTGCTGGTCGAGGTCGCCGCCGTCGTGATGAGCCGCTTGATGTCCCGGCGAGCCTTCTCCGTCGTGCCCTTGTCGCCCCTGACCCGCTCCAGCGTGTCGTCGATGGTCTCGCCGTTCTTCACCGACTCCCGGATGTCCTTCACCACCGAATCGGCGCTCGCCAGTTCAAGGGCCTCCAAGTGTTCGTCCAGCGTCCTGCCTTGGAACGTTACCCGGTCTACCGCTTCCTTGGCCTGCCCACGGGTCAGCTTATTCGGGGTCGCGTCGTACTCCGGGCCGATGGCCTGATAGCCCGCCTCGAACGCCGCCAGCCGCAGCAGTTCCTTGCGGGCCTGTTTCCGAATGTCGGAATAGGTCTTCTTGTGCCACTTCCGCACGTCGCGCTCGACCTTCCCCAGCAGCTTCCGGTCTTCACCGCGAACCACCAAGCCCCTTCGGTCGATGCCCGCGACCCCGGCGACCGACGTGTACAGCGACGGCAGGCGACTCGAATATAGACCGACCAACAGCAGCAGCAGCCACAGCGCGTGCTGGGCAAGGTCTACGTCGTGGTCCACGGCGGTGTCGTCGGCTTCGGGCTGGGGGAGCGGTGCGGGCGCTATCACGCGGCGTTACTCATGGGGTTGGGGCCGGGGGTTTCTTCCTTCAAGCTGGGGTCGGGCAGGCCGGGCAATAGCTCCATCACGTCCCCGACCTCGGACAACGCCGCCTCGTACTCGGCCTGTTCCAGTTCCATCGGGAACCACTCGCCGTCCCGGAAGTTGGTGTAGAGGACTTGCGCCGCAACCGGGCCATCGGGCTTGCCGAACACGCCCGCCTGCCACGCCTTGACCATCGCGCTGCCCTCGGGCTCCACCAGCCGCTTGTCCACGAAGTCGCGGTTCATGGTGATGTACGCGCTGCGTTCGTCCTGCCCCATCATGCGGGCCGCGAAACTCAGACAACGGTTCTGGTGTTCCTCCATCGCCGCGACCGCCGCGACCAGCACAGAGGTCTCGCCGCGATACCGCATCCGCGCCGCTTCGGCCGTCTCCCGCCCGCCCTCGTGGCGGACCAGGCGTGCGCCTAGGAACGCCATGCGCTCCTGCTTGTCCAGCATGGCCTTCTGCTGGGCCTCGACACCCGCGCCCGAGAACTCCAACATGCCGACCTTCGCGGCCTCGTTGGAGATGGTCCACAGCGTCGATGACCCGATGGCCTTCAACTTCTCGCCTTCGGGAGCCCCGGCGTTGGAGTACCCCGTCACCCACGGCGTCGGCTGGGCGGTCAGGTACAGTGCGTGTTCGTAGTCGGCCGAGTTGCGGTAGTGCGCCAGATTCAACCGGCACAGGTCAATCAGCGGGGCCTTCTGCAACCCCGGCTTGGTGTCGTAGGTGTTGCAGAACGAGAACGGGATGAAGTCGAGCGTCCGCCCGTTGGCCGTGGGGAACACTTCTTCCATCACCTCGACCGTGGGGCGCTGCGCCTTGGATGTGGTTTCCTTGATGCGCCGCATGACGTACACCCCGCCCTCAAGCGACAGCTCAAGGTAGAAGTTCACGTCGGTCCCGTCCTTCACCGCGCTGGTCGCCTCGATGTCGTAGTCCTGGTCGGACAGCGACGAATCGAACAGCCGGACCCGCACCAACTGAGGGCGCGGGCCAACCAAGTCCACGTCCCACTCGATGATGTCCTCGGCCTTGAACGTGGTGAAGTACGGGGTGTCGTCGTCGAACCCCTCGGGCGGCAGGTCCACCAGCGTGCCCACCCGCCCCACCGAAAGCTGTTCGTACATTTCGGCCCACAGCCGGTTCTCGAACGTCTCGCCCCGGTAGGACAAACCGTCGAACACCGGGCGCATAGCGTCGGGGAACACACGCTTGGGGGCCTTGCGTCGGGCCATACCGATCATGCCCAGCACCATGCGTTCGGTCACGGCGTAGAAGCTGGCGCGGGTCTTGTAGGCGTGGTAACGGTCGTCGTTGGCCGTGTGGAAGCCCGAGGGGACGGGCAGATAGGTTGCGCCCGACTCCTTGATGGCGTCCTCGCCCTCCACGCAGTCGCGGACGACCTGCCAACTGTTGACGATGCGTCGGTTCTTCTGGTCACGCAGCGATTCACGCTGCACATGGGAAATCGTGGTCATCAGTAAAGCCCCACCGTTTGAGTTTGTTCGCTTGTCACCCGCTGCATCCCGACCCGGTAGCGGGCCTCGTCGGCAATGTGATCTTCGACGTTGGTGTCGATGTCGTCGGGATTCTTCTTGTCGCGCGGAAGGCTCGGGAACGTGCGGATAAAGTCCCGGCAGGTGTCGAAGACGTACAGACCCGGTTCTTCGACAATGCCCCGTCGTTCGCGCGTGTCGTGGTCAATCACCGCACCCAAGCGGTTGCGCATGAGTTGCCACCCGCGCGCACGCGAGCCCGGCGACTTGTCGCTCTTGCCCCACTGGACCCCGTGCTTTGCCATGACATCCGCCGGGCACGTCGCGTTGTTGTCGCGGGCGAAGATGGCGTTGTCCGCAGGTCCGGGCCGGAACCGCGCCTTGAGGTTCAGGTCACGGGCCAACGCTTCTTCGCGTTCGCAGATGCCCTCGGCTATCGCCTTGTCCGAAAGCCGAAGCCCCGTGTTCGGTTCGTTCGGGACGCAGCCGTACCACTCGGAAACTCGAAACAGCGTCCCCCGACAGTGGGGCACGCCCACTTCGCCGGTGCCGTCCGATTCCGCCCACCACCCGACACTGAACGGCTTGCTTTGCCCGTGGTCGAAGCTGCGAGACAGATACCACGACGACGGGATGTCGAACGGTTTGACGATGTGCGCTTCACGCGACCACAGGTCGTCGAACATGCCGCCCGACGTGATGTCCCAACTGCCTTCGAGCCACGCCCGGACCACGTTGGGGTCGTTGCCCGCCGCCGAACGAATCGTCTCGCGGTAGTGCGGGTCCGCCGCCAGCAGTGCCGCGTTGTCGTTCAAGTCAATCTGAATGTGCGCCCGTTCACGCCCCTTGTTGTCCTGAATCAGCGTGGCTTCCGGCCCCGCGTCAATGAACCGGCGCTTGACCCACAGGTGCCCCGGCCCGCTGGGGTTGGTCGTGGCACGGATGCGGCGCGGCAAGCCCTTGGTCGCCGAGCGGCAGATGGTGAACAGTTTGAGGTACAGCTTGTTGTCCGGCCACTCGGTCAGTTCCTCAAACCCCAGAAACGGGTACGCCGAACCGTGATACCGCCCATAGTCCGCCTCGTGCTTGGCGTGGCGCAGCAACAACTGCTCGCCGGTGTCCCATTCCCAGCGATATGAATCGGCGCTGCGCAGGAACTTGCCGCCGGGCGCAATCTTCGGGAACCACTCTAAAGACTCGTTGACGATGTTCGTCAGGTCTTTGTGTTCGACGCGGAAGATGATGCCCCGCCACTGGTGGCCGAACCCCGTGCCGACGTAACGCGCGAACTCGGCCAGCAGGGCCAGTGATTTCCCCCCGCCTCTGTTCCCGTGCGCCAAACACTCAAACGCCGGGCACGCATGAAACAGCCGCTGCCCCGCGTTCGGGACATACGCATCAGCCGCGATTTTCTGGGCCACCACACCCACTTGTCACGCCACCCGTTAAAGCGGCGTCAGACAGCTACCGCAGGATGATAGCACGAGCGACGGGATAACACAATTGTTTTTTCAATCATGCGTCGGCAAGCCCGTCATCCCCAAGGGAAAATGACAACCATGGTTGTGACTTTTCGACCCCCGTTGAACTTAACCCCGGGTATCGGGCGTCAGCACGCGCGCCGTCGTTCGGTGCAGGCGACGGCAAAATGCGTTCACGGGCCAAAACACCAGAAACATCGCGCCAACACCAATCGCCGCCACCAAAACAATCGGCCATGCCATCCATATCCCCACCTCATCGTCTCCCCGCCCTTCCTCCAAGGGCAACCCCCTCGCCGCCCGGCTCACGGGATAACCAATCAGGGGCACCAAGACCCATATCGCCAAGCACAGCCACATCCAGTGTTCGGACTTCATACACTGAATCTTATCCGATACCGACCAAAAACCCAAAAACCTATTGACACCCGCTCGGCATTGGGTAACATATTCGCAGTCACACCGGGCACAGCATAGCCCTTCTGAAAACACCCCTCAGCCCCCGGTGTGACTACTAGGCCGAGGGGTTTTTCTTTGGGCGCGGGCAGGGATGCCCGAGTACGAGCCCGGCGTAAGGCAGCACGCCGTTCCGGGCAACCCTCCAAGGGGTAGCAACGCACCCGTCACGTCAGGTGACACGAACAGCGAAACGGGTGACGCCCCCACAGGTGAAAGGCGGGATGTGTGAAGACCGCCCGGACGCCGACGCCGTGACACGCTCACGCAGTCGTCTTCCGCAGCCGGCCCCGCTCTGGGGTCGGTGCGCCTCCACCGTTCAACTCTACGCAATCAAGTTTCGCATATCACGCTACATGAACAATTGTTCACCTAGCCAACTCTGGAACTTACGGGATTGACTTGCAAAGTTTGCAAGTGAGACGCTGCGAAGGGGTATCAGGCGACGGGCGTGCGATGGTCCGTGAACGTCACTACCGACTTCATCGAACCGCCATCAAACTCGTAATCCACCCGCCACGACAACACCGGCGCACCCGACTCATCACACAGATGCGTCTCATTCCACGGCTGGCCGGGGGTACGAACGTCTCGATACCGCCCAACATCCGACTCATCAATCCCATAGGACCGCAAACCCCGCTCAATCGCCCCTACGGTCGATTCGCTTAGACGCCGACACACAGCATCAAAGGCGTCGTAGCGCTCGCGTGTGGCCTCCATGGGCAGGATGACGGGGGTGTTGAACATGGGGGGAAGATTTCAAAATTGAACGTGGGATTTGGGCGAGGGGAATGCAGACTCTCTCTCACCTTGGGGGCATACCCCCCCCCTATGCGGCGGGCATGTTCTCGGCCCATCGGTCGAGCATGGCGGCGCGGTATGTCATGTAGAGCCGTTGCAGTTCGTCGCGTTCGGCGAGGGGGAAGACATCCACGCCGGTGTAGTGCGGGTAGCTCTGTGTGTCGGGGGCTGGTGTGTGGGCACGGGGGAAGACGACGGCTCCCGTGAGGGCGTTGCAATTGCGTGGCATGATGCGTGTTGGGTTGCTCGCGGCCTTGTCGTCGCGGTAGTCCTGGCGGTTCTCGGCGTAGGTCGCCCATCGCAGGTGCCTGGGGTTGACACACTGGCGACAACACCCGATACCCGGCGTGTGTGCGGCCACCATCCCCCGCCTGTATCCCGCCGCACGGATCAGGGACGCCCGGTGCGCAGCCATGCTCCCCCCGTTGTAGGTGCATTGCCCATACCCGCCGGGCTGGACGTTGAACGGCCACAACACGCAATCATCGGTTGGGGTGGCGTCAAGCTCGGCCCAGAACTCGGCCTGTAGAGCCGCCGTCCCGTGCTTGTGCTTCATCGGTGCATACCGGCGGTGGTAGTCCATCATCCGCTCGTAATTCATTGCTTGGGCCTCCCCGGTGGCCTGGCGGTGCGGCGGTACGCCTCCACGTCCGCGAGCAGGATTAGCCGCGTCTGCCCGCTCATACGGTGGCGCAGCGTCCCGGCGTTGCATAGCTGGTCTACCCGCTGGCGGGATAGCCGGAGGATGTCGGCAGCTTCCCCGGCAGTGACCACAGATGTTAGGTGTTCGTTTGGCTCCATGCGTCTATTAATCCTAGTCGGTCGAATATTTTTTGTCAATCGCCTAGTTTTTTCCTAAAGGGGCTTGACAAATCTTGTCGATAGACTAATATTAGTCGGTCGTCTAAGTTTGGACGATTGACTAGCGTTCCTTGACAAGTGAATAGACGGGCACCACCCGCAAGCCGGAGCCAGGCCGGAAGCGTGGGCCACCCGTCCGAATGCGAACCATGGTTCGTACTTTCCACCCCCCAACTTCGGAACTTCCGAAGTCAAACCCGCCCCACACGCTGGAAACGGCGTTCGGGGCCTTGGCAATTCCGCCTAGTGGAGACCTGCACAATGGAGCCGATTCGCACCCACAAGTACCTCTCCCCGACCGGGCAATGGTTCAAGCTGTCCTATCGCCATGACCGCAAGGCCGCGTCTATTGCCTTCCTGGTCGATGGACAGTGGCGTTGGCAACACCTATGCCTTGCCTTTCGTTCGTTTCCCAGCGACGAATATCGCCAGTTGGTACGCCGCAAGGCCGCCCGCCTCGCTCGCCTCGCCCGTGCCGTTCATGGTGTGTCGTGCGAAGACTGGCGACGCGCTGCCGACACGCGATAGACGCCTAAATGTCCCGATTCGCCAACTTCCACCCCATCTCACCGGGATTCGGCCTACCGCCGTGTCCCGATTTGCAAAGTCTCGCCACGCGGGCAACACACCCCGCACCGCGATATTGCTCGAAATGCCACGCCGGAACCCGTAAGCCCGGCAATTCACCCCATAACCTTTGGCGAAATGCCAGAAGGGATACACAATGGCCGTTTTGACCTGCTCCGGTGGATGCGGGCGCGATATCGCCACTCACGGCGACGCCTACACCTGCCATACCTGCCGGTGTGAACGCGACAACGCCCCCGAATTCTACGACCTGCCGGACGGCTGGACCTGGGCGAAAGTCGCCCGCGAACGCGACCGCTGGGATATCGACCCCCGCCGATTCCCCCTTGCCGCTGGTCCCAACGTCGTCGCGTGGGGCGTTCCGTTGCCCGCCGACTTCGCCTGAACCCCTGCCCTCGGCCCGCCAACGCGGTTCATGGGCTTTCATCCCTTCATCCGGATTGACGATTCTTTATAGCGATTATGCTATATCAGGTCTATCCCGACTTGATTCAATGTTTGAACCGTTTGCGTCCGCCCATTCCCCGCCTACGGAGGTTCTGCACAATGCCTTGCTCTCCCTGCCTGCCCGGCTCTGCGTGGTCTGTCTGGTATGCCCATGGTCGTGATTATGACGGCCCGAACCCCGAGACCGGCGCTTGTCTGTTTGCGTTTGGTTGCCCGATGACTTGGCGTGAACGCTTGACCCGTCACCCGTCCGAGCTTGCCCGCTTTGCGGCGTTTCTTGAGGGTGCCCGTAGTCGCCCCTAACTCCCGCTGATACGCTTATCGGTGTCTGTCCGGTATCGGATACCCCTTCGCCCTGGAATCGCTTAGACGGCGTTCTAGGGCATTCTACGCCCGGCGGGCTTGTTGCCCGTTGGAACCTACCACAGCGCCCCCATAGGGGCAAAGGAATACACAATGGAAGCGACTACCGAAAGCATCATCGTCACGACTTGGACCAATGCAGCCCGCAAGGGGCTTGCCCACCCCCGCCGACGGCATCACCACGACGCGCTGGTTTGCTATGGGCGCAACCCGCTACGCGTTCGACTTCGCCCATATCCGCAAGGGCGGCGACTGGTATCAGATCGACACCGAGCAAGACGCCAGCTATTACGGAACGTGGTGCAACCCCGCCGAGCGCCGAATCGTCCTGTTTACTGAGGGCGATATCTGCGAGCTTGTTTGTTTGGCCCCGTCCGTCTATCTGGCCGAGGTTGCCCGGATCGTCCAATGGAACGTCGAGCAAGGCTATAGCGCCGCGCTCGACGATCACGACGGGCAGCACGACACCAAGGCAAACACCGCCCCGCTCGAATGGGATGCCCTGTGGCGTGAAATGGCCGCGCGCCCGGACGACTGGATACCCACCACCGAAGACCAAGCCAACGAAATGCTCGGATGCGTCCCGCCCAAGCGGATGCAGGGGCGGGCGTTCCTGGTCGGTGAAGCCCACCACCACAACAACCACGGCGAAGCGGTGTACGCGGCTTTTCGCCCGATGCCCGGTGGGCGCTGGGCGGCTAAGTATCTGACCGCTGCGGAGTTTGACGCCCGCGAGCGTTGACATCCTCGCCCGATGGCTCACCCGCTGTCGGGCGCTTTCCCCCGTCGAACGTCTCGGCGGGCAACCTACCCCTTCTCGGAGATACGCAATGGACACGACGAAACAAGCAACGCACACGCCCGGCCCGTGGGTAGCCGTCGGGAACTCGGAAGTGCATGACCGTCCGACGGAATATGACAAAGACGGTTCGAGGACCGGAGAGACGCCCAATCTTGTCGCCGCCCTTGGGTACCCCCACCACGACGCGCCCACCCTGGCCGCTAACGCCCGACTTATTGCCGCTGCGCCGGAACTGCTGGAAGCGTTGCGATGGGCAGTTGAAACCATCGACGAAGCCGGAGGCATGGACCCGGACGACCGGGGGGCAATCGCCCAATGCCGC
>CAYGNN010000036.1:14822-15321 GCA_964351165.1 uncultured Phycisphaeraceae bacterium
CCGCCATCGCCAAGGCCACCGGCCAAGCCTGACCCCTCCGCCAAATGGAGACCGCCATGAGCTACGAAAAAGCCATGAAACACGCCCGCAACGTGCGCAAGTGTCGCAAACAATCGCGGATGCATTTTGGGTTTGACAGTTGCAGCCACCCCACGCCGTCAATATGGACAAACAAGCGGTTTGTCGTCGGCCAGTGGTTCAAAGATCGCCACACCGAACCGCGCGGTCTTCGCTACGTGAGGGAATGCATACGCGAGACAATCGCAGAGATTCGCGCCGAATAACCCCCGAAACGCTCGCCCTACCCGGCGGGCGCGTCTTCCCCCGATCGCCATGGGCGGGTTTTATCCCTCTCCCCTACACAATGGAGACCCATGAACTTCCAACGCACTATCGTTTCCCGTGCCCGGTCCCGTCTCATCCCCCGCCGTGGTTGGTTTGGCGACTTGATTCGCCTCTACCACCTGCTACGGCGGTTCTTCTAGCCGCCCGTCCGACC
>CAYGNN010000036.1:15331-17697 GCA_964351165.1 uncultured Phycisphaeraceae bacterium
CGTCCGACCCGTCACGCTCTAACCGGCGTGGCGGGCTTTCCCTCGCCCGAATCGTTCGGGCGAACAAAAAACCGCCCCGCGTCCCAACCTACCACAGCCGGACACGGGGCAGCCTCTTAAGGAGCATTGCACAATGGCCGAGAATCTTACCCCGTTCGATGTCGTGCTGGAATCCCCCCGCTTTCAGCGCGACCTACAGCAAACCCCCGAAGTCGAATTGTCCCGCGCGGGCTTGTCGCTCATGCTGGCCGAACTCAAGGGCGCAACCTTCGCCACGTTCGACCTTGTGACCACGCCGAAGATGAACAAGACCCACCGCGAGACCCGCGAGCCCAACCCGTACCTGGGCCGGGTCGAGAAACGATCCCGCGTGAACGTCTGTCTCTGCGCCAACTACGAAAACGCCGTGAACCGCCAGCGGGAACGCGAAGCCCTGCCCGGTTCGTTTGCCGCGCAAGCCCACGCTTGGGCACACCACATCGGCGGGGCCGTCGTCGAACACCAGACCTCCGGCAAGCACTACGCCGCCGTCAAGGTCGAACACTGGTACGAATCGGCCCTGATGGTCGATGGCCGGATGGTCGAGCCCGCCGAACTCGCGCCGTACCTGCCCCCGCCGTCGAAGTCGGGCGCGAATCAAGGCGTCGAGAAGCCCGTCCAGTGGCGGACCTTCGCGCTGGACTCCATCCACGCCATGAAACTCAACGGCGTGCGGTATCGGATTGTTGATTGACTTCCCCCGCGTGCCTCGCCCTAACCGGCGGGGTGCGTTTTGACTTCCCCGCAGATGTCCCGTGCAAGCTGTTCACCGTGTTCACCCGTCCACGCCAGCGACCATATCGCCCCGTGTGTCTCAATCCTTAGCCCCGCCCCCGTGTTCCCGCTCACCACACACCAGACATACGGCGCAACCGGCAGCCGGGGCTTCCCGAGTAGATGCTCGATCTGTCCGCGCGGGCAATCAGCCCACCCCTTCGCTGGAGTTGACCATATCGCGTGATTGTCGGGCGCAGGCCGTAACACCGCCGACTATCGTCCCCCTTCCCCCGACCATTGTGTAGCCCCCGCTCATGCCTTAACCGGCTTGGGCGGGGGTTTTTGCTTGCGCCCGCTACATGAAAAACCCCGGCGGGTTGTGGACGCCCGCCGGGGCTGCTGTCTGACGCCTGGTGAAAACGTCAGTCCTCAAATTCCGCGTCGATGACTTCCTCATCGCCCGCGGATTCCCCGCCACCCTGCGGAGCATTCTGGTCGGTGATCTGTAGCGTCCGCTCTGCGGCCATCTTCGCCCACTGCTCGGGGCCGACCGTCTCGGGTATCAGCATCTTGACCTCGTGCTTCACCGTCACTGTCTGCGACGGGTCCACCTTGTCGTTGAAGTGTTCCCCGTGGTGCGTCCGTCCATAGATGGCCCAAAGGCCGGTATTGACGCCCTTGTCGTTCATCGCCTCGCGCCACTCGTCGTGGAACGCCGCGGTATACGCCTGCTTGCCCAGCTTGCGGGCCTCGGCGAACTCGGGAAACTTCTTTTCCCACGCGGAAAACACGTCGTAAACCACGCCCAATTCATGTGCGACCCGGTACTCGGGCAACCCCTGTGCCCGCAGTTCAAGGTAGCGGACGCATATCTCGGGGCGGTACTTGCTGCCCATCTTGCTGTACCGATAGGCGATGGACTGCGCGGGCGCTGCGCCCAGAATGACATCCAACAACGCCGTCCGTTCCTCAGGCGTGTCGGGCAGATTCGCCTTGATGGATTCGGCTTGCTCGCTCATACCTCAATGCTTTCCGCATGCGCCCGTGTCAAGCCCTCCACTCGCTCCATCACGTCATCGAAGTCGCCCGACAACTCGCCTTCACAAAGCAGCTCGCCGACGATCTCTAAGCCCTGGACCGCTGCCCGGCGCTCAGCTTCCTCCCACGACACATCCCGGATACGAGGCGTGTCGTCACGCGGGGACTCGGGGTTGCGGGTTAAGTAGGTCGTCACGAATTACTCGCCATCTTGGGATTCACATACACCTTGCCACGCCTAAGCGTCTTGGGCGCGTCACTGCTGCCCGACGCCGCCGCCTGCACGTCCCAGCGCCCGAAGTCGTTGGTATCCGTGTCGATGAGCGCCTTGATGGCGGTGACGTTCGCCGCCGTCAACGGGATATTCACCCGCTGCCCCGCTGCGCCCGCGTTGCTGACCGAGCCCGATACCACGACGGGCGTGCCGCCCTCCACACCGAAGCCTGCGCGGATCGTGTCGTCTGCGGCGAGCGTGGTTTCGGTGGTCGGGATTTGGATTTGGATAGATGGGTTGCCCGTGCCCGTGTCGTCGGTGGGCGGCTCGACGTCGCGCGGGGCCGTCTCGGTCAGCT
>CAYGNN010000037.1:0-5409 GCA_964351165.1 uncultured Phycisphaeraceae bacterium
AAGTTCAAGAAGCTCGCCGGCGGCGGGTACTTCAAGATCGCCAACGCCTCGCTGCGTCCGGCGCTCGAGTCGCTGGGGTACTCCGACGAGCAGGTCCGCGACATGCTGACCTACGTCCTCGGCACCCTGTCGCTCGACACGCCGATGCCGGCGCAGGACGGCTCGTTCGAGGGCGCCGGCGAGCGCGGCACGCTCGCGCACTTCCTCCGCGCCAAGGGTATTCCTGCGGATGAACTGACCAAGATCACCGATGCGCTGCCAGGCGTCTTCGAGTTGCGCTTCGCGCTCTCGCCCTGGATGTTCAGCGACGAGACGCTCAAGGCGATGGGCGCTGATCCGGAGGCCGCTCGCGCGGACGCATCGTTCAACGTGCTTCGTGAGCTGGGGCTGACTGCGGCGCAGATCGAGGCGCTCGACGAGCGCGTCTGCGGCTCGCAGACGATCGAGGGCGCCCCGCACCTCAAGGACGAGCACCTGCCGGTCTTCGACTGCGCGAACACGTGCGGCCGCAACGGCGTGCGGTGCATCTCCCCTGAGGGGCACATCCGGATGATGGCCGCGGCTCAGCCCTTCATCACCGGCGCGATCAGCAAGACGATCAACCTGGTGAACAGCTCGACTGTCGAGGACATCGCCAATGCCTACCGCCTGAGCTGGGAGCTGGGGCTGAAGGCCAACGCGCTGTATCGCGATGGGTGCAAGCTCTCGCAGCCGCTCTCTTCCAAGAAGGAGGAAACAGAGGAAAAGCCCGAGGCGGATGCGACAGCCACCGATGCTGCGGACCTTGAGCCGATGAAGGAACTCGTCGAGGCGGCGACGCTCGCGAAGGAGACCGCAGACGCGGACGACAATCGCGTGATCATCGTCCGGAAGCCGCACCGCCGGCGCCTGAAGGACACGCGCCGCTCGGTGACGCACAAGTTCAACATCGGCGGGCACGAGGGGTACCTCACCGTCGGCTGCTACGACGACGGCGCCCCGGGCGAGCTCTTCGTCACGATGGCGAAGGAGGGCTCGACGATCGGTGGGCTCATGGACACGCTGGGCACCGCGACGAGCGTCGCGCTGCAGTACGGCGTGCCGCTGGAGAGCATGGTCAACAAGTTCACCCACCAGCGCTTCGAGCCGGCTGGGATGACGACCAACCCGGAGATCCCCTTCGCCAAGAGCCTGATCGATTACATCTTCCGCTGGATGGGGATGGAGTTCGTCCCCGGCTACCGCGAGGCGAACGCCCCGCGCCGCACGAGCAAGCCCTCGAAGGCGGAGGTGAACCCTGACATCGAGCCGGTGACGAAGGACAAGCCGCGTGTTGTGGTGAAGTCGAACGAGCCGCGGATTACGGTGACGTCCACGCACAGCGAGACGCACGCCGAGTCGCGGACCGTTCCAGGCGGAGGCCGCGTGACGGTTGCGGAGACGACGACGGAATCGTCGATGCTCTCGGTCGCGATGAAGGACTGCCAGGGCGATGCGCCGGCGTGCGAGGTGTGCGGCACGATCACCGTCCGCAACGGCTCCTGCTACAAGTGCCTCAACTGCGGCCAGAGCATGGGCTGCAGCTGACGCGATCAGATTGAACACGCACGCGATGGCGAGGGCCGTCCCTGCCATCGGTGCATCCAGAGTTTTCGGTTTTCCCGGCCGCGCTTCCGGCGCGGTCCCATGAGGAGGCAAATCCAACACCCGGCCCTGCAGACGGATCATGCATCCGGGTGAACAAGCACTGTCGGGGTTGCGAGCAAAGCGCAGCAGCAAGAGCACGTCGGCGAGTGGAAGGATCCCGGTTCGCGTGGCCGCAATGGAAATTCGGCCACGCCTCAGGACTCCGCCGTGGACGCCGCCGACGTGGGGCCTACCCAGGCCATGGATTGGCGGCGCCCTCGGAGGGCTCCCACGCTCGCTTCGCATCCCCGATGGGCACAACTGGCGTCGATTGGACTTGGGTTTCACCCGGATGATCGGCGCCATCAATCCCCACCAGAGGGGTGGGCGGGGCCCGCAACGGGCCGACCGCCAACCACCGCCCCTCGCCTCCTCATGCCCCTGAGCGGAGCCCACCACCGCTCAGGGGATTTTTCTGCGCGCATCGAACACACCCAGAGCGCAAGAAAAAACCCGCGGCTCGTCGGGCGAGCCACGGGTCCTGTTGATCGTAGAAACAGGAGGGGAGGGATCAGACTTCCATGATCTCCGTCGCCTTCTCGTCCATCATCTTGTCCGCCATGCCCTCGAACTTCTTCAGGACCTCCTGGATCTCTTCCTTGAGGGTCTTGATCTCGTCCTCCGGGATCTTGAGGGCTTTGTCGTCCTTCAGCTGATCCGCGTGCTTGTTCGCGTCGCGGCGGACGTTCCGCATCGAGACCTTGGTCTCCTCGCCGACCTTCTTCGCGTGACCGACAAGCTGCTTGCGGCGGTCGGTCGAGAGCGAGGGGACGTTGATGCGGATCTGCTTCGCCTCGACCTGGGGGTTCAATCCCAGGTCGGACGCCTCGATCGCCTTGCGGATCTCGGCGACCGCGCCGGCGTCGAATGGCTTGATGAGGATCTGCGTGGGCTCGGGGATCGACAGGGCGGCCAGCGACTTGAGGTCGGTGGGGGCGCCGTAGTAATCGACCTTGATGAACTCGATCAGGGCCGTCGAGGCGCGGCCGGTGCGGATGCCTCGGAGTTCGCTCTTGAGGTGCTCGAGCGCCTTGTCCATGCGTTCTTCGGCGTCGAGAAGGATGCTATCGGGGTCCATTGCTGCAACACTCCATCGAGTGGGTATGAAAAGTCGGGCGGTGATTGTACCCCTGCGATCGGGGCTTGAGTCCAGTGCTTACTTGATGCCGTGCATCATCTTCTTGAGGACCGGCGAAGCGATCAGGATGACGAAGCCCGCCGCGATCGGCAGGGCGACCAGCAGGACGTAGAAGCCTGCGAGCCCCTCGAACCCAGGGATCTGAATCTTCGGTGCGATCTCGTTGCAGTAGGCGCCGATCTCCGGCTTGAATTTCACCGAGAAGGCGGCGATCAGGCCGCCCAGGAGGTTCGCCAGGGAGAACGAGAAGAACCAGACGCCCATCATCAGCGACTGGAGCTTGGCAGGGGCCAGCTTGGTCACCATCGAGAGGCCGACAGGGCTCAGGCAGAGCTCGCCCCACGTGTACACCACGTAGGTGATGAGCAGCCAGTGCGGGCCTGCTTTCTCGCCGTTGGAGGCCTCCATGGATCCGAAGACCATCGCGATGAACGCGAGCCCCAACAGCCAGAGGCCGATCGTGAACTTCATCGGTGTCGATGGGTTCATCTTCCGCTTGTTGAGCCAGACCCAGAGCATCGAGAAGAAGGGGGCGCAGATCACGATCGTCAGCGCGTTGACGGACTGGTAGAACGAAGCCGGGAAGCTGCCGCCGTTGCGTTGGAACCGGAGCTTCCGCTTCGTGTCGCCCTCTTCCACTTCACCAGCGTCGCCCTCTTCGAGGGGGATCGAGACGATGCCGTTGTCGCGGTAGGTGACATTCTGCTCCGCGTCCTTCCAGCCGCCCTCGACGCGCTCCAACGCGAACTCCTCGTCGTCGGCCGCCGCGACCTCCTGCTGCCCGCCTTCGGAGCCGAAGTAGAACTTCAGGAAGCCCATGAACCCTGAGCCGTCCTCGGCCGCGGTTTCCTGCTCAGCGCCTTCCTCGGACGCCTCGTCGTCGCCGCCCTTCTCGAAGCCGCAATCGGGGTATTCCTTGTCGCTGGCGGTATCGAACCAGGCGTTGTCCCGCCTGACGATCACGCCCTGCGGGTCGTCCATGCGGGCCGTGCCGCCATCGGTCGTGTAGATGATCCCGGTGCTGGGATCGATCCATCCGAACTCGTTGGGTTGGAGCGTGGCTGCAGCTTCGTTGGAAACCTTCCCATCATCGCCATACTTCACGTCGGTCTGCGTGTCGTGCCAGCTCCCCTCGAGCACGCCGTACAGGGTGCGGTCGGTGTCGTTCTTCGCGAAGACGTTCATCGAACTGCCAGCCTGCTCGAATGCGGCCCAGAAGAAGATGTTGCCAACAAACGCGAGCACCAGGATGACCGCGATCCGCTGGAGGTCGACCATGTTGAGCGGTCGTTTGAGTTCCGAATCATCCACCTTGGATTCGACGACGCCGCCCGAGGTCCGCTCCTTCGCGATCTGCTTCGGCGAGAGCCCAACACCCTTGAGGTACTTCGGACGCATGAATTGGTAGGTGATGATGCCTGCGATCATGCCCACCGCTGCGGAGCCGAAGCCCCAGTGCCAACCGACCTTCTCGCCGAGGTATCCCGCGACGAGGGGCGACAGGAAGGCGCCGAGGTTGATGCCCATGTAGAAGATCGTGAACCCTGAATCTCGGCGCGGGTCGTCCGGCCCGTACAACTGGCCCACCATGACCGAGACACAGGGCTTGAAGAAGCCGGTGCCGATGATGATCAGCACCAGACCGGCCAGGAAGCTCAGCAGAGCGCCTGGGTTGGCCTGCATCGTGACGATCTGACCTGGGGTGGCGTCGAAGAACTCGGTCATCGCCAGGACGATGTGTCCTGCCGCGATGATCCAGCCGCCGACGAGCATCGAGCGGTGCGTCCCGAGGAACTTGTCCGCGATCCAGCCGCCGATGATCGGCGTCAGGTACACCGCCCAGGTGTAGAAGGCGTACAGGAAGGCCGCGGCTTCTTCGCTCCAGCCGAAGCCGGGGTTGTTGTTGGGTGCGCCGGAAGCCAGTTCTTCAGAAGTGCTTGCGATCAGGTACAGCACGAGCAGGGCCCGCATGCCGTAGTAGGAGAACCGCTCCCACATTTCTGTGATGAAGAGGACCCACAGCCCCTTGGGGTGCCCATCGAATTCAGGGGGGCCGCTCATCTCCGCATCGCCCGGCCCCTTGCCGTACCGGAGTTCTTCAACGTCCGTAGGCTGGCCGCCCATCGAGAGGTCGTCGTTGCCTGTGGTTTGCGGTTCGTCTTGGTCGGCCATGTATTGGGGGCTCCGGTCGGGACAGGTCAGCCGCGCCGTTGCGCGGTTCGGGAGAGCATACCGCATGGTCGCTGCTGGGCGTCAGTGCGGATTCTGATCCAGACACGCCAGCCACTGACTGGCTTGTCCGGTGTCCACCCTGTGCGCAATTGCTGCCCTAGCGGTAGGATGGGCGGATCCACCGGAGTATCGACGCTCCGGGCCCCGGAGCCGCAGGAGAGACGAATGCCGATTGCCCCCAGAGTTCTGTTCCATGGCCGCAGGGCCTGCTCGTACCCGATGCTGATCGCGCTCTCGGTGGGCCTCCTCGGCTGCGCTGCGGACCAGCCTGCCTCGACGACCGGCGAGCCATCGCCCGCAATCGGCGTCATCTCGAAGGCCGATCCTGAGCAAATGGGGCAGGACGCTTTCCTGCTCCGGTACGCGGAGACCGG
>CAYGNN010000037.1:5530-17198 GCA_964351165.1 uncultured Phycisphaeraceae bacterium
GGAATCCGACAGCCCTGTGCGGGACCTCTTCACCTTCGACCCAGCGACCGGCCAGGAGCGGAAGCTCCTCTCCGCCAGCGACCTGCTCGGCGGCGCTGAGGAAGTCCTGACGGAAGAAGAGCTCGCCAGACGCGAGCGGCAGCGGCTCCGCGACCGAGGCATCGTCACGTTCTCCCTCTCGCAGGATGGCTCGACCCTGCTCGTGCCCCTCTCAGACACGCTCTACCTCGTCGATCGCGAGACACTCGAAGTCACGCCCCTCCGCAGCAACAGTGGCGTCGCGCTCGATCCGAGGTTGAGCCCTGACGGCGCCTGGATCGTCGCGGTCCGCGATGGCGACCTCTACGCGACAGACACCCACTCGGGACACGAGCACCGACTGACCAGCGGCGCTGGCGGACCGATCACGCATGGGCTCGCGGAGTTCGTCGCGCAGGAAGAGATGGACCGCGATCACGGCTACTGGTTCTCGCCTGACTCGCGCATGCTCGTCTACCAGCGCACCGATACATCGATGGTCGAAACGGCGCGCATCATGGACCCCTCCAACCCCACAGCGCCGGCGCGAGAGTGGCCCTACCCACGCCCAGGCACGGACAACGCGGAGGTCACGCTGGGGATCATGCCCATCGAGGGCGGCTCGACCGTTTGGGTGGATTGGGATCGTGAGCGCTTCCCTTACCTGGCAAAGGTGGTCTGGTCCGCCAATGCACCGCTGACGATCCTCGTCCAGAACCGCAGGCAGACCGAGCAGGTGCTCTACGCGGTTGACCCCTACTCAGGGCAAACCACCGAACTGCTCCGCGAGCAGGATCCTGCGTGGCTGAATCTCGATGGCGACATGCCGTACTGGATGGCTGACGGCGAAACCTTCCTCTGGACGACGGAGCGCGAGGGCGCCTGGACGCTCGAGCTCCGACGCGCTGATGGGGGGCTGGTCGGCCGCCTGACGAAGCCTGACTTCGGCTACCGCGGATTCATCGCGGAGGATCCCAACAGCAACGCGGTGATCGTCGCGGCCAGCGCTGAGCCGCTGGATCGGCACCTGTGGCGCGTCCACCTGGCGCCGACCGCCGGCGCGCCCAAGCGGCTGACGTTCGAGCCTGGGCAGCACAGCGCGAAGATCGCCAAGGACGGTTCGTTCTGGATCCACGTCGTCACCGGGATGGACCACAAGACCCGCCGCCTCGTCAAGGGCCCCGATGGCGTGGTGATCGGAGAGATTCGATCCAACGCCGAGGAGCCTGGGCTGGAAATCCACGACGAGTACCACGCGCTGGGTCCCAGCGCGATCAGGGGCCGCGTGATCTATCCCGAGTCCTTCGATGAATCGAAGAAATACCCAGTCCTCGTGCATGTGTACGGCGGCCCCCACGCGCAGATGGTCACCAGAGGCTCTTCAAGAGGCGCGCTGCTGAACCAGTGGTTCGCCAATCAGGGGTACATCGTCGTTTCCTTCGACGGCCGCGGCACACCCAACCGGGGGCGTGAATGGGAGCGCAGCGTCAAGGGCGACCTCATCACCGCGCCGCTGGAAGATCAGGTCAACGCGCTGCGTGACCTGTCGAACTCGATCCCGCAGATGGACCTGCTCCGCGTCGGGATCTTCGGCTGGTCCTTCGGCGGGTACTTCTCAGCCCACGCCGTGCTCCAGCGCCCGGACGTCTTCCACGCCGCGAGCATCGGCGCCCCGGTCGCTGACTGGGCGGACTACGACACGCACTACACCGAGCGGTACATGGGGCTTCCCAGCGAGAACGTCGCAGGGTACAGGCACGCCGACGTGCTCACGCACGCGCGGCGCGTGGATCGCCCCATGCTGATCTTCCACGGCACCGCCGACGACAACGTCTACTTCACGCACTCGCTGAAACTCAGCGATGCGCTGTCGCGCGTCGGTCAGGAGCACGAGTTCGTCCCGCTGATCGGGCAGACGCACCGCATCCACGATGACGAGCTGGCCACGAGGCACCGCCAGCGGATGGCGACATTCTTCAACGAGGCGCTGCGGCCCTGATCTTGCTCAGAACCTCGACGCGATCTGCGCCGCGACCTGCGCGTTGGATTTCACCAGCGCGAGGTTGGAGCGGAGCGTCTCGCCATCGGAAAGTTCGTGCAGTCGGCCCAGCGCGAAGGGGGTCACGTCGCGCCCGCTGACGCCCTGCGCCTGGGCTTCGTCCATCGCCTGGTGCAGCCAGACGGTGAACTTCGCCTCAGGGATCTCGTCCGCCTCAGGGACCGGGTTGGCGATGATGATCCCGCGCCCGGTGCGCGCCAGCTCGAAGCTGACGAACTTCGCCAGTTCCGCAGGATCATCGAACCGCGCGTCGACGCCGGCTTCGGATTCGCGGATGTAGAAGGCCGGGAAGGCGTCGGTTCGGTAGCCGATGACCGGGATGCCCAGTGTTTCGAGCGCCTCACGTGTCGCGACGACATCGAGCAGCGACTTCACGCCGCTGGTGACGACCGCGACCGGGAACCGCGCCAGCGCCGTGAGGTCGGCGCTGATGTCGAACTTCGTGCCGTACTCGCGGTGGACACCGCCGATGCCGCCTGTGGCGAAGACCGCGATGCCGGACGCCGCGGCGATCTCCATCGTGGTGCTGACGGTCGTCGCGCCGTGGCTGCCGCGCTGCATGATGAGCCCCAGGTTGGCGGTGTTCACCTTCGGGACTTCCGGCGCATCGAGCAGCGCCTGCAACTCGTCGTCGGGCATGCCGGCTGTGGGGACGCCATCGACGACCCCGATCACCGAAGGATGGCCGCCCTCGGCGCGGACGATCGCCTCGAGATCTTTCGACAGCGGGATCGCGGAGTCGGAGGGGACGCCATGGGCGAGGAGCGTCGTCTCCAGCGCGACGCTGCGCCGGCCCCTGGACCGGTTGTTGACCTGCATCGGTTTCATCGACCGCATGATATGCGCGCCGGGCGCCAGCCGTTCTCGGACGCGGCGGGTCAGTGCGGGATTTCTCTTGCCAGCGCCCGCCCCGCGTGGTCCACTTGGTTTGGAGGAGCGGCATGCTGAAGCACGTGACGGTTGGATTCCTGGCGACCATCTGGTGCGCGATGGCTGCGAGCGCCGGGGATCTCACACCCCCGCCTGGGCCTGTTTCACCGACGATGAAACCGCTGACGGAGGTCGAGCCGCGGATCGTGGTGAACAACCTGCCAGCCGGCGTTGACGCGGTGCACGTGATCGATCAGCCAGGCTCGTACTACCTGTCCGCGAACATCACCGGCGCTGCAGGGCTGCACGGCATCCAGATCGACGCCAGCGATGTGACGCTCGATCTGAATGGGTTCAATATCCAGGGGGTTCCCGGTTCCGATCACGGCATCGTCATCGGTCCGTTCCGTGGCGTCACGATCAACGGCGGGACAGTCACCGGCTTCGGGATGCGGGGCATCGACGCCGCGACGAGCAGGGCGTGCATCTTCGATTCGATCATCAGCCGCAACAATGGCGACAAAGGCATCGCAGCAGGATTCGATGCGGTCCTGCGTCACTGCGTCGCATCAGGCAACAGCGGGGATGGGATCTTCACCAACACCGGCGGTCTGGTGACCGCGTGTGTCAGCAGCCTGAATGCAGGCGATGGGTTTGATCTGAGCCTGGGGACCGCCGCGATCGACTGCGTCGCAGACAGCAACGGAGAGAACGGGTTCTTCATCATCCAGAACGTCAACGTCAACCGCTGCACCGCTCGGAACAACGGGATCCATGGGCTCGCCAGCGGCGCAGGCACAACCGTCCGGGACTCCCAGTTCAGGGGCAACGACGATCATGGGATTCGCGTCACCGATGGGTGCTCGGTCATCAACAATCAGTGCGATGAAAACGTCGGACCCGGCATCCGTGTGGACGACGACTGCACCGTCCGCGGCAACGCGTGCGACGGCAACGGCGCTTTCCCAGGCGCTGCGCCAGGCATCCTGGTCGAGGGTGCGCGCAACCACATCGATGGGAACACCGTGATCGGCAACACGATCGGCATCCACATCACCGAATCTGCGAGCGTCGTGACACGCAACACCGCGATCGGCAACACAACGAATTACGACATCCATGTGGGGAACGACACCGCGCCGGTTTCATCCGCCGCGACCGCGACGAGCCCTCTGGCGAACATCGAGCAATAACAGTCTGTTGATTGACAGCGCTCGCGATCGCTGCCATGCTCCAGCCAATGGCGGCGCTGCGCATCAACGAACTCAGCAAGTCCTTCGGCGATCTGGTCGCCGTTGATGGTGTTTCGTTCGAGGTGCACGCCGGCGAGTGCATCGGCCTGCTCGGTCCCAACGGCGCTGGCAAATCCACATCCATCGCGATGATCATGGGCATCCTGCGACCCGACGCAGGGAGCGTGACCCTCGAAGGCGCCGGGGATACCAGCAGCACAGCAGCTCGCCAGCGCATCGGACTCGCGCCGCAGGCGCTGGCGCTCTACGACGAGCTGACGGCCCAGGAGAACCTCGAGTTCTTCGGCGAGCTGTACGGCATCGCAGGCGCCGCGCTCAGTGACCGCGTGGAAGAGCTGCTCCGGTTCGTCGATCTGCACGACCGCCGCAAGGACCGCGTCAAGGTCTATTCAGGCGGCATGAAACGCAGGCTCAACCTCGCAGCAGGGCTGATCCACGATCCGGACATCCTCTGCTGCGATGAACCCACCGTCGGTGTCGATCCGCAGTCGCGCAACGCGATCTTCCAGAGCATCGAATCGCTCAAGGAGCGCGGCAAGACGGTCCTGTACACCACACACTACATGGAGGAGGCCCAGCGCCTCTGCGACCGGGTCGCCATCATCGACCGGGGGCAGATCCTCGCCATCGACACGGTCGAGAACCTCATCCGCCAGCACGGCGGGCAGTCGGAAGTCGTCTTCGGTCGAGCCGGCGCTGGCGAATCGCGCGAATCTACCGACGACCCGATCGGCGCTGTCCGCGCCGCGATCTCCGGTGGCGACATCGAGACGCTGCACATCAACCGCCCCTCGCTGGAGGCGGTCTTCCTGAACCTGACCGGGCGCACCCTTCGGGACTGACGCATGCAACAGATCCTGGCCATCGCGAAGAAAGACCTCCGCTACATCGTCCGCGATCGCGCCGGCTTCTTTTTCGTCTTCGCCTTCCCGGTGATCTTCGCTGTCTTCTTCGGCTTGATCTTCTCCGGCATGGGTGGCGAAACCAGGGGCATCAAGGTCGTCGTGGTGGATCTGGATCAGACCGACGCATCCCGCGCCTTCGAGGAGAACCTGAAAGAACTCAGCAGCCTCCGCGTGATCCCCTTCGCGGAGGATCCGAACAACACACGCTCGCTCGAGGATCGGGCGACCGACGCCGTGCGTGATGGCCTCGTCGCGGCGTACATCCGGTTGGAGCCTGGCTTCGGCGAAGGGCAGGACCGGCTCTTCCAGGGCGGGTCCTCGACGATCACGATCGGCGCTGACCCATCCAGAGCCGCGGAGTCCGCGATGCTCGAGGGCGTTGTCGCTGAGCAGGCGTACCGGCGGATGTCCGACGTATTCAGCGACCCTGACGTGATGCGGGCGCAGACCCAGGCGGCGCTCGAGGACGTGCAGGCCAACGCGACCCCTGCGGCGCGGCTGGTCCTCGTCCCGTTCCTCAACAGCCTGAGCAGCTTCGCCGATGGCCTTGAGTCGATGGAAGAAGCAGAGGAAGGCGAAGGCGGCGATGGCGATGGGGGAGGTGGGTTCAACCCGGTCACGATCAACCGCGCCGATATCTTCGAAGAATCGGATCAGCAGTTCAGCGCCTTCGAGATCTCGTTCCCGCAGGGGCTGATCTGGGGCCTGATGAGCGCCGCGTTCACGTTCGGCCTCTCGTTCGTCATCGAACGGACCAGGGGCACGCTGCTGCGGCTCCGCATCGCGCCGCTGGCGACGAACACCATCCTCGCTGGCAAGGCCCTCGCCTGCTTCACGCTGATCGTGGTGCTCTCGGTCGCGATGCTCGGGTTCGGCGCGCTCGCCTTCGGTGTGCGCCCTGATTCTCTGCTGCACCTGGCGCTGGCCATTGTCACCATCGCGATCTGCTGGGTCGGCCTGATGATGATGATCGCTGTTTCCGGGAAGACCGAAGCCGCGGTGGGGGGCATCGGCTGGGCGATCCTGATGATCATGGCGATGATCGGAGGCGGCATGATCCCGCGCCCCTTCATGCCGTCGTGGATGGAAACCGTCGGGGTCATCAGCCCGGTCCGCTGGTCGCTGCAGGCGCTCGAGGGCGCGCTCTGGCGTGGTTATTCGACGCCTGAGATGCTGGTCCCTTGCGGCGTCCTTGCTGGCATCGGCCTGATGGGCTTCGTCATCGGATCGAAGCTCTTTGACTGGTCCGCCGCGGACTGACCGGGAACCTGTCTGAGAGCGGCTGAATACCCGATTTCTCTCGGAATTCGAGGCATTCGCCGAATCCCATCCGTTAGTATTGCGTATGGATATCGCCTCATCTCCGGGGCTACGACTATCGCATAGGAGCACGTCCCATGGGGCATCCCCGCACCGCCGTCCTTGCCGCTTCGTTCCTCTCCGTCGCCGGGCTGGCCCTCGTCGGTTGCAAGACGAGTGAATCGATCACATCCCTGCCGGATGCCCAGCCTGATTCAGGGTGGGTGTTCTCAGAAGTCCAGGCCAACACGTTCACCAACAGCAGGCAGGAACGCCCCTCGGTCGCACCAACCGCCGATGGCGGCATGGTCGTCGCCTGGGCGAGCCGCAGGCAGGAAGACGGCTCGTACGGCGTCTACGCCCAGCGCCTCGACCCGGTCGGCCGCAAGATCGGCGGTGAGGTCCACGTCAACCAACGCACCGCAGGCGGTCAGGACGAGCCGGCTGTCGCGGTTACCGACGATGGTGAAGTCTGGATCGCCTGGAGCTCAACGCACACCGATGGGCAGGGCAAGGCGATCATGCTCCGCCGCTACGCGATGACGCCCTTCGGCATCGAGCCGATTACCAACGAAACAATCGCCAACGCGACAACCGTTGGCGATCAGTCCACGCCGGCCATCGCCATCGGTGGTAACGGCGATGTCCTGCTCGCCTGGACGCAGACCCTCGATGACCGATCGAACATCATCACCCGCGCCTTCAACACGCTGGGCGAGCCTGTCTCCGAAGAATCGACCATCGCCGCGACAAAGGGCGCCATCGACCGCCGGGCCTCGCTCGCCACGACTCCAGGTGGCTTCACCCTCGTCTGGTCGCGCCAGAGCGACGGCGCTGCATCGTGGGATGTCATCGCGCACCGCGTAAACGCGCTCGGAGCCCCGCTCGGTCAGCCGATCATGGTCGGCGACACGGACGCGCTCCGCATCGAGCCATCCATCGCGGCCGACGCCTCCGGCGCAACGGTCATCGCGTGGCTGGAGCAGGACGCATCCGGTGTTGCGTACCACGCTGTCGCGCAGCGGTTCGACAGCCAGTTGTCACCGGTTGGCGAGGAATACCACCCAGCAACGACCAGCGCATCCCGCCATTCCGGTGTCGCGGTTGCCGCAGCGACAGACGGCCGGTTCCTGCTGATCTGGAACGAGGAGGGCGAGAAGATCGACACCGACGGTCACCCGGTCATGCTCGCTGATGTCATGGCGCAGCGGTTCGACGCCGACGGCGCGACCGATGGTGAATCATTCACGATCAACACCCCCAGGGACCGCAGGCAGGCGATGAGCATCGCAGCCGTGGCGCCTCGTGTCTGCTGGACGGATCGCGATCAGCTCATCGCGGCGTGGGAAGGCGCCACAGAGAGCGACTCCCGCGGTGTTGGGGTTACGATCGCCAACCCGGCATCCATCGCTGGCGCAACGCCGGTCGAGATCGCGGCAGCACCGACGACCGAATCGTTCGCTGCGGCCTTCCCGGAGTTCGACCCGACCTTCGTCCCTGAGCCCCGCGAAGCCAACGTCCGCGGCGCAGGCCCCGACTTTGGATTCGTCGGCATCCCTGCAACTGGCTGGAACCCGCCTGACCCTGATATCGCTGTCGGGCCAGGTCACGTCGTCGTCGTCGCCAACGGCGGCATCGGCTGGTTGACCAAGGCCGGCGATGCGCAGTTCCAGCAGAACATCGCAGGCGGCGGCGGCTTCTGGGGCGCCCAGGGCGCTTCCGGGTTCGTCTTCGATCCGATCGCGCTGTACGACATCCACTCCGACCGATTCGTCGTCGCAGCGACCGAACGCGATGACGTCGGGCAGAGCTACATCGTGCTGGCGATCTCCGAGACTTCCGACCCCAACGATGGCTGGGTGAAGTTCCGCCAGAACGTCGAATCGGTTGCGCAGGGGATCGACTTCCCCAACCTCGGTGTTGATGAAGAGGCGGTCTACGTCTCCGTCGGTTTCTTTGGCCCCACCACCGGCTCGCACATCTTCGCGTACGACAAGGCCGACCTCATCGCAGGCACGCTCTCAGGGCAGATCACGCAGACCGCAGGCGGACCGATCGTCACCGCAGGCGTCTACGACTACTCCACCGGCAACCCCAACTACTACTCCGTCACCTCGTTCAGCTCAGGGTCTGATCAGCTGCGGCTCTTCGCTGTGGTCGATCCGCTCGGTGGGCACAACCTGATCCAGACCACGATCAACCTGCCCAACTCGCACACCAGCCCTCCCGGCGCCCCCCAGGCCGGCACGTCGAACCTCGCTGACACCATCGACATCCGGATCAAGCACGCGGTCTACCGCAACGGCTCCCTCTGGTGCTCGCACGGCGTCAACGCTGGCGGCGTCGCCAACGCCCGTTGGTACGAAATCGAGATGAACGGCTGGCCGCAGAGCGGGCAGCAGCCCACGCTCCGCCAGACCGGCGACATCAACCCAGGCCCAGGCATCTTCACCTGGTTCCCCGATATCAGTGTCGATGACGAAGGCAACGCCGCGATCTCCTACAACCGTTCGTCCAGCTCGGAGTTCATCTCCATCGAGCGCGCCGTCCGCAAGGCCGGCGACCCGCTCGGCACGTTCCGCCCTGCGGTGGTCAGCCAGGTCAGCACGTCACCGGAGACCGGCGACCGCTGGGGCGACTACTCCGGCGTCCACGAAGACCCGACGGAGCCCGGCGTCTTCTGGGCGAGCCTGGAGTACCGGACATCCTCGTGGCGCACGTGGGTTGCGAAGTTCTCAGCGGTGAACGCGAACCCCGCCAACTTCGACCTCGTCTCCCCGCTCAACAACCAGACCCTGGCGACAACGACGCCCAACTTCGCATGGACCGCAGCGCTCGACGCGGATTCGTACACCATCACCATCGCGGACAACCAGAGCATGTCGAGCGTCGTCCACGAGCAGAGCGGCATCGTCGGCACGTCGTACATCCCGCCGGACGGTGTGCTCGACTGCGCCAGTGAGTACTTCTGGAGCGTGACCGCGGACAACCTCGGCGGCTCCTCCGTTTCCACGCCTGTGGCGCGTTCGTTCACCGCCTCGCTCCTCGGGGACCTCTCCGGCGATGGCGTCGTGGACACCGCGGACCTCGGCGGCATGATCGGCGCGTTCGGCTCGACGCAGGCCTTCGGCGACATCAACGGCGATGGCGTCGTGGATACCGCCGATCTTGGCATCCTGCTCGGGGCGTTCGGTTCGTCCTGCAATTGATCCGAGAGCCAGATACCAGGCGCCGCGACGCGTCTTCAGAACATCCGAGAATCACCTCCGCCCAGGCGTCCGGCCATGGCTGAGGTGTCCGAACGCCCTGAACCGCCATGAACCAGAGAATCATGGGTTGTAGTTGGATCCAGGGGGCGTCACAATCGAATGTTCATCGACACCGATGACCGCACTGACTTGAACATGACACCGCTGCAGGACCACCAACCCGACACGAACCGCCAGGCGGACGAGGCCACCAGCAATGGTGCGCCTTCGCATGCCCAGACCGAGGGCAACGAGAAGCTGATGATCCAGCTCTACACCGAGCTGCGCGCCCTCGCCTCCCGCCACATGATCAACGAGCCGGGTGGGCACACCCTGCAGGCCACCGCCCTCGTCCACGAGGCCTACCTCAGGCTCAACAAGAACCCCGATTCCCGCTGGGATTCACCGGGGCACTTCTACGCCGCAGCAGCGACCGCCATGCGCCGCATCCTGATCGAGCGTGCGAGGCGCTACGCCGGTCCCAAGCGTGGCGGAGGCCGCAAGCGGCTGACCCTCGAAGCCTGCGACCTGACCTTCGACGCTGATCCGAACGACATCCTCGCCCTCGACGAAGCCCTCAACGAACTCCTCGAGCAGGACGAGCGGACGCACTCGGTCGTGATGCTCCGCTTCTTCGCCGGCATGAGCGTGGACGAGACGGCCCGACTGCTCGACTGCTCGCCCAGGACGATCAAGCGCGAATGGAGCTTCGCCCGCGCCTGGCTGCACCGCACGATCCACGGCGAGTCCGAACCGGAACAGGCGGAGCGCGAAGCCAACGATCAATCGAGTGATTGACGAGCGATTGAATCCGCCGGCATCTTTCCAAAAGAAATCGGGCTCACCGCCCTGCAAGACGGTAAGCCCGGAGAAGGATGGCGAGCCGTCCCAGCCTCCGCTCTGGCAACGCCAGAACGGGGGAGGAGCCTGAAGACGCCGGCTGTTGGATCGGGGGTGGCAGCCGACGCCGTGGCTCGCCGAATGTGATGCGAGAAACAGCCCCATCGAGGGCCACATTCAATGATCCAAAATCTTGATCAGGGGCAGTCTGGAGTGGCACGGACCACGAATCCATCGCGGATAATCGCCATCCGACCGCCAGAATCGGTTGCTTCAAATCCAGCAAAAATACCGCCTGCCAGGACTGTCATCCCGTCTGATGCGTTGTGGATCCGGATGTCTCGGACTTCCACTTTGACATCGGGGTGCCGAAGCGTGACGAACCGCATGGGCTGATTCTGAGGCGTCATTCTGCTTGAGATTTCGTATCGACCGGCGAACAGGATTGGCGTCCCTTCCGCCAGTGTGACACCGTGCAAAGTGCGCATCGCGTGATCAGTGAAGTGCGAAATCTTGTTGCGGAGGAGCACGCAGTGGGCATGCTCCAATTTCTGACGAGCGGCATTGAGCCGATCAACAGCCTCAGGATCGTCAAGATCCAGGCGTGACAAAGTCTCAATGAACCGGTCTACAGACCGCTGGACGTTCCGTCCCAGTCTCACGCCGGTCGCGTCACAACGGGCGCACGGGTGTTCTTCGATCTCAGTATCAAGCCACCAATTGTCATCCTTGTCTTTCTTGCGACGCTTGATCTGTTTCGTCAGCACCCCATCGCCATCGCACGCGGTGCAGACGATCTGCTTATACAGCGAGTTGGTCGCTGCCACGATCGCACGTGGATGGACCGGTCGCTGTTCTTCGGCAGTGGGATCCTCTCCAGCGCCAAAGAGTGGGAGCGTGATGAGCAAGGCCAGTAAATAGAACGACCGGTGACGAAACAATGCGAGCATGGCATGGATTCTCCGTTTCGGAGCAAAGATTGCCCCGGCCCAGTTGTTAGAAATAGCCCCGGAGGGATTCGAACCCCCGACCTGAACGATTATGAGTCGTCTGCTCTGACCGCTGAGCTACGGGGCCACGCCGAAGTCAGGATAGCCGATCCCGACAACGCTCACCGTATGAACAGCATCTCGCGGTAGCTCGGCATCGGCCAGTAGTCGCTCGACGTGTACACCT
>CAYGNN010000038.1:0-16838 GCA_964351165.1 uncultured Phycisphaeraceae bacterium
TGGAGCAACTCGCTGCGGAGTTCGCCGATGGGTCGTTCGTCCTCGATGAGAGTTATGAAGACGGCCACTCCGCGATCGAGGCGTACCTCACGAGCGTGCTGGGCGATCTCGGCAAGCGGATCCACCTCGGCCGGAGCAGGAACGACCAGGCGCTGGTCGCGATCCGGATATTCATGCGTGATTCGCTGGAGGCGATCCGCGCCAGCACCCTCGCCTCGGCGCGCGCCGCATTGGATCAGGCGACGACGCACGAGCATGCACCGATGCCGGGGTACACGCACCTCCAGCGCGCCGTCCCCTCGACGGTGGGGCTGTGGATGGCGTCCTTCGCCGAGTCGTTCTTAGATGATGCGGAGCTGCTCAGCGACACGCTCACGTGGATCGACCGGTGCCCTCTGGGGACCGCCGCAGGGTACGGCGTGAACCTCCCGCTGGATCGCGAGGGCGTCGCGCAGGCGTTGGGGTTCAGCCGGCTGCAGCTGAACCCGATGGCGGCGCAGGCGAGCAGGGGCAAGCACGAGGTCCAGGCGCTGGGCGCGTGCTGGCAGGCGATGCAGACGCTGCGCCGCCTGGGGTGGGACTGCACGCTCTTCGCCAGCGCAGAGTTCGGCTTCGTCACGATGCCCAACGACATGACGACCGGGTCCTCGATCATGCCCAACAAGCGGAACCCTGATGTCGCGGAGCTCTTCCGCGCCAGCGCCGGAACGGTTGGCGGCGCGATGTCGGAGATCCAGCAGATCGTTGCGCTGCCAAGCGGGTATCACCGCGACCTGCAGCTGACCAAAGGACCGCTGCTGCGCGCCCTGCACGCGACGCGCTCGAGCCTCGCGCTGACGCCTGCGTTCATCGAGGGCCTGACGATCAACACCGAGGCGTGCAGCGCAGCGATCGACCGCTCGATGCACGCGACGGATATCGCGATCGAAATGGCGCGCGATGGCGTGCCGTTCCGGGACGCCTACCGTGCTCTCGCTGATGAAGGCGTGACCGATGCCTCGCGCACGCCGGAGTCGAGCGTCGCGGCGAGGGTCTCACCAGGCGCGTGCGCGGCTCTGGGGCTCGCGCATCTCCGCGAGCGGCTCGACGAGCTGTCCGGTTAAGACGAATCCGCAGTGGTACACCGGCGAATACGTCGGCTGCCGCGCAGGACACACCAGGTGTTCACCGAGCCCACCTGTACCAACGAATCGGCGCTGGGACGTGGGCAGCCACGCGGTTCCAGGCTTCGTCGATGCACCAACCGCTGATCGCGTCGAACCCCCGCCCTTACGGCGCAGGCTTGCTCTTCTTCGAAGCGACCAGCGCGAACAGCAGGCCAAGGATAAACCCGATCACCAGCGTGACGAGCAGCAGCACCGCTCGCGGCATCGTCACGGTCACGAAGAGCAGCTTCGTATCAACCGAGGCGGAATTCTGCGCGATGACGACCAGCGCCAGCAACGCAAGTACAACCGCGATCACGACCTTGACTCTGTTCAATGGGTGCTCCGATCAGCGCGAGGGGAGGAGGCGCGGACTGACTCGCATCGCGGGCGATGCGTTGCGCAAGGGTTACCCTGGCAGGTTCCACACGCCCCAGTACATCTTCAGGTCCTTGATCATCTCATGGAACTGCGAAAAATCGATGGGCTTCGAGAGGTAGCTGTTCGCGTAGTTCTGGTACGCCTTGGCGCGATCCGCCTCCGCTGCGGACGTGGTCAGCACGACGACAGGGATCGCCTTCAGGTCAGGGTCTTCCTTGATTGCCCTCAGCACTTCGTGCCCATTCACTTTGGGCAGGTTCAGATCGAGCAGCACGACGTCCGGGCGGGACGCGTTCTCGTAAGGGGGTTCTTTGCGCAGAAACTTGATCGCGGCTTCGCCATCGGTGACGTGGTCGAACTGGTTGGAAACCCGCTGGTCCGCCAGGGCGCGAACGATCAGATCGGCGTGATCCGGGTCGTCCTCGACAAGGAGGAACCGGGCGAGGTTGGGGACTTGTTCCGTTTTCAGCATCAGCGACTCTAGGCAATGTACTTCCGAACAACAGCGTCTAGCGTGTGCACACCGGACCACGCCTCACCCTACCAGAGTCTGCGCTTCCACGCCAAAGCACGATGCCGATCAGTTTCCACACCGATCATCGCAACGCGAGTGATTAGAAATACTTGCGAAGGCTCGTCACCAGCTCGTCCATCCGGTTCGCCGCGATGACGATCCGGTCGGTGCAGTACGTCGCGTCCTCATAATCCTGCTCGACGAAGTCCTGCTTCAGGTGATCCGCGAATCCGAGGATCGTCACGAGGGGCGACTTCAGGTCATGCGTGAGCGAACGGATCGAAGCCTCAATGGAACTGCTCGTCTCCATCGGCTCGGCGCTGATGATCAGACCGCCGACCTTTGATGGAAGACCGCACAGGTCGCGCTCCTGCACGGCGCCGATGACCCGGACCCATTCCCACTCGCTTGCAGTCGCACCGATGCGGACTCGCAGATCGCACTGCGTCATCAGCCCATCGAGGATGGATTCCAGCGCATCACGCAGGCGGTTCTGATCCTTGGCGACCAGCCGGACCGGGAAGCCCTGCTTCTCACAGCCATCGGCTGCAGGCTCCAGATTGAATGCCCTGCTCCGAGGGTCCACAGCCCAGGGCACGCAGGTCGGCTCCGCAGTCGGCCTGTCGGCGGCAGACGACAACTCTGCAGAACCTGCTTGGAACGAATCGAGATCGTGCTGAGCTCTCTTCGGCAGCGTCATCGGTTGCCCCTTTGTCTGCATGAACGTCATGTCATGGCACACGCTATAGGACCTATCGGCTCTCCACCGCTGGGCACTCAAGACTCTTCCTTTGATCCGGTCCCCATCCCTGTATTCGGGTGGTTCCGAGACGCTCTCGGAGCCCGGAATCCGGCATCCCGCCCCCTCCGCCACCCAAAGTCAGGAGAAAAACGTAGCTACGAGCCGCCTGGGCGGGTTCCGGGGCTGTTCTCGGGACAAGGGCGCGGGATCTGCCGCTGAGCGATGCCGACGCGCACTGTGCGGCTTGTGCGCGTCTCGATCCAAATCGCATCCCGCTCGTGCTGAAGTGCTTACGAGCGATCGCCGAGTTTTTACGAACCAGTCTCGACAAAGGAAGATACATGACTCAGACACGAATTCTTCTCGTGGATGACAACGATGATCATCAACGATTGTTGTTGCGATCCCTTGCGCGGAGCAGGCCCCTGCTCAACGTCACCCTCACCAGCTGCCGCGACGGCATGCTGCAAGCCGCACGCGATGGGCACTACGACTGCGTCGTGCTGGACTACAAAGTCCCGCCATACACCGCGCCGGCGCTGATCGAGGACCTCCGCTGCATCCTCCCGGAGGTCCCGATCCTCGTGATCTCGTCCAGCGAGGAGCAGGGTGTCGTGATCGAATCCATGCGGCACGGCGTCGCCGATTTCGTCCCGAAGTCGATCGCGATGAACACCGACATGCTCTGGAGCAGGATCGAGACCGCGATCGAGGCCTCCAAACGCGAGCGGATCGACCGCAGGGCCGCGGACCGCAGGCTCAAGGCCCTCGAAGCCCAGGCGTCAACAGACGCGCTGACCGGCCTGCACAACCGCAGGAGCGTCGAGCAGCAACTGAATTGCGAGCGGACCAAATCGGATCGGAGGCTCAGCACCGCGGTCATCATGATGGACCTGGACCACTTCAAGGCCATCAACGACAACCACGGCCACGCCGCAGGAGACGCGGTGCTGCGTCACGCCGCCAACATCCTGAAGGACCATGCTAATACACAGGACACGATCGCCCGCTGGGGAGGCGAGGAATTCCTGATCCTCAAGCCATCGTGCTCCCTCGCGCAGGCCTGGAACTGGGCCGACAGCGTGCGGCAGTCGCTCGAAGCGGCAACGATCGAGCACGAAGGGGTCACGATCCCGATCACCGCGTGCCTCGGCGTGGACGTCGTCCTGACCGAGCAACTCAACGAATCGATCATGGGCCGAGCCGACCGGGCGCTGTACCTCGCCAAGGTCAGCGGGCGGAACCGCGTCTGCACCTGGCCGATGGCCAAGGCCGCGGAGATCGCCAGCGAACTCCGCCAGGACCCGATGCTCTCGCCCCGGCAGCGCATCGAGGAGCTGCTCAACCGGATCGGCAGTTCGCTGGGGGCGGTCCAATGCGAGCACACCAGTACGCACGGCCAGCAGGTGATGCGCATCGCCGAACAGATCGGCGGGCTGCTCGAGTTCAACCAGCAGCAGCGTTCGGACCTGCACATCGCGGCGCTGTACCACGACATCGGGAAGGTGGCGATCCCCGAGCAGATCCTCTCCTCGCAGCGGGCTCTGGTCCCAGATGAGCGGCGGCTGATCGACACCCACGCCCAGTTCGGCGCGGAGCTCGCCCGCGAGTGCGGCATCGGAGGCCGCATCGCCTGCGCGATCGCCGAGCACCACAACATGTACGAAGAGGTCAAGGACCAGGCTCCCGGCGACGAGGTCACGCTGAGCATGATCATCTCGATCGCAGACTCGATGGTCACCATGACCAGCCAGCGCCCTTACGCCGTGACGAAAACGATGCCGCAGGCCCTGGCGGAGATCCGTCACCAGCGAGGCCGGCAGTTCCACCCTGAGCTGGTCGACCTGATCCACTTCATCAGCCCCAACGCGATCATCACACCTGCGAACGATCGCGCGCCGCAGCCGCTGGTCGCATGACCGTCCCTGTTTGTTCGAAGGGGCCCACGCGTCCACGCTGAGCTCCGACACCGCTTCCCCCACTCATGACATGTGAAAAGGAGTAACACCACATGCGAGCTATCAATACGCGCAGACGTCAGAAGGACCGGCAGTACCCCAAGGCGGAGCACGCCGCCTGGTCGAAGGACAAATCGGCCACGGCGATCAAAGCCGACGTCATCAACAAATCCGAAACCGGCGTCTGCCTCCGCGTCAGCGCCGGGCAGTCCCCGAACCTCGGCGACTGCATCCAGGTGATCTCACGCAATTCTGTGCTCCCGCGCAACGCCAGGGTGATCCGGCTTGAAGACAACCAATCCGGCTCCGTCCGGATCGGATGCCGCTGGATCTCATCCGACGACAGCAAGAAACGCAGCGCCGGCCGCCGCCGCCCGCGCGTCTACCGCAGGCACACCTGATCCCTGAGCAGACAATCGAATACAAGGAGGTACGACATGTTCAGAAAGCACATCAACGCCCGGCGCGAGAAGCGCGACCGCCGCTGCGACGCTGTCTACTGGCGGAATCAGGGCGAGCCAGACTATGAAACCGCATGGGCGCTCGAGTCATCGGCCAACAGCATCGCCTTCGCATGGAGGGGCGGCGCGCCGCCCAAGCGTTCGCAGGTCCTCGAGATCCACCGCGACAACACCGAGCTGACGAGCCCACCGGACCTCTGGTGTGTCCGCCGCTCAACGATCGCACACTGCGATCTGTGCATCATCGCGGCGGAGCGGATCATCGAATCCAGCGGGGCCTTCGTGCCGCAGGTTGTCTGCTCCCCGTCGCCATTGCGGGGCGCAGCCAAACGCTCGGTGCTCAGGCACAGGTGCTCGAGGCTGATCCGACCACTCCGGACTGTGTTGCCCGATTTGAGCGCCGCCGGCTGAACGACCAGCCAGCCACCGATACTGGCTGAAAACTCGGATACCCACCGATTGCATCCGATATGATTCCAACCGCCCCGCTGGTGAACAGCCGCCGGGGCGGTTTCCTCCACAACACGACCGACGACCAGGGGCACAACTACATGCTGACCAGACGAGCGATGCTGAGCAGGACCGCGATGGCTGGCGCCTCCATGCTGGCGATGCCTGCCTTGGCCCGAGCGACGCCCAAGAAGCCTGTCGTCCTGCGCGTCCTCGGGACCCACGTCACGCTGCAGGAGCAGATCCGCGTCGCGGCGGAGGCGGACTTCGGCATCAAAATCGAGTTCGCCCCAGGCGGCAGCGCCGCGGTGCTCCAGCAGGCCTCGACGCGGCCCGAATCGTTCGATGTCTACGAGCAGTGGTCCAACAGCATCAACCTGCTCTGGAGATCGCGCACGATCCAGCCCATCGACACCAGCCGGATCAGCAGCTGGAGCCAGGTCAACGCGCTCTCCAAGACAGGGCGGCTCGCCTCAACATCCCCGATCGGCGCTGGCGATGCGCCGCACAAGATCCTGTACGCGCAGCCCGACGGAGGGCTCGGCTCGCAGCGCTCCGAGCGGATCAGCTTCCTGCCCTACGTCCACAACGTGGACTCGTTCGGGTACGACACCAGGCACGTCCCGCAGGGCCGGGCGTACGAGGAAGAGAGCTGGGGCTGGCTGCTCGACGAGCGCTGGCGAGGCCGAGTCGCGCTGGTCAACGAACCGACCATCGGTCTCTTCGACGCCGCACTCGCGGCCCAGGCCAACGGTCTGATGACCTTCGACGACATCGGCAACATGAGCCGGGACGAGATCGACCAGCTCTTCGACATCCTGATCGACCTGAAGCGCGACGGCCACTTCGTGGGCGCGTGGAACTCCGTCCCCGAGTCCGTCCAGTTCATGGAGTCCGGTCGGGTCTGCATCGAGAGCATGTTCTCTCCTGGCGCCAGCGCGCTGCGGGCCAAGGGCATCCCAGTCCGCTACGCAGCCCCCAAGGAGGGATACCGCGCGTGGCACGGCGTCATGTGCCTCTCCGCAAGCACCACCGGCGCGGTGAAGGACGCAGCCTACGCGTACATGAACTGGTGGCTCTCCGGCCGGCCGGGCGCCATCATGGCCAGGCAGGGGTACTACATCTCGGTCCCAGAAGCATCAAAGCCCTTCCTCAGCGAAAACGAGTGGGGATTCTGGTATGAAGGCGAGCCGGCGGTCGAGCCGATCCTCGATCCGCACGGCGCCGTGATCGCGTCGATCGGTGAACGCCGCAACGGCGGCAGCTACACCAACCGCTTCAACAATGTCGCGGTCTGGAACACAGTCATGGACCATTACGAGCACTCGCTCCTCCGCTGGGGCGAGTTCCTCCTGACGGAATCCGGCAACCGCGGGATCTCCAGGCGACAACCACGATGAGCATCAAAACAAGAATCGGGATCGCGCTGGGGGCTGTGCTCCTGCTGCACATCTTCACCGCGGTGATGGGGCACGTCGGGCTTGAGCGGTCGCAGCGCGACTTCGTCGAGTACGACCGGATCAACACCGACACCATCACGATCCTCACGATCGACCGCCAGGTCGAGCAACTCCAGCGGCACGTCAGCTCGTTCATGCTCACCGGCCAGGAGAGCATCGCGGACCGCGTGCGCATACTCCGGGAAGAAATCGAATACTCCATCAGCGCCGCGCAGGAGAGCACCGACGACGCCGAGGTCGCCGATCGGCTCGGCAGCATGCTCGGGATGATCCGGTCGTATGGGGATGACTTCGAGAAAGTCGCGACCGACCGCGCCGCCCGGAACAGGCTGATCCGCGAAGAGATGATCCCGAGCCGCGACCGCATCCTGGGGCTCATCGAGGCCGCGGCGATCCGGCAGCCGGACCTGCAGCCGACCGTTCAGGCGACGATCGATCAGTTCCTCCGCGGCGAGACCGCCGCGATGCAGTACTACGAGACGCCAGACCGGAACAAGGTGGACATGGCGATCGCGCACCTCGAGTCCGCCGCGAGGACGGCCGCGGCCTTCGACGCCGAGCAGGTCGGCGCGGACATCCCAGCGATGCTCAACGATTATCAGAGCGCGTTCTTCACGTCGGTCAACGCCACCCGCGGCTACTTCCACCTCGTCAACGTGGTCCTCGCAGGGGAGGCGGCGGAGCTGCTCAACAATTCCGCCGACATCCGGCGCCGCTCGCTCGATCGCCGCGAGGCGCTCGGCGCTTCGCTGCGCGCCGAATCGAACCGGTTCCAGTTCATCAGCGACCTCGTGGCGGTGCTCACCGTGCTCTGCGGTCTGGCGATGGCCTCGCTGATGACGCGCTCGGTCGTCGGGCCGATCCGGCACATGACCGAGACCTTCCGCCAGCTCTCGCGCGGCGAGAGCGAGACGAGGATCGATGGCGTGTCGCGCACCGATGAGTTCGGCGAGATGTCCAAGGCCGCGGAGGTCTTCCGCATCAAGAACATCCAGACCGAGCACCTGCTCGACGAATCACAGCGGATGGGCGCCGACCTGGAGCGGCGCAACAGCGAGATGACGCAGTTCGTGTACACCGTTTCGCACGACCTGAAGTCGCCGCTGGTCACGATCCTGGGCTACACCGGGATGCTGGAGAAGAAGATCAACGCCGGCGAGTACAACGACCTGGACACGATGATCGAACGCGTCACCGCTGCAGGGACCAGGATGACGCAGACACTCGATGACCTGCTCGAGCTCAGCAAGATCGGCGTCGTCGTCGATTCCTGGCAGGAGATCGACGTCAAGGAAGTCTGCGACGTCATCATCAGCGACCTGGAAAACGAGATCGCAGTCGCGGGCGCCGAGATCGCGATCCAGCCGCAACTCGCGAGCATCTATGGGGACGAGCTGCGCATCAGGCAGGTCCTCCAGAACCTGATCCAGAACGCCCTGAAATACGGCCGGCCAGACACCGGGGTCCCGCTGATCCAGATCAGCTGCGAGGAGCGAGGGGACCGCGTTGTCCTCGAAGTCGCCGACAACGGCCCAGGGATCGAACCCAAGTACGCCGAGCAGATCTTCAAGATCTTCCAGCGGCTCGACGCGACCTCCCCCGGCACCGGGGTAGGCCTGGCGATCGTCAAGAAGATCGCAGAAGCGCACGAGGGCAGCGTGTGGATGGAATCCACGCCTGGCGAGGGCGCCACGTTCATCGTCGAGTTCCCGATCAAGGAAGCAGCGGCCAAGGTCGCCTGATTCGGAGCTGATCGGAATCACTCCGAATTCAAGCGCAAAGCACAGGGTGTGATCACCAGGACAGGTCGTGCTTCGCCAGCGGCAGCTCACGGATCCGCTTGCCGGTCGCCGCGAAGATCGCGTTGCACAGCGCCGGCGCGAAGGGCGGGACGCCGACCTCGCCGACCCCCGCCGGCGGCGCCTCGCTCTCGACGATCTCCACGATCACCTCGCGCGGCGCATCGTGCATCCGTGTCATCCGGTAGTCGTGGAAGTTCGATTGCTCGATCGCGCCGTTCTTCGCGGTGATCTCGCCGTACAGCGCCAGGCTGGCGCCGAACGTCGCCGCCCCCTCCATCTGCGCCTTCACGCGGTCCGGCATGACCACCAGCCCCGCGTCGATCACGACGTGCACTTTGGGGATCGAGATCACCCCATCCCTGCTGACCTCGACCTCGATCACGTTGGCGCAGTAACTGAGGAAGCTGCGGTGGCACGCGATGCCCTGCGCACGGCCGCGCGGCAGCCGCTTGCCCCATCCGGAGATCGCAGCGACCCGCTCGGTGACGTGCCGCAGGCGACCGACATCGACCGGGAACTTCTCCAGCGGCTCGCCATGGTTCTGGTAGCTGACGCCGCTCATGTCCAGATGCCTGGGCGATCCCAGCAACTCCATGAGGTACTCGTACGGATCGCGCCCTGCGTGGTGCGCCAGCTCATCCGGGAAGCAGCACACGCCCATCGCGTGGTAGATGTGCGCCACCGACCGCATCCAGCCGATGCGCACGTGCGCCGAGGCCTGCCCGCTCTCGACCTGCAGGTTGGGGATGTCGTAGGGGATCGTCGTCGAGCCCAGGCCCATCTCCCCTGCGCTAGGGGGCGTCTCGCTGCCTGCGAAGGTCGACGAGATCGACGGGAACGCGGAGCGCTGCAGCCAGGCGGTGGGCATGCCGTCATCACCGACCGCCGCCTTCATGTGCATCGCCGCGACCGTGTGGCAATAGCAATGCTGGATGTCGTCCTCGCGCGTCCAGACCACCTGCACCGGGCGGTCCACGCCCGCCGAGAGCTTCGCTGCCTCCACGATGAAGTCCGGTTTCGACTTGCGCCCGAACCCGCCGCCGATCAGCGTGACGTGCACGACCGCGTCGCTCGGGGAGATGCTGAACGTCGCAGCGAGTTGCCCCTGCGCCGCCTGCGGGTTCTGCGTCGGCGCCCAGACCTCCACACCGGTCACCTTGCCCGAAGCGTCCTTCGTCACCTCCGCCAGCGCAACAGGCGGCTCCATCGGCGCCTGCACCAGCAGCGGGACCGCGTAATTCGCCTCCACGATGTCGTCATCACTGGCGGCGCTGAACACCGCGTCCGCGTCGCCCTCGCTGCGCCAGGACCGCCCAGGTCTGCGCGAGGTCTCGCGCAGCGCTGCTGCGAATGCCTCCGAGTTGTACCCATCGTTGTCGCTCGAGGACCACTCGACCGACAGCGCCCGGCGCCCCTGGATCGCGGCCCAGGTGTTCTCCGCCAGCACCGCGACGCCGCCCAGGGCCTGGAACCCATGCGGCGGCATGAACTGCTCGATCTCGATCACATCCACAACGCCAGGCACGGCGCGCGCCGCAGTGTCATCGAATGACTCCACCCGGCCGCCCAGCACCGGCGACCGCTGGATCACCGCGAAGAGCATCCCATCCCGCCTCGCATCGAGCCCGAACCCTGCGCGGCCGGTCACGATGTCATCCCCATCCGTGATCGGGACATTCTTCCCGATCAACGTCCGCTGCTCCGGCGAGCGGAATTTCAACTCGTCCGCCTGGGGCACGTCCAGCGCCCGCGCCGCCTCGATCAGATCGCCGAAGCCCAGCCGCTGCCCGCTCCTCAGGTTCACGATGAAGTGCGCCTCTGCGGAGCAGTCGGTGGCGTCAACCCCCCACCGCTGCGCTGCTGCCTGCTCGAGCATCTGCCGCGCCGTGGCGCCAGCGATGCGCATCCGATCGTAGAACCGGCGCACGCTGCGCGAGCCATCGGTGTTCTGCGAGCCGTACTTGCCATCGCCGATCGCCTGCTCGATCGTCACGCGCGACCAGTCGGCGCCCAGCTCATCAGCCACCACGATCGGGAGCCCGGTGCGGATGCCGGTGCCCATCTCCGAGCGGTGCGCGATGATCGTCACCGCGCCGTCCGGCGCGATGGACAGGAACAGATCGGGCTCGAAAGGCAGCGCCTCGCCCTCGACCACCTTCGCGATCTGCTGCGCGATGCTGCTGTTCGCTGCGAGCACGAGCGACCCTGCCGCCATCGCTGCGAGGAATCCCCGGCGCGAGACCGAAGGACCGAACGTCGCCATTCCAGGTGTTGCGTTCATCGGTCACCCCCCATGCCTTCGGCTGGCCCCTTGCCAGCAGCAGAATGGATCGCAGCGCGGATCCGCACGTACGTCCCGCACCGGCAGATGTTGCCAGACATGCTCTGATCGATCTGCTCATCCGTCGGGTCATCGACCTGCGTGAGCAGCGCCGCGGCGGTCATGATCTGACCGGACTGGCAGTACCCGCACTGCGGCACGCCGTGCTCCTTCCACGCCTGCTGCAGCGGGTGCGAGCCATCGCCGCTGAGACCTTCGATAGTCGTGATCTCCTGGTCGGCGAGCGACCCGACCGGCAGCACGCACGACCGCGTCGCGCGCCCGTTGACGTGCACCGTGCAGGCGCCGCACTGCGCGATGCCGCAGCCGTACTTCGTCCCGGTCATCCCGAGCTTGTCGCGGAGCACCCAGAGCAGGGGCATCCCGGGGTCCTGATTGTCAAGCCGGTGCGTCTCGCCGTTGATCCGCAGGGTGATGGATTCACTCATCGTCGGCCTCCTTCGGCGGCAGCGGGGCGCCAGCGTTGATCCAGTGCTTGAACGCGCGAACAAATTCTGCGTGCGGCGTCGGCACCGCCTCGCGCCCCGGCCCAGGGTCCCAGCCCCACAGCACCAGCGCATCGTGCTCGACATGCTCGATCAGCTCGTCAGGCGTCATGTGCGATCGTTCCGGATCCAGCAGGCGCTCCGCGAGCGAACGCTTGCTCTCGTTCTGGAACACCATGGACAAGGGCGCCAGGCGCCACTCGCCGGCGATGCCGGGAGGCCCGTGCGGGAATGTCGCGTTCGCCTGCCCGTGGCAGCTCACGCATTGCATCGCCGCCACGCCCCGGCCCTCAGGGCCCCGCACCACGTTCATCGAGTGCGGCGTGCGGTTGTCGTATTGCAACGGTCGCTTGCCATCCGGGTGGCAGTTCAGGCACCTGGGGTGCTGCAGCACCTTGTAAACGATGTCGAACGACGCCAGCGCGTCGTCATCGGCGCTGGCCGCGATGGCGTTGTGCTCATCGGTGGACCACAACGCGCCGGAGCCAGCCATCAACACCAGAGCCAGGCAGCCCACGCTCCAGGGCGACCACCATCGTGCACGTCGTTTCGCCATCAGTCGGATTCCTTGCAGGCGCCAGATCACCATTGCCCCACCACGAACCGGCGGGGCTCAGCCACAAGGTACCGCGCAGAACGTGCGAAGACGCAGAGCGAGCAATTCTCGTGAACAACCTCCAAACACGTCTTCACGTTCCCAGAACAGCGATTCAGGGATCGATCCACGAGCGCCGCGAAGGGCCCAGGAAAAAAATCTCGGATTCGGTGGCGCGATGCCGCACCGCGCTCCGCGTCATGGACAGAACCAATCGGCGCCACCACCGGGGACGTCCCCCGAGGGTGGCCCGACCGGCACGACCGCCCGTGCCCGGGACGCAACAACACATTGTGCAGAAAGAGAACAACCATGAACATCTTCAACCAACACCGTGATTCACCGAATCCTCCGGCTGTCAAAGCGGGGATCGCCTCAGCAGCAGTCCTCGCGACGTCCTCCGTCGCGCTCGCAGGCCTCATCGGCCCTGGAGGCGGCGCCCTCACCTGGACAGGCAGCAACAGCAGCTCCTGGCACAACGCCGCCAACTGGAACACCGGGAGCATCCCCACCACCGGCGATGCAGCCATCGTTGATGGCGGTCCCTTTACCAACATCTTCCTCAACGGCGATTCCGCCGACCTTGGCTCCCTCTACATCGCAGGGACCAAGCTCGTCTCGACGAACGGCCACCTCCTCGATGTGACCAACTCAGGCGGCGCAACCACCATCACAGGCATCGACTCCAGGCTCTTCGTCACAAGCAACGGCGGCGGATCATCCTTCCGCACCGACGAGCTGGAGATCCTCGGCACGAGCCGCCTGCAGATGTCCGGCGGGATCGCCCGGATCTACGACCAGCTCACCATGAACGGAGATTCCCGCATCACAGGCTACGGCCTCGTCGAGGTGTACTCCGCCAACGCGGTCGCCTTCAACGCCTTCGATGCGCAGCAGATCAGCGCCTCCGGCGGCGACCTCACGCTCCGCGTCCATGACGGCGGCGGCTTCGCCATGCCCCCGCTGATCAACATCCTCAACGACAACTCTACCCTCTCGATCGAAGGCCCCTTCTTCATCGACGACTTCGACGACATCAACATGGGCACGAACACCGTGCTGAACGTGGACGAGTCGTGGGACCTGCTCGGCACGCTCAACGCCGACCCGGGCGATGGGAACACCGCGACCGTCACCGGCGGCGCTGTCAACGTGGAGGGCGTCCTCGACGTCGACTCCGGAACGCTCGTCTTCGAATCGCAGATCGGGCTCGACAGCTCGGCCACGATCTCCATCGGTCCCGGCGATGCGCTCGAAATCAACGGCGCCCACAACGTCAACAGCGGTCAGGTCGCCAACGTGGCCCTCAACGGCGTCCTCCGCGTCAACGGCATCCAGGGCTTCTTCCCCTGGTACGGCGACGTGAACCTGACCGCAGCCACGCTGGAGGTAAATGAGCCGCAGATCACCTCCTGGAACATCGAAGGCGATATCGCGATGGGCAACATCGCAGGCGCCAGGCCAAGCCTCGCCGGGACCGCCCCGATGCGCGCCTTCGGCGACATCACCCTGAACGGCCTGGGCGGGAACATCGACAACGACCTCGACCTCCGCGCCGGCGCCTCGATGCACATCACCCTGCCAGGCACGCACGCCATCGTCAATGGCTCGCTCAACCAGCGCACCGGCGCCCACATCTTCGGCAACGGCTTCATCCAGATCGCCGAGACCGGTTCGATGGCCGTCCACGAGCCGGTGAACATCGACGTCAGCGTCGTCAACGGTGGTTCGTTCGAGGTCGTCGGTGACGGCGAAGAACCAGGCTACGTCTACATCGACGGCGAATACACGCAGGAAGCGACCGGCGTCCTCCCGGTGCAGATCGCAGGCCCCACCAGCCTGGAGCGTGACGTCTTCGAGACCAACGGCGCAGTCACTCTCGCAGGCGACATCAGCGTCGAGCTGCTCGGAGGCTATGTCCCCAACCTCGGCGATACCTTCGTCGTCTTCACCGGCAACGGCGGCCTCTTCGGCGCCTTCGACAACGTCACCGGCGAGCCGGGCTTCGAGGTCAGCTACGACGGCAACGACGTCGTCCTCACCTACGTCGGCCTCGGCACATGCCCGACCGACATCAACGGTGATGGCGTCTCCGACACCGCCGACCTGGGCCTGCTGATCGCGGCATTCGGCACGATGAACGCCGGCGCCGACATCAACAACGACGGCATCGTCGACACCGCCGACCTCGGCATCCTCATCAGCCAGTTCGGGATGCCCTGCCTGTAAAGGCGGATTGCCACCAGGCTCGGAGCCCCGTCCCCCACTCCGCGACGATCACAGCGCCGCACTGGGGAGCCGAGCACGAGCGGCACGAACGACGCCCTGCACCTCCGGTGCGGGGCGTTGTTCGTTTTGGACTGCGCTGCAACATGACAAAGCCACCCCGGTGCGCACGAACACCGCCGAGGATGCAACAGGAATCCGAAGATGTCAGGACTTACTTGCTCGCAGCGATCATCTGATCGCTGACGAGCCGCAGCGCCAGCCGCCATTCGTCCAGCTGCGCCGCAGGGAGCCGATCACCGGCCGTCTCGCCCATCGACTCGCAGAGCAGGTCGATGACCAGGTCATAATGCTCAGGCTTCACGCCGTACCCGGCGTGCCGCTTGCCCATGTCCTCGAGCATCGCAGCGTTCTCCGCCGGGCGCTCCAGGTTGTTGACGATGGCGTCCAGCGCGGCCACCAGCTTGGCGGCCTGCTCGTCCAGATCGGTGCTGAACATGGATCGCAGATACGGCGCTCTCGCAAAGAGCTTGTCGTAGAACAACACCGCGAACGCGCGCCGCTCATCGCTGAAGAGCTGGTAGCCGGACTTCAGCCTCGCGATCAGATCGTGATCGAGCGGGATGTTCTGCATCGTCGGGTGCTTGCCGGACGACGCGATGGGGTGTCTACGGACTGGCAATGTGCTGCTCCAAGCGTGTGTATCTTTCTCATGACGCGGCATCGACGCCGCATTCGCGCCAAGGATCCCGGTCCTCGACCAACCGACCGTCACCGCCAATCAAGGCGGCGCTGCCTCCTGCAAACCGGAGTACCGAGCGAGCCGCTCCGCCGCTGTCACCGTCAATGGGTGCGTCGCGCCGAGTGATTCCAGCAGGAACTCGTGGCCATCACGCAGAGGCTGCTCAGCCCCTGCGTGGTTCCCAGCATCCAGCACCAACTCGCCGTACAGGGACATCCGGGCGCCCAGCGCCCAGTGCCTCGGAGGGAGCGCGCCGAGCGAAAGCTCGATGACCTCCGTGCTCAGCGCGATCGCTCCATCCAGGTCACCAAGGTCGTGCCGCATCCCGATCAGCAGATCGATCGACGCGAGCGTCTCCGGATGATCAGCGCCGACATGCTCGCGCTGCTGCGCCAGCGCGCGCCGCAGCGCCGCCTCCGCCTCGCGCGACTGCCCCACCCCATCCCGCCCCGAGCCGTACGACGCCTGCGAAAGCAGCGTCGAACCATGCGTCGGCCCCAGCGCCGCACGCCGCCCCTCGAGACATTCCAGATACAGCGCCTCCGCGCCCACCAGATCCCCGGTCTCGAGCAGCAGGTCCGCCAGCGCCGTCATCGATTGCAGCGTGCTCGTGTGCAGGTCGCCCAGGCGCCTGCGGTTCGCCCCGAGCGCTTCTTCCACCAGCGGCTTCGCCTCGTCGTACCGCCCCATGTCTGTCAGCAGCACACCCAGGTTGCCGAGCGTGCCGAGATACTCAGGGCTGTCAACGCCGGCGTCTTTGCGCCGCTGCTCGATCACCTCGCGCCACGCCTCCGCCGCTTCATCCAGCCGCCCCTCCATCGCGTAGATGATCCCGACGTTGTTCAGCGTGCGCAGCGTCTCAGGATCCGACGGACCGAGCGCGCGCCGCTGTCCTTCCAGTGTCTCCTTCCACACGCGCTCAGCGCCGGCGCGATCTCCCATCCGGCGCAGCGCGCCGCCCAGGGTAGTCCCGATCCGCAGCGTCGCCCGGTGCTCCGGCCCCAGCGTGCGTCTGGACCGCTCCAGCGCATCTTCCAGCATGCTGCACGCCTGCTCGTACTCACCGAGCACCGAGTGCAACGAACCCAACGCCTGCATCGATTGCAGCGTGTCCGGGTGATCCTCGCCCAGGTGGGCACGCCGCACGTCGTACGCATCGTGAAGCACCGGCATCGCCGCCTTGTGCAGCCCCAGGGTGTGCATCGTCGTCGCCAGACGCTGCAGCATCCGCCCCCGCAGCGCTGGCTCATCGGAGAACTGCGTGTTGATCGACGCGTGCGACCGCTGCAGGATGCTCTCGTCGATCAGCCCCAACGCAACCGACGTGAAATTCGTCTCTTCGCCGAGCAACGCCTCGCTCCCATGCTCCCCTGCAGCCTGCTCGAGCGCCAGCCGCAACTGCTCGCCCATCTCCCGCGCATCGATCCCGCTCAGCAGCGATTCCTGATACGCCGTCACCGTCTCCAACTCGCTCGCCCGCTGCTCCGCCTCCGCCAGCGCCCTGTTCGCCACCTGCGCCGCCCGCGCGGTCAGGCC
>CAYGNN010000039.1:0-10204 GCA_964351165.1 uncultured Phycisphaeraceae bacterium
AGAGCGGCAGCCTTCCAAGCTGCATGTCGAGGGTTCGAGTCCCTTCGCCCGCTTTCAATCCAGGAATCAGATCGCAGCCCCCGTTGTTCCGGGGGCTGTTTTCTTGGTTGCCTGAGGTGTCAAGGCACGCAGGAACGAAGCGCTGGCCGAGATGTTCATCCGGTCGCCCTCGCTATCGGTCGTCTTCCCGCCTGCTGGCGCAATCGTTACAACCGGCACAGGCTGCCATCACCATCTTGAAAACCTGTGGCACGCGTCCCGGATCGGGATCACGCTTGTTGTGACGGTTTGCGCGGGGGATCCGCGCCGGCCGTGACTCTTGCGCACCGTGCGCTGCATCCGTGTCCTTTTCAGGAGCCGCATCGAAAGAACCGCTTTGAGACGCATCCGATCCATCCAGGCTTCGGCTCACCGCACGGCGTTCGCCTTCGCGTCGGTCGTGGTTGCGTTCATGATGGTGGTTCAAGCGGCGCACGCGCAGCTCAGCACGGAGCAGCTCGTCGCCCCTGATGCCCAGGCGGATGATGGGTTCGGCGTTGTCTCGATCAGCGGCAACTTCGCGCTCATCGGCGCCCCAGGCGATGACGATGGGTTCGATGGCGCCGGCTCAGCGACGGTCCTCAAGTCAAACCTCTACCGCGTCTGGCGCCGGGAGATGAAGCTCCTGGCGAGCGACGGCGCCCTCGATGACGCCTTCGGCTCAGCGGTGGCCCTCCACGATGAGACAGCGGTCATCGGCGCCCCTGGCGTGGACGACACCGACACCGATGCCGGCGCTGCGTACATCTTCCTCCGCGCTGCGGACGGGACGTGGTCGGAGACGATCAAGCTCCTCGCTCCGGACGGGATGGCGGGTGACGGCTTCGGCCTCGCAGTCGCGATCGAGGGTGATCGCGCCGTGGTCGGGGCGCCCTACGCTGATTCACTGGCCGCTGCGCAGTCTGGCGCGGCGTACCTGTTCATCCGCGATCAGTTCGGCGTCTGGCCCTGCGAGGCCAAGCTGCAGCCCAACGACGGCGTCACCGGCGACGAGTTCGGCGCATCGGTCGCGATCGAGGGCGAAACAGTCGTCGTCGGGTCGCCCCTCTCTGAAGAAGCAGGCGTCGATTCCGGTTCGGTTTACGTCTACCAGCCAGATCAAACGAACATGTGGGTGCAGGTGGATGAGCTCGCCTCCGACGACCTCGCAGCCGGCGATATGCTGGGCGAGTCGGTCTGGATCGAAGATCGCGAGATCGTCGCTGGCGCTCCCAACGCGATGGGCATCACCGATGCCGGCGCTGGCGCCGCGTACGTCTTCACGCCGGACGCCGCAGGGGATTGGTCCCAGGCCGACAAGCTGACCGCAGACGATGGGATCCCCGGTGATGGGTTCGGCGCGAGCATCGCTCGTGTTGGCCGCGATGTCGCGGTGGGCGCCCCGGTCACCACCGACGGCGGCGCGGTGTACTTCTACTCGCAGGATTCGACGACGCTCGCATGGTCGCAGCTCGATCGGTTCAACCCCGGCGGTCTCGCCGCGGACGATGGCCTGGGCATGACGCTGGGAATGCACGACCGGATCGTGCTCGCAGGCGCAACGCTCCACGACAGCGAGGGCGCGGACGCTGGCGCCGCCTGGGCCTTCCTGATCCCGGAGATCAACGGCACCTGCTTCGAGACGGAGCTGAACGACCTGATGCCCCAGTGCGACTTCGCAGACGCCTCGGTCTGCTCGTACATCAGCGGCAAGCTCGGGATGGAGACGATGATCGAGTGCGAGCCTGACACGTACCTCATCCTCTTCGACAAGTACCTGAATCACATCAACGAGAACGACGACAGCCTCTGCGCCGGCAGCGGCACCGCGTCCGGCCTTGAGGATGTCATCCTCTTCGACATCGAGGCGCCTGCGGTCTTCGGCGATGCCGGCAGCGGCATCGTGGACAACGACGATGGATCGCGCAGCGTCCGCATCGGCGTCACCGGCAGACCGGATGGTCTCGACGGCGTCTTCAACGGCTACTTCCAGAACGCGCCGCACGGCCAGCTCGGTCGTTTCCGGATGACGACGACGTTCAAGGACGAGAACGGCGATCTGATCCCGAGCCCGATGATGCTCCCTGAGGGGACGCTCGTTGATAACCCGCAGGTGTACGAGGACGCGTTCGTGAGCGGCGCAGAGGCGTTCAAGATCAACTACCGCGTCTCGGGTGATGTCGAGCGCGTGGATATCTGCATCGACAACCAGATCCAGACCAGGGAGATCTGCGACGACGTGGACTGGTTCTGCATCGAGGGCCTGACGCCGCTGATGGATTACAACATCACGCAGGTCGGTGGGCTCGACAAGAACTGCGTCCCGACGGACCTCTACATCGGTTGGTTCGACAAGGGCGGGAATGTCATCGCTGCGACCGACACCGGCGGCCCGCTTCCTGAGTACGTCAAGATCACGGTGATCGCCGACATCCTGGGCCGCGCCGTGATCGCTGTAACCGGCACCGGCGACACCGACTTCAATGGGCTCAATGATGCGCTCGAGGCTGAGGGGCCAGGCGGCGACGAGCCGCAGCCGGCGGATGCGCCGGTCTGCCCCGAAGCGCCCCCGGTGCACGGCATCGGCGGCTGCTACACGCTCGCGATCACGCTCTTCGACCACACCGCCGGCAGCGGCGGAGGCGAGGAGCCCCCAGGCGGCGGCGAAGAAGAGCCGAAGGAAATCGATCCGGCGCTCCAGACCGCGCTCGATCACGGCGACATCAACAAGGACGGCATCGTCGACACCGCCGATCTTGGTGTGATGCTGTCGAACTTCGGCTGGACCGATCCCAACGCTGGGCAGTGAGCAGCGCGGTACGAGAACCATTCCACCAGCGCATGAAAAGGGCCGGGACGAGGTCCCGGCCCTGTGCAATCATTGAGCAGGCGAACCAGCTCCTGCCGCTCAGCGAGGCTCGCAGCTCAGGCCGAACATGCCGATGAGCATGCCCAGGTCGGAGGAATCCACGATGCCGTCGCCGTTCATGTCCGCATGGCAGGCGAGTGTCGCCTCGGTCGGGTTGCTGAAGTTGAGATTGACAGCAAGCGTGTACGACCCCCGGGAGCCGTGCCCGATGCCGCCTCGCTCGTTGGATTCCGAGTCCTCGAAGCCATCAATGTCGAGGTCGGTGCACCCTGAGACAGCGAAGTACACGAACCCATCGCTATCGGCGACGCACTCGATCGTCGGGTAGCCCATCGCCTGACCGGAGTTGGTCGAGTTGATGATCATCCCGTCGAGGTCCAGGCACGCGATGGCGTAGCAGCCTGGCATGCCCTCGGGGCTGAACCCACCGATGACTGTCACGTTGTAGGTCGAGAGGGGCTCAAGACCAGCGACGCAGTAGTAATCGAAATCGGATCCCGATGAATCGAGCATGCCGGTGATCGAGGCGCCGCAGCCGATGTCGAAGCAGTCGCCGGCGTCGAACATCGAGCACGCGGTGATATCGTCGTTGGCCTGATCGTCCTCGAAGCAGCCGAGCTGCACCGGCGCAGGCACGACCAGGTCGACCTGGCAGATGCTCGACGTCAGGTTCGTGGTATCCCGGACGCGGAACTTCAGCGTGTACGTTCCAGCAGGGAGGTCCGAAGGGATCGTGCAATCGATCGTGGCGCAGGCCATCTCGCCAGCCTCACCGGCGACCGTCTCGAAGGGGTCGCAGAAGTCAGGCAGCTCGACCGCCTCGATCTCGACAGCGTGCTCCTCGCAGACCGGGGCGCCGCAGATCTCGATGGACTGCGTGGAGCCCTGCGCCGCGATGATCTCGCCCATCGGGTCGATCGAGCAGGTGGGGCGGTCCTCGCAGACCGGCTCGCCCTCGACGATGATCGGGACGGTGCAGATCGAAGTCAGCCCGGTTTGGAGGTCCTTCACCTCGAAGCGCGCCGTCCAGTTGCCGACGTCCGTCGGATCAGCCTCGCCATGCACCTCCAGGCAGACCTCCTCGCCCGGCTGGCCGTTGCGGTGGCCGGGGTTGGTCAGGAAGGGGGGCAGGCTGCTGGGCGCCAGCCGCGCCGCGTGATCGTTGCAGGCGGTTTCGCCGCAGACGGTGAAGTCGAAGGGCACACCGACCAGCACTCTGATAGGCGGGCTGTGCGAACCGTTCCTCGGAGCAGCCGCGCCTTCGAGATAGCAGTGGGGAGGCTCGTTCTCGCAGAGCGATTCAACATTGATCCAGATATCGCAGCGCGAGCGCTTGCCGTTGCCAAGGTCGGTCACCCAGATGGTCGAGTGGTACGAACCGGCGTCGCCATCTTCAGGCTCGCAGTCGATCCAGACGCACTCGGTGTGCGATCCCTCAGGGCCGTTGCGGCCATCGGCGCCATCGATGCTGACCTGGCAGAACTCAGGCAGATCGCTCGTGTCGATGGAGATGTCGTTGCCGCAGAAGGACGTGCCGCAGATCTGGAACCCATCCCGGTCGCCTTCCATGATGTTGAAGGTCTCGGAATCGTTCGATCCAGGCAGCCCGGCTGGCACAAGGGAGTCGATCTCGCAGCTCGGCGGCTCATCACAGGGGGGCTCGAGCACGTCGATATCGATGACGCACGTCTCGCTCAGGCCGGTGTTCAGATCGAGCACCTTGATCTTGATCCAGTAGCGATCCGGCGGCGTGTCCACCGGCGGGGCGCACTCGATCGTGAAGCAACGCTCACCGCCTGGCGGCATCGTGAGCTCGGTGTTCATCATGCCGGGCGCCATGCTGCACCAATCCGGGACCATGACAGGGACGAGCGTGAACTCGTGCTCCTGGCACTCCGACGAGGCGCAGTAGTCGAAGGAGAACGTCTCGCCGGCGACCACCTCAACGACGCCTGCAGGGTTGGTCCTGCACATCGGGACATCCAGGCAGGGCACCTTCGTCCGGACCCAGAACTCGCACCACACGTACTCGCCGGTGCCCTCGTCGATGATCTTGTACTTGAACAGGCGCGGTCCGATCGCAGCGGTGATCGGAGGCGTGCAGATCAGATCGATGCACAGCTCCTCGCCGGGGGCCACGCCGCGATCGCTGCCCTTGACATCAACCGGCGGGCACCAGTCCGGGTTGAACCGCCAGGATTCGATGCGGACATCGTTGCCGCAGTTGGAGACGCCGCAGATCGTCATCGAGAACGGCTCCCCGATGAAGACCTCGATCTCCTCAACATTCGGCGTCACGCTGCACGAAGGGAGGCTCTCGCACTCTTCGTTGGTCTCTCCTGCGATCGCGGCCGGGGCTCCGATGAGCGGGGCGCAGAACACAGCAAGACAGAGCAGCAACAGTCGCGCGCAGGACAGATCCCGCGTGCCACAACGAGGCAGAACCAGCGATCGCATGACATCATCCCCTCAGGTCGGTGCGTACACCGCAGCAGCGCTCAGGGGCGCCGCTGCCTGACCTGCACAGCGCAGGCCAGCATCACACCAGCATAACGGCCCTTCGAGAGGCATCAGCAACCAATCGATCGGATCGCGAGACACGTCATCAGAGCCGACGATCGGGCCTCAATCCACGTCGATGCACAGCAGCCCGTACCCCTGGATCATCATCCCCAGGTCGGTCTGGTCCACGACGCCATCCGCGTTCAGGTCGGCCAGGTCGTTCTGCGTGCCGAATCGGGTGATCAGGATCCCAAGATCCGAGGTGTCGATCCGGAGATCGCCGTTGAGATCGCCGACGCAGACGCACGCGTCCGCGAGGCTATCCTGATTCTGGTCAACCAGATCACCAGCAGCGATATCGCACAGGTCAGGCAGCCCATTGGCGTCGCAATCCAGCGCGACAGGGCGGTACAGCGAGACCGATCCGGTCGCGGAGCGATCCTCACCATCGAGCCAGCTCCCGATCGCGGCGACGCCCTGATCGATCGCCGCGGAGGACCCGAACTGGATCCGGTCCCGGAGCATCTGCGGCGCGATGTCCTGCTGGAACCGCCAACCCTCCGCAGTGCGTTCGAACGCGAACGCACCGCCGGCGTCATCGGCGAAGTGATCCGTACGCAGCGCGTTCACCACAGCAAGATCGCCTTCGAGCGCGACCGCCCGGCCGAACTCGTCAAGACCGCGCTGCGAAGGCGTGGAGACCTTGTCCTCGAGGTTCCATGATCCTTCCGCGTCCCGTTTGAACAGGTAGGCCGCGCCGACGTTCTGGAAGAAATCGGTATCGCCCGGCGCACCGACGATGATCCGGTCGCCATCGAGATCGAGCGAGGCGCCGAATAGGGCGCCGGTGACCGGCTCGTTGGACATGATCCGCTGCTCGAGCGTCCACGCGTTCGGCCCTGTCCTGCGGTAGCAGTACACCGCGCCGGTGTCGGTGCTGATGCCAGGGGCGCCGACGATCACGTACTGATCGTTGGCCACGACCGCTTCACCGAAATGATCGCCAGGCTTGGCGTCCTCAGCGAGGATCCTGCGGAGCTGCGTCCAGCCATCCACGCCTGCTTCAGCCTGATTCTCGTAGATGTACAGCGCACCGGCGTTGGAGCCGGCGGTGTCGTTGCGGAATGAGCCGACGTAGACAGTGCCATCAGGCGAGATGCTCAGCCCCGAGCCGAACCCATCGTTGGGTTCGCCATCGAGCGCTGTCAGCATGCCCTCCAGAGGCCAGCCATCGTCGCCTTTTCGGTGCATGTACACCGCACCGGCCCCCGGCGCTCTGGTGCTGTCGCGGATCGCGCTCACCGCGGCAAGATCCCCAGACAGCGAGACGCGGAATCCGAAGCTGATGCTGTGCTCGTTGGTCGGTGGGATCAGCTTGGCGCGTTGCGACCAGGTGCTGTTGCTCGCAGTATCGAACCCATCAGGTTCGAACAGATACGCAGCGCCTGCGTTGAAGGCGGTGTCATCATCCTGCCAGGACCCAACGAGGATCACGCCATCGTCGATATCGATGTCATACCCAAAGAAGTCGAAGGGCTCGCGGTCCTCGGAGCGGATCACGCTCAACGCCGGATCGATCGCAACGATCGCGGTGAACGGCGCAGCAGGTCCAGCAGGGGGGTGCGAGATCACACCGCCTGGTGTGTCCAGTTCGCTGTAGTAGCGGACCTCATCGCCGCACAGGAGCAGCGGGAATGGGAACTCGTACTGGCCAGGGGCGACCTCCACTCCCGAGCGCGCCTGGAAAGCGCCTCCGTTGATCGAAACACGCAGCGTCGGCGCACCGAACGATCCGGTCGCAGCGCAGCCAGGGTCAACGCCGAGCAGGTACACATCGCCGGATCCCGGCAGGAGCACATCGCCGGGAGCGGTGATGTCGATGAGCCTCGGCGCTGCAGGCGTCTCGAACGATTCGATCACACCACCCAGATCTGATGAGGGGCTGAAGGCGCCGACGCCGAGGCCGCGTCTGGCGAAGGCGTCCCACAGATCGCAGAGGTGCGCACCATCATTGGTGATCAGGTCGGCGATCAGGATCGCGTCGCGCGCCATCACGAAGTCAGGCTCGGACGTGGTCATCACCTTGAGCGCATCAACGACGAGCTGGTCGAACATGGTGGATCCTGCAGGCCCTTCGCTGGCGATGATCGCCGCACGGCACTCCCAGAGGATGCTGCACCACACCTCGCCGACCTGATGGATCCGGCCGGGGTTCCCAGGCGCCACGATCGGGCTGATCGGGACATCCTCAGGCGTGGAGAACCTGGAAGGATCGATGTCCTGAAACGTCAGCGGGTTGATGCTCTGGTCGGTCGAGTAGGGGAAACGGCGGAGGCCGAAGTAGTAGTTGTCACCAAAGGGCGCGTCACCGGCGCTGTGCGCGACATAGGGCGCGAAGGGGAATGTCTTCGAGTTGTCAGCAGCAGGATCACTCAGCAACGAGAGCGCGAAGTAGTCCGACCACCCCTCGCCCATGCTGCGCCCCTGGGTCCCTTCGATGCCGAGCAGGAGCCGCTCGGTCAGCCCATGGGCCATCTCGTGCACGACGATGTGGTTGTCGAGCGCACCGTCCCTGGCTGGCTCAGTCCCGGTCCACAGGAACAGCTCGATGCGTCCGGGGCTCCCATCAGCGCCGCTGGAGATGAACCGGGCGTTGTTCGCTGCGCCGCTGTCCTGCACATCGATCTGGATCGGATCGCGCTCGACACCGCCCCGCCCGAAGTTTGATTGCTGGTACGCGCCGAATCCTTCGGTGAACCCATACCCATACAGGATGTCATGCACCCTGTTGCCGGTGTAGAAGGCCTGCGTGATCGCGGCGTCGATGTTCGACGCAGGATCGCTGGAGCTGTCGAAGGGGAAGTCGAAGATCAGGCCGGCCCCGGCATCCGGGCGGATGTTGTCAGCGCCGTTGTTCGCGTTGAAGTCCGCCTGCGCGATGATGTTGTTGCCGATCGTCGTCATCAACGCCGGGTCAACCCAACCGAGCGGGCTGGCGACCGCGTTCAGCGACGCCAGCGAGACCAGCACGCGGCTCTGTTCCATCGGCTGATCGCCATTGGGGACCGGCGCTGCAGGCGTCATCGGAGTGGGGCTCTCGCCTGGATGGATCCGGTAGGTCGCTGCGACACTCGTCGCGCCGCCGGCGTACCTGGTGAGGTTCCGCAGGATGACCGGTTCAGGGTCATCACCGATCGTGATGATCTCAAAGAGGTCCGGCGCTCCCTCCAGGCGGAGCTCCAGCCGGTGCCCAGGCTCGATGCGATCCCGCGAGACAGGCACGTACACCGCCTCGGCGCTGAAGTGCTCGAACTCAGGGAGCGCCGGCGCCTGCCGTGTCCGAAGCTCCGTATTGATCTGATCGAACTGCTGCACCGGTGCGCCGATCGCCAGGGATGCTTCCCGGAGCGCCGCGTCGATCGGGCTCAGCGCCGTTCCGATCTGCAACGCAGGCGAGCCGAGGTCCAGCATCGTCGAGCCGATCGACACGATCCGCCCATCAGGTGTCAGCGCGGCGCGCAGGTCACAACCGAGCAGGGGGAGCCCATTGACTGATTGCCCCAGGATCAGCGAGCGGATCCCATCCGGTGTCGATTGCGCATCGCGGATCACGCGCGTGCGATCCAGCTCGTCAGGCTGCATCCGGAAGAGCCCAGGGTGCGCGCCGACAAAGCCCCGGACGATCCCGAGCGGATGCTCGCCGGGCGCCGAACTTGTCAGCGTGCTCGTCGTGCTGCGGATGAACACCGGTGTTTCGAAACGTGCCGACCAATCGGCATGGACATCGCCGAGGACCGTCGCATCAAGCTCAGCAAGGGCCGCCTCGCTCGCCTGCAACCAGGGCTGCCTGTGGCTTGCGATGGGCCGGCGATCGAATTCAACAATGGTTGATGGGAACGGATCAAACCCATGCGTGTGGCTATGCGAGTGCCCGTGCGCGTGCGGATGCCTTTGCTCCTGCGCGGTGGCGACCAGCGTCAGGCTGAGCAACAGGGACGCAGGCGCCACCCATCGAAGGGCACGCGTCAGCGGGATCCGTCCCAGTCCTCTGTGCATCGGGTCTCCGGTAATCTCAGGGCGTGCAGCTGGTCCCGAACACGGAGACCATCACGCCGAGGTCTGCGGTATCCACGATACCGTCCCCATTGATGTCCGCGGCTTCGTTCATCGTGCCGAACTCAGCGACCAGAATACCCAGGTCGGCGGTATCGATGACACCGTCAAAGTTGATATCGCCAGGGCAGTCGAGCATGGACAGGTCGTAGAGATAGGCCACGCCGCTCGGCGTGACATCCTGCTCGCGCCAGGCGCCGATCAACGCGGTGTCGCCATCGATGGCGACATCGTGCCCAAACTCACCAGCAAAGTCAGGGTCGGTCGAGTCCAGCTTGGTCGTCATGATCCACTGATCATCAATCAGCGTGAAGATGTACGCAGCGCCGGCGTTCTCATCGAGCGCATCGTGCTTGGGGGCGCCGCAGACGATGCGGCCATCGGTGATGTCCACGAACCGACCGAAGAAGTCATCCACCATCCCATCAGGGGCGGTGAGCTTCTGGGTCTGCGTCCACGAACCGCCAGAGAAATCAAAAACGTACGCCGAGCCGGACTCAGAGCCGTTCTGGTCATCGAGGTACGCGCCGACGACCATCGTCGTGCCCTCGACCGCGACGCTGATGCCGAAGTTGTCCGCCGAGCTCCCGTCGGTCGCGGTGAGCAACGTCGAGATGGGTCAGGACTGGATCGAGTTCGATGTCGATCAGGTGGGCGTGCCCGTGTTGGTGAAGGTCAGCTACTTCCCGAACTGGAACGCCG
>CAYGNN010000039.1:10214-16515 GCA_964351165.1 uncultured Phycisphaeraceae bacterium
AGTTTCTGCAGCTGGGTCCAGCCGCCGAAAAGGTCGCGCCGGAAGACGTACACAGCGCCAGCGCCGTTGCCCAGATCATCATCGAGGTAGGCGCCGACGACGACGTTCTCGCCATCGATCGCTGTCGACCAGCCGAAGCTGTCCGACTGGACCGTATCGAGCCCCTGGAACTTGTCGGCCTCCGACCAGTTCCCTGCGAAGTCCCGCTCGAAGATGTAGACGGAGCCTGAATCAAACCCAGCGGAGTCGTCGAGGTACGCGCCGATGCACGCCGCGATGCCTTCGAACCCGACACCGATGGAGACGGAGAAACCGAACCGGTCGAGCGTGGCGCCATCGAGCGGGACGAGCTTGTCTTCCTCGACCCAGTCGCCGTTGGCCTCGCGGCGGAAGACGTAGGCGGAGCCGGAGTCCGCGCCGTTGTCGTTGTCGCGGTACGCACCGATGATCACGAGGTTGTCGAGGATATCGACGGAGAACCCAAAGAGGTCATCCGTCGCGCCGTCCGATGGGGTGAGCTTCGCTTCCTGCAGCCACGAGCCATCCGGCTGCCGGTGATAAGCGAACACCGCGCCCGCGAGCTCGCCATTCTCGCTGTCGCCCGGAGCGCCGACAATCGCGATGTCGCCCTCGATCGTCACAGATTCGCCGAAGCGTTGGGTCGTGAGGTCATCCGCAAGGATCCGCAGGGCAGGCGACGGGATCGGCCCTGCAGCAGCAGGGGGGGCCAGCATGGCGCTCAGAGCGCCGACAAGGCACAGCGGCATTGAACGAAGAGTGATGCATCGCGGTCTCGCAGGCGCTGACTTCCCCGGCATGGATTGCGTTCCTCTCTTGGCGCCCGAATGCGGGACGCGTGTTGCAGCACCTGGATCGGTGCGTCTCCCCGAAAGCGGTGCGGCATCGGCATGGCCAGGGCCGCACAGCGTGAGTCCTCTGTCTCGATATGGATGGCGAAGCAGCCGGAAACCCTGCTGAGGGGCCGGAAACGACGATATCCGTGAGCATGCGCACCATAGCTGCAAGGTCTCAGGCAATGTATTCGCAGCGATGCCGGTTGGGGTTCCGAAGTGGGGCCTTGCCCTGGAATCCGAGTTGGCTCTCAGGGACCGATAACTAATCGTAACTTCCGCAATAACAGTTATTTAGGGCATTATTACCTTGCTCGGCTTCTGGGGCATCTCTATTCTGAGACTTGCGATGAATAGCGCCGCTGATCGTGTCTCAGGACCTGTCAGCGCATCGCAGGACAGTTTGGCCGCTCTCCATGAGTGCAGCAGCGGCTTGAGGCACACGTTTGGGAGGACGTGCAGGGATGCATTTTCAGACTCTTTGGGCGCAGACGACCCGATGCCTGGCGGCGGCCAGCATCGCCGTGATCGCATTGGCGTCACCCGCCGGCGCCGAGCCCATCACCATCGCCCACGACGGCTCCATGGCGGACGGCCCGAGCGCCGAGTCCCGGATCACGCCGGACGGCCGGTACATCACTTACCACAGCGCCGCCACCAACCTCACACCGCTCAACACCAGGGGCGGCATCAACGTCTACGTCCACGACCGCGTCCTCGGCATCAACTCCATCGTGAGCATCAGCCAGCTCACCGGTGATTCAATCCTCGGCGATGCGCCGAGCATCCGGCCTGACATCAGCGACGACGGCCGTTACGTCGTCTTCGAGAGCGCCGCGACGAACCTCGTCGCAGGCGATACCGATGGCTTCGCTGACATCTTCCTGTACGACCGGTTCACCGGCTCGCTCGAGCGACTGACCGCCGGCGTTCAGGGCGACAGCGAACGCCCGAGGATCTCAGGCAACGGCGATTTCGTCGTCTTCCAGACCAAGGCCCGGCTGCTCGATGCCGACACCAACAGCGTCAGCGACATCTACCGCAAAGACTGGCGGACCGGCGAGTTCATGCTCGTCAGCCAGGGGCAGCACGCCAGGCCGGCCAACGGCGCGAGCACCTACGCCGCGATCAACCGCGACGGCTCGATGATCGCCTTCCAGAGCAAGGCCTCCAACCTGGTCCCAGGCGATGGCAACGACGCCCAGGACGTCTTCGTCTACGACGCGACGCGGAGGATGACCAAGACTGTCAGCTCGACCGATCCCGCGATGCGGTTCGATGGCGCGGACGGTGTCAACGTCTCCTTCACAGGCAACGGCGCCAGCATGCAGCCTGCGATCTCCGGCGACGGCCGCTGGGTCGCCTTCGCCAGCGATGCATCGGATATCGCGCCCGATGATCGCAACGGCACGCGCGACATCTTCGTCTGCGATGGCGTCTCCGGCTCGATCGAGCTGATCACCCGTGATTACTTCGGCGTGCAGGCCAACGGGTTCTCCGAGCGCCCCGACATCTCCGATGATGGCACGTTCGTCGGGTTCGAGAGCGACGCCACAAACCTCGTCATGTTTGACGACAACGGCATCCGCGACGCGTTCAGCGTCGAGCGCAGCAATGGGCAGGTCGCCAGGTTGAGTGCCGAAGCGAGCGAGGAGATGGAGAACGCCACCGGGTTCGGCATGGTCGCGGTCGTCGGGATCAACCCAGGCGGGGGTCCTGACGTGTTCAACGAGCTCCCGACGGACTTCGGTGACATCGGCCCTGGCGATGACGATGACGGCATGATCATCCCCGGCAACTGCCGGAAGATCCCCTTCTGCGAAGCCAGGGACGCCAACAACATCCCGGTCGAGTTCATCAGTGTCGATCCAGGGGAAGAGGTCTTTTACACGCTCATCGCGAGGACGCTCTGCCTCGGTCGGGTGCTCACGGTCGATGTCGGGATGGAGTCCATGCTCCCGCCGGGCGCGATCCACACCCCGGCGCTCCCGCGCGTCGGCGTGCCCAACGGCCGCGTCACCAGCGATTTCAACTGGACGCCCACCGTCGATGACCTCGGCGTGCACGAGATCCTGTACCGCGTTGTTGACAACCAGGGCCGCATCGGCGCTTGCGTGATCACCATCACCGTTGGCGCCTGCGAGAGCGAGCCGCTCTGTGACATCGATTACGACGGACCGACGACGATCGCTGCTGGCACACCCATCAGCTTCACGCTCAGCGGTCAGTCCTTCTGTAACGGCCGCACGATCGATATCGAGGCGCTCGAGATCCCCACAGGCGCGATGACGACGCCGATGCTCCCGACGTCCGGGGTTGGCGACACGCCGACGCTCGTGGACGTGCAGTGGACCCCTGCGATCAGCGATGTCGGGACGATGCAGACCTTCCGCTTCCGCACCTCCGACGCCTTCGATCAGGCCAGCGAGTGCAGCGTGACGTTCGAGGTGATCGCGCCGACCTGCGACAGCCTCCCGACCTGCGACATCACCGGGCCGATGGTGATCAACGCCGCCCCCGGTGATCTGATCACGTTCGATGTGACCGGCTCGACCCTCTGCCCCGACCTGACGCTCACGCTCGACGCGATGGGCGTCCCGAGCCGCGCGACGCTGAACCCCACGATTCCTGTCGTCGGCGCGATGGGTGCGGACGTTGCAACATCGTTCGCTTGGACGCCGACCGCGGAAGATTTCGGCGAGACCATCATCAACTTCACCGTGACCGATGACCTCGACCGCTCGTCGCAGTGCAGCGTGACGATCAATGTCGGCGCCTGCGATGACGCACCGACGTGCGAGCTGCCAGATGGCGACAACTTCATCGTCTTCATGAACGAGATGGTCACATTCAGCATCCTGGGCGACAGCGATTGCCCCGGCGCTGTCCTGACGCTCGACAGCGATTCGCTCCCAGCCGGCGCGATGATCCTTGAGGGCCTGCCGGTCGTCGGCGCTCCTGGCCAGCCGGTGCTCGGCACCTTCCAGTGGGCGCCAGCTGTCGATGGTCTCTTCGTCGTGGACTTCACCGTCACCGACCAGACCGGCGAGTCTTCGGAATGCTCCGTGACGATCTCCGTCGTCGATTGCGACCTGCTCCCGGTCCTGACGGTCGATCCGGACGAGCCCTTCCTGGTGGCGCCCGGCGATTTCGTGACCTTCACCGCAGATGGCACGACCGAGTGCCCCAAGACCGGCCTGCTGATGACGTTCACCAACGTCCCGGATGGCGCTGCGATCATCCCCAACCCGGTCCTGGAATCGGGGCCCGATCAGGACGTCGGCGCGATATTCGAGTGGATCCCCTCCGATGCGGACATCGGCCAGGACTTCCTCGTGGACATCACGCTGACCGACACGTTCGGCCGCAGCGTGCGTGACACCGTCGAGATCGTCGTGACCGTCGTCTGCGCCGAGGTGGAAGACAACAACACGCCAGAGATGGCCAACATCATCGACGCCGACTGCGTCTACATCAGCGGCAAACTCCAGAAGAACCCGGTCGTTGTCTGCGAACCGGACACGTTCCTCACCCTCTTCGACAAGAACAACAACGTCATCAACCGCGATGACAACGGCTCCAGCGTCGGCAACGGCTGGGCCTCAGGCCTGACCGACCTCGGGATCCGCAACAACGGCGCGCCGAGCCCGATCGGCGATGGGGGCGATGGCCTCATCAACAACAACGACGGCTCCTACAGCCTCCGCATGGGCATCACAGGCCGCCCGGACGGCCTCGATGGCGTCTTCAACGGCCTCTTCCTGAACGCCGCCCACGGCCAGCTCGGCGCCTTCCGCGTCACCGTGACGTTCAAGAACATCAACGGGAACGTGATCGTCCCGATCGGCTTCCCCTCCTCCGCGCCGCTGGAGAACCCGGTGACGTACGAGGGCGAGTTCGTGACCGGCGCTGAGGCGTTCTACATCAACTACACCGCGCCGCTCGGGACCGCGATGGTCGATATCGAGATCGACAACCAGGTCGAGAACGACTTCGTCTGCAACGACATCGACTTCTTCACCATCCGGGGCCTGATCCCGCTCTGCGACTACTGCATCACCCAGGTGGGCGGCATCGACTGCGAGTGCAGGCCGACCGACCTCAACCTGGGCTGGTTCGACAAGCTCGGGAACCTGATCGACAAGGACGACAACTCCGGACCGGTCGAGGGGTACGCGGAACTCTGCATCGTCGCCGACGCCAACGGTCATGCGACCATCGGCGTCACCGGGACAGGCGACGACAACTTCGACGGGCTCGCCGATGCGTGGGAGGACGCGTCGGCTCGAGCCCCTGTCGAGTGCAACGAGCCGCCGCACGGCCACGGCGTCTGCGGCTGCTACACGCTCTGCATCATGGTCACCGGCCCGCACGGCGGGACCAGCCAGGCCGCGACGCTGGACAGCACCATCGCCGAGGACCGGATGCGTGGCGACCTCAACGGCGACGGCACGATCGACTCCGCTGATCTGGCTCAGCTCCTCGGCCTGATGCAGAACAACTGATCCGCTCTCTCGAAGAATGAGCGCACAGAAAAGCCCACGGACCGGAATCCGTGGGCTTTGGTGCAATCCGGATCAGGCCAGCGACGATCAGTCGCCGATGCCCAGCCCCTCCAGGAAGGGCTGGATCGAACGCTCGCGCTGGAGGAAGGCCCTGATCGACACGTCGATCTCGCGCGAGCCACCGGTGGCGTAGATCTCCTCACGCAGGCGCATCCCGATGTTCTTGTCCATCAGGCCGCCGGGGCTGTTCTCGAAGACCGAAGCCATGTCCGCCGCGATCGAGTCCGCCCACGCGTAGCCGTAGTAGCCTGCGTCGTACCCGGTCAGGTGGCCCCAGTACGCCGCGAAGTTGGTCCCGGCAGGCGGCGCGAGGAAGACCTCCGCCAACGCGTTGTTGACGACTTCCGTCACGTCCTGGTAGCTCGTGGACGTGTGCAGGTTGAGGTCGGCGACGCCGAAGCACAGCTGCCTGCGGTAGAACATCGCGACCGTCGCGAGCTTCGCCTCTTTCATCCTGTTGAGGATCCCGCGGTCGATCTTCTTGCTGGGATCGCGGTAATCCGCCGCGAAGCGGTCGAGCACCGCCGGGTCCCAGACCCACGCCTCGAGCATCTGCGAGGGCGCCTCGACGAAGTCCCGAGGCACGCTGGTCCCTGCGAACTGACCGTACCTGGTCTGCGTCAGGATCGAGTGCATCGCGTGCCCGAACTCGTGGAAGAGCGTCTCGAGCTCGTCGTGCGTGATGAGCGAGGGCTTGTCGTTGGTGGGGGGCGTGAAGTTGCACACCAACGAGACCGCAGGGCGCTGGCTCCGACCGTTGGGCATGACCTTCTCGTCGATGATCCCGAACTGCGCGAAGTGGTTGTACTTGCCCTGACGAGGGAACATATCCAGGTAGAAGAACCCCCGCGGATCGCCGGTCGCTGAATCAGAGACGTACCAGCA
>CAYGNN010000040.1:0-6248 GCA_964351165.1 uncultured Phycisphaeraceae bacterium
ACCTGGGCGAGGACATCCTGGCGATCTTCGGCCAGCACGGCATCGAGATCGCCGCGAACGACGTCACGCTCGATCTGAATGGGTTCACGATCAGGGGCAACGCTGAGGTGGGTTCACTCGACGGGATCCACATCTCCGGGGACCGGGTCAACATCGCGATCCACAACGGGACGGTGCGCGATTTCTTCGGGATGGGCATCAACGGTGAATCGGAAACCAACACCCGGATCGCCGATGTCCGCGCGTTCAATAACGGCGACAACGGCATCCGGGTCAGCACCAACTCGGTTGTCACGGGCTGCTCCGCCTGGGGCAACGGCGGGGCCGGGATCGTGACCGGCCACAACAGCGCCATCAGCGACTGCAACGCGTACCAGAACGGCGAGGATGGCTTCAGCACAGGCGTTGGCTCCGTCGTGACGAACGGCGCCGCCTGGGAGAACGGCGAGCACGGGTTCACGACCGGCAACGGCACGACGCTGATGAACTGCAGCTCTCGTGGGAACACGCTCCACGGCTTCAACACGCCGCAGCGCTGCACGCTGCTCAACTGCGCCGCGATCGATAACGACATGCACGGGTTCAACAGCGTCAACGCCTGCACGTACCTCAACTGCTCGGCCGCCCAGAACGACATGAACGGGTTCGAGGTGGACAACGCCCTGGTCCGGGGCTGCGTGGCGAACATCAACGGCGGCATGAACTACAACGCCACCGGTGGATCGACCGTCCTTGAGAGCCACCCGTAACGCTCGAGAATCCACTCCAACGAGATCACCATCATGCCAATCAAACCCGCTGTATTCCTGATCACCGCGGCCATCGGCCTCGCAGCTGCAACCGCCTTCGCCGGCGAGCTCGACCCCCCAGCAGGGCCGGTTTCGCCCACGATGAAGGACCTCGACGACGTCGAGCCGCGCACCGTGCTGCGGAACGATTTCGATACGCTCACGCCGATCCAGATCACGCAGCCCGGCAGCTACAAGCTGGGGGAGAACATCCTCGCGCTGCCGGGGCAGAACGCGATCACGATCAGCGCCTCGAACGTGACGCTGGACCTCAACGGGTTCGAGGTCCGCGGCAACAACGAGGTGGGCTCGATCAACGGGGTCTTCATCAACGGCGATCAGGTCGCGGTCACGATCCGCAACGGGACGCTGCACGGCTTCTTCGAGTTCGGCATCCGGGGGGAGTTCGCCGACACCGTCCATGTCGAGTACGTGAAGATGAACTTCAACTCGTTCGGCGGGATGGTCGTCCGCTTCGGTGCGGTCGTCACTGGCTGCTCGGCGCGGAACAACTCGGGGTTCGGGTTCAGCGCCGGAGGCAACGCGGTCTTCACCGATTGCGTCGCCCAGGACAACGGTGGCGATGGGATCATCATGGGCGGCGCCAGCGCCGGCCGCGGGCTGACGGCGTACCTCAATGGTGGCGACGGGATCCGGATCGGCTCCGCGTCGACGCTGACGAACTCGACCGCCTTCCAGAACGGGGCTACAGGGATCGTCGCCTCGCAGCACTGCTCGGTTTCGGACTGCACCTCGACGGACAACACCGAGCATGGTTTCACGAGCACCAACGCCTGCACGTTCCTGAACTGCGTCGCGTCGATCAACGGCATGGACGGGTTCCGCACCACGCAATCGGTCGTCCGGGGCTGCCTCGCGATCACCAACGGCGGGACGGGCTACAACGACATCGTGGGGACGGTGTACTTCGAGAACTACTGATTCCGACCCCAACCGCTCACGGGGGGTGATCGATACAGCACGCAAAAAGCAACAGGCCGGCCCCCGCAGGGACCGGCCTGTGTTGTTGCTGTTGTCAGCCGAGGCTGTGATCGTTCAGGAGAACGATTCAGCGACGACGACGGCCAGCGGCGGCGATGCCGGCGAGGCCGAAGACCGCAGCGGCGCCCGGGGTGGGCGACACGGCGAGCTTGTAGGTGTTGCTGGCGCCCTGCCAGCCGTCGATCGCGACCCAGTACTTGCCAGCGGCAAGACCGGCGGCGACGATCTGCTCGTCATCCGAGGTCGAGGTCGAGGTCGCGACGGTGGTCGAGCCATCGGCGGAATCGAACAGGATCAGGTCGATGTCGCCAGCGTCATCGCTGAAGAACAGGTCGAGGGTGAGATCGCCACCGCCCCATTGCAGGCTGTAGACGTCATCGCCACCGCTCCAGCTGCCGCCCGCGGGCAGGCCGTTGATGCCGTCGATGTCATCGGTCGAGGTCGAGGTGTCGCCGTTGACGGACTCGCCGCCAAACAGGGTACCGATCGACAGCGAATCCAGGTCGCCGCCGCGGAAGTTGACGACGCCCTGAGCCAGGTCGCCAACGCTCTTGATGCTGGTGGCGCCGAAGGCCGAGCCAGCGGTCACGGTAACGGCGAGAGCCGAAAGTGTGAGCTTGTTCATGGTGTTACTTCCTCCAAAGGTGCTTTCAGAAAGCCTTCTGACACCCGATAGGACGTTCTATCAGGTGGGTTGCCCCCCGAAGAGGGCTTGCGTGATGCGCGAATCCTGCAACCGGGGCTCTCGCCTCGATGCAGCAGGACACTGAACACATCACAACAACCAAGCAGTTTCCGAGAAAGTTCTTCAGACAAAGTACTTCTGAAATGTGCTGGTGAGCTGCTGGCCATCCGGCGGGTTCTGCCCCGTTGGATTTCCCCGGCCATTGCTGCTCGGTGACGTGTTCCGAGTCCCTCCTGAAGAGCGGATTGGTTATGGCCCCTCGTGCCGAGGGTTTCCGCTCACCCCATGGAATACCATTTCGAGATAATCGTTACAACAGTCAATCGGAGAATTTCCCGCAGATTCAGCAGTATTGCGCCAAATCCTAGCGTCCAGCGTCCAATAACCAGATCCTCCCTCCCTGCCCCGGAATCCAGCCAGCATGACCACTGTCAACACCAAAGCAGCCCCCCGCCGAGACCTCGATTTTCAGGATCTGCAGGCCGTTCTGGTGGACCTCGACCGGCTGGAGGCTGCTGAGCAGGCCGGGACGCTGGTCCAGCACGGGAACTGGACCCTGGGACAGAACGCCGCCCACCTGGGCGACTTCATCGAGCAGTCCTTCGATGGCTTCCGGTTCAAGGCCCCCATCGTGATCAAGCTGCTCTTCACAGGGCTGAAGCCGGTCTTCCTTGGCCGGCCGTTCCCCTCCGGCATCAAGCTCCGCGGTTCATCGCAGACCCTGCTGCCGCAGGACAGTGTCTCCACCGAGGAGGGGCTGGGGTTGCTGCGGAAACAGATCGGGCGCATCCAGCACGGCGAGCAGATGACACAGCCCAGCCCCCTGTTCGGAAAGCTCAGGCACGAGCAGTGGGTGCTCCTGCACCGGCTGCACGCCAACCTGCACCTGAGTTTTCTGGATCCTGGCGACGCCTGATTCAGCGCGCCAGTGCGCTCAAGGGATGCTCTTGAAGAACCGGCTGAACCTGGGCAGGTGGAAGTGCTCAGGGTCCATCGAGATCGCGATCGTCCCGGAGCGCCCGATGATCCGGCTCTCGTCGATGAAGCCGAAGCCGCGGGAGTCGCCGCTCTCGTCGCGGTTGTCGCCCATCAGGAAGTACTTGTGCTCCGGGATCTCGATCGGGCCGAAGTCGCGCGGGGCGTAGCCCTCGTTCCTCGGGATGAAGTGCATCACGGCGTGGGGCTCAGCGTCCACCAGCACCTCTTCGCGCACGCGGCGGGCGTCGGCGTGGTCGATGCCTTCGAGCAGTTCCGCCGCCAGCTCGTCATCGACAGCGTTGTAGTCGCAGGGTTTCCCGTTGATGTAGACCATGCCGTTGCGGATCTGGAGCGTATCGCCGGGGACGCCGACGACGCGCTTGACGAGGCGGGTGCCGTCCTTGGGTGAGAAGCAGACGACGATCTCCGATCGTTCAGGGGTATCCCACCTGGCGAGCCAATTCATGGTGAAGGGCACGCGGAAGCCGTACGCGGCCTTGTTCACGTAGATCCGATCCCCCTCGAGGATCGTGGGCTTCATCGAGCCGGTGGGCACGTCGTTCCAGTCGGCGACGGCGCTGCGGAAGACGGAGAGGACGATGATCACGGAGCCGACAGGGCGGACCCATTCCACCCAGAGCCTGCGGCCGATGCTCAGCCTGGCCATCTCGGCCTTGTGCTTCGCCTTCTGCTCGGCTTTCTTCTCGCGTCGTTGCTTCCAGTAGCCCATCGGTTTTCCTTCTGCGTTTCGGACGTCGCCCCGGTTCCTGGGGACGTGTCGGTCGGTACTACCGGACGTCGCAGGCCGGTGTTCGCGCAGCCGCAGCCTGACGCTGGATCGACGATAGACCCCATCGGACAGGCGGGGCGCCCGATCCTGCACCTGGGCCCCGGAATCGGCCTGATCGCCCCGGTCAGCCCGCACAACCAGCCGGGGGCCTCAACCCGCTCCCGGCAAGGCCCGATCTTGAGAACACCATGACACGAAACGCCAACCGCTCCCGCTCGATCCTCTGCCTGCTCGCTGCTGCCGCGCTGGGCGCCGCCTCATTGGCCCCTGCTCTGGCGGATGCCGAGCCTCCCTCCAAGGCTGGCAAGCAGGCCGCGCCGGCGCCGGTGGATGTGTCCTGCAAGTTGCAGGCCGGCGAGATGTTCCGGTACAGCATCCGCAGCAGGCAGGTCCGCCAGCACCAGAAGCCGGACGAGACCATCATCAAGTGGATCAACCGCCGGGCGATGGTGATCTCCTGCGAAGTCATCGAGCCGGACCCTGAGATCGGCCCCCGTGTCGTGCTCACGATCGACGAGCTCAATGTCACGATCATGGACCCTCGCAAGGCGCTGCGGTTCACGAGCGAGAACGAGCACATGAACGTCGTCGGCGCCGGGATGACGCTGGCGATGGAGCCCATCGTCGGCGCGCAACTCACGCTGACACTCGACAAGCAGGGCGCCATCCGCAAGATCGAGGGCGCCGATCAGTTGCTCCGCGAAAAAGAGCTCCGCAAGTACGCCGAGCACATCGTCGGCGATGAAGCGATCGACCAGCTGATCCAGCCGATCTTCCGCGCCCTCGCCCAGCCCTCCGCAGGCGACGACCCGGCCCCCTGGTCGAGCTCGCGCGTGCTGGAGTTCCCAGAGTTCGTCACGCTCGATTTCGAGGAGCAGTGGGACCTGCGCCGCCGGCGCGCCGGTCGGGCGACCTTCCGCGTCGAGAGCGCCGCCGAAGCGAGCATCAACGAGGCGTACCCTGAGGCGTTCCTCGCGGACAGCAGGACCATCGGTTCCTTCACCTGGGACGAGATGACCGGCCGCCTGCACCACGCAGAGATCAACCGCTTCTACGTCGTGGACCTTGAGAACGACCCCGATGGCCCCTCCGTCGCCGGCGAGGAAGTCCTGACGATCAGCGCACCGCTCGGCGAAGGCTGATCCCCAGCGGCTAGGTTTGCACGAGGGCGCCCGGCGCGAGACAGTGCGCCGGCAGCCCAACCGATGCCAGAGCAGACCACAAGCAACCAGGCCGCAGAACCGAAACGCCCACCAGGTGCGCACTGGTATCTCGTCGCGGTCGTGCTGATGGTGATGGGGCCCATCGCCCTGTACTGGTCGCTCTCCCGCGGCGCGGAGGCCATCGCATCGAGCGTGATCCGGTTCACCTCGACCGACAGCGCGAGCGTTCGCATCACGCAGCCCGGCGCGTACTCGCTCTGGCGGATCCTCGATGAGAACGACGAGCCGTTCATCGAAGAGACGTTTGTCGCGACGATCATTGAGCCGACCAGGGGCGCCCACTTCGAACTGGAGCCGATCGTGGGCGTGATCGAAGGCGTGGGCGACTCGCGCCGCTTTGAAATCGGCAGGACCTCGATCCGGGAACGGGGGCCGTACATCATCGAGGTCGCAGGCGCGGACGCAACATCGAGCTTCGAGTTCGGCCCATCCAGCGGGCCTGGACCAGCAGGCGGAGGCCTGGCGGTGTCGCGGATGGCGAGCAACCTCGGCGCTGGCGCACTGACGCTCTCCGCGCTCCTATTCGGTTCGCTCAGCGTGATCGGGTTCCTGATCGGCGCTGTGATCCTGGTGGTGGTGTGGGTCGCGCGCGATCGGGTCGAGTCACCGCATGCTGCGCCAGCCGATCAATCGCAGGACTGACCGAAGTTCGCGATGATCTGGCCCAGGTCAGCGGTGTCCACCGCGCCATCGCCGTTCAGATCACCGAAGGGGCCAGGGCCGCCGAACGCTCCGACAAGACCACCCAGGTCCGCGGTATCAACAACGCAATCGCCGTTGAT
>CAYGNN010000040.1:6348-16378 GCA_964351165.1 uncultured Phycisphaeraceae bacterium
GAATCGATCGGCGTGACCTCGCGGTAGATCTCGATGATGAGTTCTTCCTTCGAGACGTTGTTGAAGGGGCGCCCCAGGTTCCGCATCATCGAGTTGTTCGTCGGGCGGTAGACGCCGAAGACGGAGTAGCTGCTGCCCTCGTATGTGCCGCACGTCCCGCCCTCGTCGGCGGAGCCAAGCCAGTCGTGCCATTTGATCTCCGCGTCGGCCATCGCCGCAGCGGTGAGCTTGGACGAGTTCTCCGCGAGCGGCTCCGCGCCGGTGTACGTCTCAGGGCCGCCGTAGGTGTACTCATCAGCGAGATCGCCCATCGCGTGCCCCAGCTCGTGGATCGCGATGTCCGGCGCGGCGCTGTTCCCGCCGGCGTAGGTGCCCAGGTCGGAGCTGGGGTAGCCGGCGCCGCCATACTTGTTCGAGTTGGCAACCGCGAAGATCTGATCGATCTCCGGCGCGTTGCTGGCATACTGGAAGGCCTGGAACGTTCCGACGCACAGCAGCCGCTCGATGCCGTTGCACCAGTAGGCCATGTTCATCGCGGTGTCGTAGAAGTCGCCCTGTTCGGGGTCGTGATCGATGCCGGACTCGTTGGAGATCACCTCGACGCGGTGCGCGTTGAAGAAGTTGCGGTAATTCGAGAAGGGCGAGATCGCGAAGAGATCATCGAGCCCGTTCTCGCAATGGACCGCGTACGTCGCCAGCTCACCGGCGGTGTAGCCGTCGCCGACGAAGACCAGGTCCACGCGGTTGTGCACGGGGCCGTTGTCGATGATCGTGACCGAGTTCGCGTCGAAGGCGCCGCCGCGGGTGGTGATCACCGGCTTGGGTTCGTTGATGATGCAGGAGCCAGGGATCGCGAATTCGGAGTGCGGCAGGTTCGCCAGCTTCGCAGGGTCCGTCTCGACGCCATCGGAGACCCCATCGATCGGGGGCGCCGCCAGCGCGGCGCTCGCCGCGAGCCCTGCGAGGGCCGCAGAGGCGAGGGCGCGAGAAACCTTGCGTTGACAAAGGCGATGATCAAACTGCTGCATGCTGAGCGCTCCGCGGAAACGTACGAGGCCAACCGATTGGCCGGGAGAAGGCTGCGAATCCAGAATGTATGCGAGACACCGGCCGGGGCAGGGACATCCCAACAATCGGCGATCCGGTGGGCCAGCATGCTCGCTTCACCGGCCCTGATGCCGGATAATCACCGCCTCAACCGCACGACACACCTGAGAGATGCAGATGCCGGACACCACCGCCGCCGACCCACGAGCCAACCGCCCTGAGTACGTCCTTGGGGCAGGCGATGACGAGCTGCAACGCCTGGGCCTCCAGCACCGGCTGTGGGCCGACGAGGCGAACCAGATCTGGCGCGACGCCGGATTCGGTCCAGGGCAGACGATCCTCGACATCGGCTGCGGCCCAGGCTTCGCAGCCTACGACCTCGGGCCGCTGCTCGAGCCGCACGGCAAGGTCATCGCGATCGACGAATCGAAGCGGTACATCGATTTCCTCAATGATGAAGCGCCGCGCCGCGCGATCAGCAACATCGAGGCGCGCGTCGGCGATGCACAGGCGATCGACCTGCCAGCAGAATCCATCGACGGCGCGTGGGAGCGCTGGGTGCTGTGCTTCACCCCCAAGCCGCAAGCGGTCATCGAAGGCATCGCTCGGGCGCTTAAACCGGGAGGCGTCTTCGCGTCGCAGGACTACTTCAACTACCGCTCGCTCACGCTCGCCCCCCACTCGGAGTTGTTCGAGCCGGTGAAGGAAGCGATCCGGGCGAGCTGGATGGACTATGGGGGCGACGACGACATCGCAGGCAAACTCCCAAGGATGCTGCGTGAAGCAGGATTGGAGGTCGTGCAGACCAGGCCGATCGCCCGCATCGCGCGCCCAAGGCAGGCGATGTGGCGCTGGCCGGCGAGCTACTTCGAGGTCTTCCTCCCGAAGATCGTCGAGGAGGGGTATCTCAAGGAAGCCGACCGCGCTGCGTTCATGGATGAATGGAACCGGCGCTCGCAGGACCCGGACTGCTTCTTCTGCACGCCCCCCATGGTGGCGACGATCGCGCGCAAGCCGCGGTGATCAATCAGTCGCGTTCGAGCACGAACTTGCGCTCGTTGTAGAGCTTCTCCAGCTTGACGGTCATCGGCTCCGTCGCGCCGAGCTCCGTGCCGCAGGCGACGAGCAGATCGACCAACCCATCAAAGTCCGCCAGCGCGATCGTTTCTGGTCCGACTTCCGCGGCGCCCTCGTAACCCGGCTTCTCGACCTCGTCGAGGTTCGCCATGTTGTGGTAGTTCCCCAGTGGGAGGCACACGCACGTCGCCTCGAAGCCGTACGCGCAGTAGGCGGTTGCCTCGCAGGCGCCGCCAGGCATGAGCTTGCGTTGCCACCGGAACGTGTCCTGCGCCTCGCTCGCGGAGACCGGTGTGCCGACGGCGCGGTCGAGCGTGCCAGCGAGCTTCTCGCACACCTTCGCAACAGCGCCGGTGAGCGTTGGGCTGAAGGTCGTCATGCGATCACCCACACGGACGATCGGGCCACCGCCGATCGGTGAATCGGGGAAGCTGCGTGAATTCTCCAGCGCGATCACCCGCGAACCAGGCGGGATCGTCCCCAATTTGCACGCGGCGATCGCGCCAACGAAGCCGACTTCTTCCGCGAGCGTCAGCAGGATGCGCACGTCCGGCGGCTCGTCCAGATCGCCCAGCTGGTCGAAGGCGCACAACGCCGCGCACACCGCGGCGAGGTCATCGCACACCGGCGCGCGAACCAGGCCGTCCTCGTCGCTGATCGAGGTCATCGGGATCGCCCACACCGCGATGTCGTCTTTTTCCAGCCAGTCGATCGGCTCGTCGAAGGTGATCGTGCATTCGCGGAAGAGCCGCTGGGGTGGGTCGGCCTCGGTGTGGGCGGTGATCGTTCCCGAAACCGGGACCGCCGCGGCGTCGCGCATCGAGTGCGCCGTCACGCGCCCCTCGATGAAGTACGCCTCGCGGACTCCCCCCAGGAACCGGGCCGTCGCGGATTTGCCGCCATCATGGACATTGTCGATCACGAAGGCCGGGTGATCGAGGTGGCCGGTATAGAGGATGGGGCCGGCGCCTGTACTTGCGGATCGGGCGACGCTGGCAGGACGCTGGAGCATCAGGTTGCCGGCGTCATCAGCGATGAGCTCAGCGCCCGGCCGGGACTCGACCCAGCGCTCCAGCCACTCGATCACGCGCTTTTCGCGCCCTGTCGCGGTGGGGAGCGACGTCAGTTCCATCAGCCAGTGGTGCTGTTCCTGCTTGCGCTTCGCATCATCTACCATGGCCCAAGCGTACACCCTGTGAACGAAACCCGCCGGAGCCGATCCCCGATGCGTCGATTCATTGCTGCTCTTCCCTCTCTCGCCTTGTTCATGCTCGCTTCATCCGCCGCGCCGGCGCAGACCAGCGCCGCGGCGCCCGACGCCGACGCGCTCGCCAGGACCCACGAGCCAGGCGCTGGCGGTGATCCGTTCACCGACTGGCTGGCTGGCGGCGCGGTCGATGCATCGATCCCGACGCCGGAGTCCATGCTTGGCTACCCCATCGGCGCCCGGTTCACGCGGCACGCCGACACGCTCCGGTACCTGCGCACGCTCGCGGAGGTCTCCGAACGGATGACCATGCAGACGTACGGCCAGACACACGAGCGGCGCGACCTGACGATCTGCACGATCTCCTCGCCGGCGAACCTCGCCCGGCTCGACGAGATCCTCGAGTCCAACGTCGCCCTGAGCGATCCACGCACCGCGACCGCTGGCGCGATCAGGGACGCCGCGAACAACAACCCGGCGATCGTCTGGTTCAGCTACAACGTCCACGGCAACGAGCCTTCGTGCACCGAGACCGCGATCCAGCTCGCCTACACCCTCACCGCGGGCGGCGGGGATGCGATCAACGACATCCTCGACAATGTCGTCGTCGTCATCGATCCCTGCCTGAATCCCGATGGGCGTGAGCGGTACGTCGCTTGGAACGACCTCGCGGTGGGCGTGAAGCCCAACCCCAGCACCGACGCCGCAGAGCATTACGAGCCGTGGCCGCAGGGGCGGACGAATCATTACTACTTCGACCTGAACCGCGACTGGCTCTGGGGCATCCACCCTGAGTCGCGCGCACGCCTGGCGATCTACAAGCGGTACCTCCCCCACCTGCACATCGACTTCCACGAGCAGGGCTACCGCAGCCCCTACTTCTTTGGGCTCGGCGACAAGCCGTACAACAAGAACATCCCCCAGGAGACGATCGACTGGGTCGGCCGGTTCGGGGCTGCCAACGCGGCATCCTTCGACGAGCGAGGGCTGGTGTATTCCACGAAGGAGCAGTTCGACTACCTCTACCCCGGCTACGGCAAGGTGCTGCCCACCTACCACGGCGCTGTCGGGATGCTCACCGAGAAGGGCGGCCACTCCTTCGCAGGGCTCGCGGTGGACTTCAGCGACGACCACGTCCTGACGCTCCGAGAGCGCGCGGCGCACCACTTCATCATCTCGATGAGCAACCTGCAGTACGCCGCGGCCAACCGGAAAGAGAACACCGAACGCTTCGCGCGGTATTTCACGCTGCCATCGGACAGCGATCACTACGCGCCAGCGACGTACGCCATCAGCAAGGGCGCCGACCCTGCGCTCCTTGGCAAGCTGGCCGACCTCTGCGAGATGCACGGCATCGAGATCCACGAGGCATCGAGCGGCGCCAGGCTCAGCGCCGGTTCGTTCATCGACTACCGCACCGGCGAGGCGGCGGAATCCGCACCGGCACTGGGCGACTGCTGGCTGATCCCCGGCGCGCAGCCCAGGGGCGCGCTCGTGCGCGCGATCTTCGAGCGGTCCACGGTTGTTGAGGACCCGGACACCTACGACATCACCGGCTGGTCCATCCCGGTGGTCTGGGGGCTCGACGCGTGGGCGATCGGGCGTGATGTCCCTTCGAAGCGCGTGCCGGCGGCATCGATCAGGGCAACGCCTGCGCGAATGGCGAAGGGCGCTGTCGCGACGATCGTCTCCTCGGATCAGCAGAACTTCCCGAGAGCGATCGGCGCGCTCATGCGCACCGATTCGTTCGCCAGGCTCGCAGGGGCGCCATTCACCATCGGAGGCGAGTCCTTCCCAGCAGGCTCGCTCATCCTGCACCACATCCGCAACGCCGACACCATCGACGCCTTCCTCGACGAATGCCACGCGCTCGGCGTGACCGTCCACGGCGCGGACCAGGGGATCACCACCGAGGGCCGCGTGCTGGGCGCCAACGACAACCGCCGCTTCGTCGCGCCGTCGGTCCTGCTGGTGCGGAACACGCCGACGAGCGCGTACAGCTTCGGGCAGCTCTGGCACTGGCTCGACATCGAGTCTTCGATCCCGCACACCGCAGTCAACGTGCGCGATCTGCGGCGCGTCGATCTCGCGGATTACAACGTCATCGTCGTCCCTCACCTCAGCGGGAACCTCAGCGCCGAGCTGGGCGAACGCATGAACGAAGCGCTGGGCGACTGGGTCCGCGATGGCGGGACCATCGTCGCCATCGGATCGGCCAGCACCTGGGCCGCGAGCCAGTTCCTGGGCGAGAACGACGACAAGCCCTCGGAAGACAGCAGCGATGACGACGAGGACCTGGAAGAACGCGACCTCACCTGGGAGCAGCGGCAGGAACGCCGCGACCGGGGCAACATCCCCGGCGCGATGCTCGCAGCGAACGTGGACACAGGGCACCCGCTTGCGGCAGGCGTGCGCGACTGGGTCGGCGTGATCAAACGCGGCGACCGCGTCGCGCCGCTGCGAGCGCAAGGGCAGGCGGTCGCCCGCTTCGACGAGGATTCCCTCGTCATCGGCGGCGTGATCTCCGAAGAAAAATCAGCGGAAATCGGGGGGCGGGCCTTCGCCTCCGCGCACCGGGTCGGCAGCGGCGCAGTCGTGTGCTTCTCAGATGACGTGACGATCCGAGGCTTCGCGCACGCGCCGGTGCGGCTGATCCTCAACGCCATCACGCTCGGCCCGACAGTGCACTGACCGGTCTGCGCCGATGACCAGCGGGTGCGCATGAAAAAGGCGGACGCCATCGCGGCGTCCGCCCTGTTTCGCACCGTGTGAACAATAACTCAGAAACGATCAGCGGCGACGACGGGTCGCAGCGATGCCGGCGAGGCCCAGGAGGCACGCAGCGCCGGGAGCGGGAACTTCCGTGCCGAGCTGACCACGGACCGCGCCGCCGTTGAACCCGGTCGTGCGGATCACGAAGAAGGCGCCATCACCCTCGCCGAGGATGAAGTTGATGTTCGTCGCGGTCTGGGACGAGCTGTCGTCGTACATCCCGCTGCCTGAGGACAACGAATCGTTGCCCATGATCGCCAGGGCGCCGCCGGCGCCGGCGCCGCCGATGCCGAAGCCCCAGCCGCTGATGTCATGGGACAGGTTGAAGTAATCAAGCTCCCAGCTGATCAGCGAACCGGACGCATCGAACGTGATCGTGCCGGTCGCCGAAGCGCCAGCATCACCGCCGCCCACGACCTGTTCGCCGGTCATGTTCAGCAGGTAGGTGACAGGACCACCGGCGTACGCCGAGGCGCACGACACCGCGAGCGCACTGAGCGCCGCACCAACAATTTTCTTGTTCATAACTCTCTGACTCCCTGTATTTGTTACGCCGCCTGTGCCGCGACGCCGGGCCTGATGCCCGTACCCTGTGTGCGATTGCAATATATGGAAGTCCGGAAACGGTTCAAGAGAAAACTCGCACCCTCCGTGTCCCGCAGCGCATCGAAGCCCTGCAAATTCCCATGATTTCTGGATTTCCGGCGATCACATTTTTGCGTCTTCCCCGGCGTTCCAAGGGGCCATCCGCCCCGACCGCCCCCTACGATCGATCGTCCGCCACCCCTTGGAGCCGCCGCCCATGACGACACCCTTCTCGCCCATCCCCGACATCCTCGACGACCTCCAGAACGGGAAGATGGTCATCCTCACCGATGACGAGGACCGCGAGAACGAGGGCGACCTCGTCATGCCGGCGCAGCTGGCGACGCCTGACGCGATCAACTTCATGCTCACAGTCGCCAGGGGGTACATGTGCCTCTCGCTGACCGAGGCGGACTGCGACCGGCTCGACCTGCTCCCCCAGGCGGCGGACAACACCTCGCTCCGCGCGACGCCCTTCACTGTCTCCATCGACGGCGCTCCGAAGCACGGCGTCGGGACCGGCGTCTCGACGTTCGATCGCGCCAAGACAGTGCAACTTGCGATCGACCCCAACTCGACCCCTGAAGACTTCGTCAGGCCGGGGCACATCAACCCATTGCGCTCGCGCGATGGCGGCGTGCTCGTCCGCATCGGACAGACCGAAGGCTCGCTCGACCTGTGCCGCCTCGCTGGGCTGCACCCCTCAGCGTTGATCATCGAGATCGTGCGCCCGGATGGCGAGATGGCGAGGCTCCCAGATCTGGAGGCCCTCGCCGCCGAGCACGGCATCAAGATGTGCTCCGTCGCGCAGATCATCGAGCACCGCCTGCAACGCGAGACGCTCGTCACCAGGCACGAGCCGGTCTCCGGAGTTGAGATCCAGACGGAGTTCGGCCCCTTCAATCTGATCGCGTTCGACTCCGCGGTCGATCCACTCCCCCACCTGGCGCTGACGCTCGGAGGTGTGGGTGATCTGAACGCCAGCGGCGAGCCGGTCCAGCGCGACGAGCCGACGCTCGTGCGCATGCACCGGAGGCACATGCTGGGCGACATCTTCGGCGACCTCGCCTCAGGGCACGATGGCTCCACCGGCGCTGACCTGCGCGACGCGATGCGGCGCATCCAGGCGGAGGGCGCCGGCGCGATCGTCTACCTGCGGCCCGAGGGGTCGGGTGATGATCTGGAGAGCAGGCTGCAGACGATCAACCGGCAGCGGCTCGGCGTGCAGCAGCCGGGGCAGGCCGGAGCGATCGCGCCGGCCGACGTCCCGATGCACGAACGCCAGTTCGGCATCGGCAGCCAGATCCTCCGTCAGCTGGGGCTGACCAAGCTGCGCCTGATGACCAACTCGAAGGTTGATCGCCCTGGGCTCGATGCATTCGGGCTGGAGATCACCGAGCACGTGCCGCTCGCCGGGATGGTGGCGGAGGCGCCCGCCCAGGCATGAGCGATCCGCAGCAGCAACCGGACGTCCCGCGCAGCGCGCCGTACCTCGACCCCTACCGGGACGCGGTCGATCACTTCGGACCTTCGTTCGAGGCGACGCTCTGGGCCAACGAGAAGTTCCAGACGATCCGGTTCCAGGTCTTCTGCTCGCTCTTCGATTTCAGCGACGCGGTGATCGTGGACGCTGGCGCTGGCGATGGCGCCTTCGCCAGGTACCTGCACGAGCAGGGCATCGTGTACCGGAGTTACCTGGGGCTCGAAGCGATGCCGGAGATGGTCGAGCGCGCCGATTCGATGGCGCCCCCCAACGCGAGCCACGCGACCGCCGACTTCGCGAGCGACCCCAGCGCCTACCGCCTCGCAGGATCGCCGACGGTGATCGTGTTCTCAGGATCGCTCAACACGTTTTCCGAGCGGCTCGCAACCGAGACGCTTGAGCACGCGTGGGCCGCGACGAGCGGGGCGCTGCTCTTCAACTTCCTCTCGGCGAGGGCGGACCAGGCCAGGCTCTCAGGCGAGACCGGGCCTGCGAACCGGTTCGACCCGCTGGCGCTGTGCGATTGGGCGCTGACGAAGACGCCCTCGGTCGCCTTCAGGCAGGAGTACCTGAAGGGGCACGACGCGACGATCGCGATGTTCAGGGACAAGGCCTGAACGACCTGCCTGACCACAGCGATATCGCCTATTCTGTGCCCATGACCATCCTCATCTGCCAGCACGACGATATGTGCCGCCCCGGTCGCCTGGGGCTCACCCTCCGCGACCATGCGCACAAGCTCGACATCCGCCGCCTGCACCGGGGCGATGCGCTCCCTGCTGACCTCGACGGCATCACCGGCGTGATCTCGCTCGGCGGCGCGCAGGACATCGGCGACGACGTCGCGTGGATGGAAGCCGAGTGCGAGATGATCCGCAGCGCGCACGAGCGCGAGCTGCCCATCGTCGGCGTCTGCCTCGGCTCGCAGATCATCGCCCACGCGCTGGGCGGCAAGGTCGAGCGCATGGACAAGCCGGAGATCGGATTCCCGGAAGTCAACATCAACCCGGCGGGGCAGATCGAATCGCTGCTCACCGGCATCGCGTGGACGATCCCCCAATTCTCGCACCACAGCAGCGAGATCACCGACCTCCCGGAGGGCGGCGTGCTGCTGGCGTCGAGCGAGCGGTGCGCCAACCAGGCGTACCGCGTCGGACCGCGCACCTACGGCTTCCAGTACCACTTCGAGTGCGACCGACCGATGGTGGCGGACCTGATCCGCGCGTACCCCAAGAGCCTGCAGCAGGCGGGGCTGACCGAGATCGACTGCAACAAGGAAGCGGACGAGCGCTACCAGTTCTTCGCCAGGCAGGCGGACCGGCTGTGCGTGAACATCGCGATGTACCTGATGCCGGCTGGCATCAACCTGGGCGCCATCCCGGCCTGATCTGATTCTGGAGTCCGCGCCCGATGGGTTCCCGGCTGACAATCCAAACGCCGGCCGATTATCGCTTCATCCGCGACGCCTGTTCCTACGGCTACTTCCTGCTGGCGCCCAACCTGTGGGACCCCGACCGCAAGACGATGACGAGGCCCCTTCACCTCGACGAGGGCATCGCCACGCTCACGATCGCGCAGCCGGAGAAGAGGAAGGGCTCGCCTTTGAAAGTGGTCGCCGACCGCGCGCTGACCAGCAAGGAGCGCGCGCAGGCGAAGAAGCAGCTCACGCGGATGCTCTGCCTTGATGATGAAACAGTCGCGGACTTCCACAAGGTGGACCCGCGCTGGAAGAAGTCGGGCAAGGCCCGCCTCGTGCGCAGCCCGACGCCCTTCGAGGACATCATCAAGACCGTCACGAGCTGCAACGTCACCTGGCCCAGCACCGTGAACATGAACAAGCGGCTGTGCGAGGTCGTCTC
>CAYGNN010000041.1:0-15790 GCA_964351165.1 uncultured Phycisphaeraceae bacterium
CTCGGCGCGGTTGACGTTCTGGTGCAGGCGGATCGCCTCGATGACCTGATCCCCGATCGACATCACCGGGTTCAGGCTCGTCATCGGCTCCTGGAAGATCATCGCGAGCTCGGCGCCTCGGAGCTTGCGGAGCGCGGCGCGATCGAGCGTGCGCATGTTGGTGGTCATGCCCTGGGTGGTCAGTTCGATCGTGCCGGATTCGATCTTCGCGGGCGGCGTCGGGAGGAGCCCTGGGACGCTCAGGGCTGTGACCGACTTGCCGCAGCCGGATTCGCCGACGAGCGCGAGCGTCTGCCCTGCGTACACGCTGAACCCGACACCATCGACAGCGCGGGGGCGATCGCCGCCTCCGCCGGCGAAGGAGATCGCGAGGTTCTCGATGCGCAGGACCGGTGCGTTCATGACGTGCGCCCCGATCTGGGGTCCATCGCCTCGCGGAGGCCCTCGCCCACGAAGTTCAGCGCCAGCAGCGTGATCCCCAGCAGCAGCGATGGGAAGAGCAGCAGCCACCAGCGTGGGTTGACCGTGTTCAGTTCGCTCAATCCTGCGGCGGCGAGGTTCCCCCAGCTCGGTAGCGGCGCCTGGATCCCGATGCCGAGGAAGCTGAGGAAGGATTCCTGCAGGATCGCCTGCGGCACGGTGAGCGTGGCGTATACCACGATGGGGCCGACCAGGTTGGGCAGGAGGTGCCTGAGGAACTGCCGGTGCACCGGCGCGCCGATCGCGCGGGCCGCTTCCATGAAGGGCTGCGCCTTGAGGCTGAGGACCTGCCCCCTGATCACGCGCGCCATCGTCAGCCAGGAGACACCCCCGATCGCGATGAGCAGCGTCAGCACGTTGAGCGCCGTGCGCTGGCCGGACGACAGGTCGCCTCCTGCCCAGCGGTCGATGAGCGCGTCGGCGCCGGCGGCCAGCAGCACGACGAGCAGGATGTAGGGCAAGCCATACAGCACATCGACGATGCGCATCATCACCGCGTCCACGCGCCCTCCAGCAGCGCCTGCGATCGCGCCGTAGAGCGTGCCCACGACGACGCTGATGAATGCCGCGGCGAACCCAACGCCGAGCGAGATCGCGCCGCCTAGGAGGCAGCGGACGAAGAGGTCGCGGCCGAGGTTGTCGGTGCCCATCGCGTGGATCGGGGCGCTCCCTGCATCGGTCAGCGCCGCCTCGGCGTCGAGCCTGGCGCGTTCTGCCTCGTCGTGGGGGATCCAGCTGGGCGGGAGGAAGTACGCGTCGAGGTTGGCGTCGCGGTAGGGGGGCGCTGCACCCTCCGCGCCGATCCAGCCCAGCGTCCAGGGCGCGGTGACGAAGCACGCAAGGATCACCAGGAGCAGCGTGATCGCGCCGAGGATCGTCGGCACGGAGCATCGCTGGATGATTGGTACGGATCGGGATGGCTCGGTGGCGCTGCGCAAGAGCGGCGAGGATACCGCAGATGTGCGCGCCGAACCGGCGGTGTCAACCGGGCAGGATCAGTGCTGCTCGCGGCGCTGTTCAGGGCGCTGGGGACGCTCGCGGCGGCGGTCGCTGTCTCCGCCTCGCTGCCGGCGATCGGCGCCGCTGCGGACGGCGCGTTCGAGGATCCGGTCCACGCGGTCATCGATCACCGCGTCCCTGGAGGCGATGCGCTCGTTGATCTTGTCGTTGAGGTGCTCGATGCGGTCCTTGGCGGATTCGAGCTGGAGTTTCTGCGCCTCGATCTGCAGGTCCACCTGCCTGCTGACCAGCTCGTGGAGCTCGGCCCTGACGTTGTCGAGGGGGCTGGCGTCGGCTTCGGCATTCCCAGAAACCGCAGCGTGCATCGACCAGGCGAGGTGCATGATCTGGCGGTCGATGCGGAACTGCTCCGCTTCGATGTCGTAGAGATCGGGATTGCTCTCACGGAGCTGCTCGAGCTTGTGCAGCCTCGGCGCGGAGGACTGGAGCAGCCGCCTGGCGACGCGGGGGTTCTCCTCGCGGAGTGTCGTGAACCGCTCCGCGGCCTCAGGGTCCACGGTCGCCAGCGATTCCAGCGTCGCCTCCTCGTCGAAGTTCTGATCCATCCGGCCTCGGCGGGAACGCCAATCGCCCCGGCTCTTGCGGTCATCGCGATCGAGACCGCCTGGGCTGCGGCCATCCCTGAAGAGGTCGCCCCTGACCTCGCTCCAGTCTTTGCCTTCTTCGAGCTTTGTCAGGGCTTCGTGAAGCCGCGCACGTTCGGCGTCGAGCGATTCGATCCGGTGGCGGAGGAACTCGGCAGGATCCTGATCCGGCGCTGGCGCACTGATGGGATCTGGCGCGGACTCTGGCTGCGCGCTGGCGATCGGAGCAGCTGCGCCGATGAGGGTGAGCATGGAAAAGATGGCAGGCATGGCGATGGAGCGGTTCATAGTGTTTCTCCGTCGGTGAGGATCAGGGCGTCTTCGACATCCCAGGTCTCGTTGAGGCTCAGTTCCAGGTCGTTGAGTTCGCTCTGGAGGGTGTCGTAGGAGTCGCTGTCCCAGCCGGAATCGGCGACGTAAGCGGTCTCGATCTCGATGAGCTCGTCGATGAGTTCGCTCGATGCGATGGGGGCGTCCTGCAACGGGGCGGCGATCGGCTGGTTGATCGCGACGACGATCACACCGGCGATCACGAGCAGGGCGACCGCTGCTGCGAAGCGCCAGGGGCGGGTGAACCTTGCCAGCGGCGAGGCTTCGGTCCCTGCGAGGCGCAATCGGGGCGTCTCATCGCGGAGGATCTCAGCGCCGGCGCTGGCGATGCGGTCGCGCAAGCCGGCCGGCGCTTCGCTGCGGCTCGCTTCGCCCAGCGCATCGAGCGAGCGTTCGAGGGGACGCAGGTCTTCTGGGAGTTCCGGGTTGTGCTGGTTGCGTTCGGTCATGCGTCGGTCTCTGCTGCGGTCCGGAGTTCGGTGGCTTCTTCGATGATCGTTCGGAGTTTCTTGAGGGCTCTGTGGTGCCTGGCGAGGAGCGTGCCAACCGGCTCGTCGAGTGTTTCCGCGATGTGCTTGAAACTCATCTGGGCGTGGTGTCTCAGTTCGATGATCTCCCGGTCGGGGGCCGGGAGCTGCGCCAGCGCGGCGCGGAGGGCGGTGAGGTCTTCGGCTTGCCCGAGCCGATCTTCATCGGCGCTGGTGGCTCCTGTCAGTTCGCTGGGGTTGGTTGGCACTGCCTGGCGTTTCTGTCTGCGGAGTTCATCGCGCAGCCTGTTCATCGCGATCAGCATGATCCACGATTCGAACCGTCCTTGTTCCTGGTACCCCCCGTCTCGGAGCTTCGTCGCGACGGTGACGAAGACCGACTGTGCGATCTCTTCGGCGAGGTCGCTCTTCCCGCAGCGGGACCGGACCAGGGCGTACACACGCCGCCAGAACCGATCGACGAGCTGCCGCCACGCGTCCTCATCGCCGGCGCAGGCCGCGGCGAGGATCGGCGTCAGTTCGTCATTCGGTGGTCCCGAGCGTTCGATCGGCATCACCTCCATCAATCGGCACAACGGGCCTCCGAGGGCCGTATTGCAGGCTCGGCGCTATTCCGCGGTCGCGGTGGCCTGGGTCTCCCAGGGGGCGGTGGCGTTGAGGATTTCCCGGACCAGATCGAGGATCGAGGTCGCCGGGAGGTGGGTCATCTCGTTGCGGACGAGGGCGACGCGGCCCTCGCGGATGGCTCGGAGGTCGAGATCGGCGAGGGGGCCGAGGAGCTCGTTGATCCGGTTCGGATCCCCACCAGGGATCAGCAGGAGGATCGAATCAGGCTGGAGCCTCAGCAGGTCTTCCGGGTCTGCGACGATGTAGGGGCCGCCCTCGGTGATCGCGAGATCGAACCCCAGTCGTTCGAGGATTTCGGCGTGGAAGGAGCCAGGGCCTGCGATGCCGGGGGGGCTGGTCCAGTACAGCGGCAGGACGGTCCCGGCATTCCGGATTGACTCGGACCGCTCGGCGAAGAGCGCATCGAATTCGGATTTCCAACGCGACGCCCAGGCTCGGCCCTGGGGATCTGCGAACTCCACCGCGAGCCGGTTGACGCTCACCGGGATGTCGTCGAGCGCGAGCATGGGGTACGTGCGGATCTTCCAGTTGTGCTCTTTGGCGAGCGACAGCAACCGATCCGGCGGGTCCTGCGCGTTCCGCTCCAGCAGGATGTGCGTGGGGTGCAGGCGGAGCAGGCGTTCGTAGTCGATGCCGTTGTAGTCGCCGGCGACCGGGATCGATCCCGGCAGGTGCGTATCAGATCCTGCGCGGCCGACGATCCGGTCCTGCTCGCCGAGGTCAGTCAGGATGACAGCGATGGCAGGGCTCAGGGCGACGATCCTCGGCCCCTGGTCGTCGGGTGTCGCCTGCGCCGCTTCCGGCGCGCGCGAGACGCCGAACACCAGCAAGCCTGCGGCGAGAGCGATCAGCAACGGGATGATGAGCCAGGCGGATCTGAGCATTAGAAATCATCGTATACCCGGTCCGTTGGCGGTGGAGGCGGTTCGCGTGCGTTGCTGCTGGCGAGGGGGTGCGGTACGATTTGGAATCGCTGCGGGATGGATCCCGTGGCCCTGGCGACGCGTGCATCGTGTTGCCAACGGAGTCTCTGCCCCGAAAGGATCCGCGATGGGCGTCTTCAGCAAGGTGTTCGGCAAGAAGCGTGCTTCGAACGTGGCGCAGGGCGTGGCGAATGTCAGGCCCGATGACGCGATGGAGCTTGAGGTCGGCGACGACGGCGCTGTCATCGGACCGGACGGCACGATCGAGACGCGCACGCCCCCCAAGAGCAAGCAGGAGCTGCTCGCGGAGATCCAGCGCAACTACCAGGAAGTCCTCGAACTCGTCCGCAAGGTGGATGGGCATCTGGATGAATCCAGCGAGCGCTCGCAGAAGCTGTTTGATCTGGCCGAGCGCGTGCCGGAGGGGATGTCCACGATCGTTGAATTGAAGAATCAGAACGAGGCGGTGACGCACGCGATCGAGCGCATCACGGAGGTCGTCGCGTCAACTGAGGGGCACGCGTCGTCCACCGTCGAAGAATTGCGCGCGATCGCGACGCGCTTCGACGAGGCCAGCCAACGGGGCGAGGCCCTGGCAGGCGCGGTGGGGGAGTTCCGCGAGATCCTCGGGAGCGTGGCGAACAACAGCTCGCACCTCAACAGCGTGATGGAGAACATCCAGCGCGAGGCGTCATCGCGTGAAGAACGGCTCGTCACGCTGATCGAGCGCGAGCAGCGGTGGATGATCTTCGCGCTCTCGCTGTGCGGCATCAGCGTCGCGGTGGCGATGGTGATCGCGATCCTCATCGCGTTCCGCTGAACGAAATCTCAGTTGAATTCGGCGGCGATCGCGGCGCGGAGCCTGTCCAGCGCGGCGCTGTCGTGCAGCGCGAAGGCCCAGGTGCGGTCGAGGGCGATGTTGCGCTCGCCGGCGCGGCGCAGCATCTGCTCGGCGCTGGCTTCGAGTTGATCGAGCCGGGCGATGTTCGCGGCGCGGTAGTCGCGGAGGGCCTGCTGCATCTCCTGGAAGGGGGCTGAAGGGTTCCCGCCTGATTCCCGCTCCGCCTCGATGAGCTTTACATAACGCTGTTTGATCGCGGCGAGGTCCATTTCGCCCAACGCCGCAGGGTCGTGCTTCGCATGGTGGGCGAGCCAGACGGCGCGCTCGGCTTCTTCTGAGGTCGGGGCGTCGGACTCGATGGGCAGCCGGAGCGTCGCGGTGGCCATCGCAGCAGGGGCGAGATCGACGCCGAGCCAGGCCTTGATCCAGTCCTCGGTGACGCGGTCGTACTCCGCGCCTCCTGAGCCGTGGATGAAGAGCTCGCATCCTGCGAGGCGCAGCAGCGCGGTCATCAGCAGCGCGCGGGGTGCCAACTCGCTCGTCGGGATCGTGTCGAGGTTTTCCTCGTACACGCGCTCGCGGGGCTGGCCATCGCGCAGACGCCAGAGGGGGAGTTCGTGCCGGTGATTGGCCTCGGAGTATTCCAGCGGCGCGACGCCAGCGCTCGGGCGGTTCGCCACCGCGGCGTTGTACGTGCGGACGGCGCGGTCGGGGTCCTCGCGGAACGTCTGGATGAGCTTCGCGAAGAGGTCGGTGGTATTGAGCGCTGTTGCGTAGAGCAGCCGCCCTTCGAGGCCGAGTTCGCGCAGGAGCTCCGCCGTCACCTCACCAGCTTGCGCCGCGGCGTTGGGCGCCCCTCGGTGCTTGCGGTAGAGGGTTGAGATCCGATCAACGCTGGTGGCCAGCGATGACAGCGCCGGAGCACGATCGAACAGTGCGGCGCCTGTTGATGGCGCGATCTGCGATGCCGCGATGCCGGGGGTCGGCGCAGGGCCAAGGCGGTGGGTTGCGGTGGTCAGGTTGCCGTTGGCGTCCAGCGCCGGGAGCCGGAGTTCGAAGGGATCGACCGCGTCCTGATCGGCGACGAGCCAGAGGGCGTACCCCTTGACGCGCTGCGCCGCTTCATCGGCTGCGAAGTACTTGGCGAGGATGCCAGGGTGCCACATCGTCGGCTGGTGTCCGGTGGCGACGATCGGGGCGTCGGTGGGAAGACCCAGCTGCTGGCGGAATCGGGTCGTCTCGGCGCGGAGCCCATGCGTGGCCCAACGCTGGCGGATCTGGTCCGGCCACTGGCGTCCGGAAGGACGCACCTCGACCTGGACCTTGTCGCAGGCCGTCTTGGGCGCTGAACATCGAGCGCCGTCCGCCATCAGCAGGCCCACTCCTGGCAGGCGCCGGCGGAAGCCTTGCCCCTGGGCGAGAGGGGCTTCGTGCGGATCTCGCCGTGCGTGTCGCTGGCGTGCTCGACCGCCTGATCGAGGGCGTCGCGGTAGTGCGCGAGGCGTTCGGTGGGGTCGTCGAGGGGGCCGCCGAACGTGCGGGTCGGGTCGTTGTAGATCAGCTTGACCGGGATCTCGCGGATCGTCAGCCCTGCGTGCGCGCACTGCGCCCAGAGCTGCATCGGGAAGGCGTACCCTGATTCGCTCAGGTCCAGCCGGTCCAGCGCTGCGACGCGGTGCGCCTTGAAGCCGCAGAAGGCGTCGGTGAGCGAAAGACCCAGGCGGTCGTTCACCTCGGCGGTGATCGTCGCGTTGATCTTCCGCCGGTCGGGCGGCGGGACATCATCGCCGTGCAGGTCGAGGTAGCGCGAGCCGCTGATGATGTCGGCGTCGTTGCGACGGATCGCGTCCATGAAGTGGGGGATCGCTGCAGGCTCGTGCTGCTCGTCGCAGTCCATCGTGATGACCCAGTCGAACCCATCGACGCTGGCCCATCGGAACGCGTCGAGCAGGGCGCGCCCATACCCCCGGTTCTCGCGGTGGCGGATGACCTCGACCGGCTGCTTGGCGAGCAGGCAGGGGGTGGTGTCGGTAGAGCCGTCGTCGATGACCAGGATCTCGTCCGCGTACTGCGCGACGCGCTGGAGCACCTTCTCGACGTACCGTTCTTCGTTGTAGACAGGGATCGCGACGAGTGTCCGCATTCGTGCTCCGATTCGATCGCCGCTGGGGGCAGCGTGGGTCGTTCCGTTCGTTGGGCGCCGCACGCCACACACCTTGGATGCCACAACACCTTGTGGGGATACACCCTTGAAGCGATCGTAGAGGGGAAATATTCCGGGATCGACGGGAAACGAGAATCCGCGCTGGCGGCGTCCGATAGCCGGTTCCGGCCCCCATCAGCGTCGCGGTCAGTTGGGGATCGTGATCTCCGCGGCGTCTTTCCAGAGCGCCCGGTCGCGGATCGTGTCCCAGCTCAGGGTCGAGCCGGTCATGGGGGTGGGGAGCTGCGGGTCGAAGAGCGTCACCGCGTTGCCTGGCCAGGCGGAGGCTTCCGCCATGCCGCTCTCGCCATCGAACCAGAGCATGTCCGCGATGAGCTGCTTGCTCGCGTGCTGGGCGTAGACCGCGCCTGAGGCCTCGATGGTGTAGGCGTCGGGGTTCTCGAGGGCGCCGTCCTGGGCGCGGGTCATCGGGATCGTCGCGTCGAGGCGCTCGCACTCGATGTCGGAGATCATGCCTCCTGTCGGGTCCTTGTGGCGGACGCGGACGCGGCGCTTCATCAGAGCTTCACCCAACTCGCGGTCGATCATCGCCGATCCGTCCCACTCGAAGAGCGTTGTCCCTCGGAGATCGAAGGCGGTCTCGCTCCGCTGCGCCGAGACCGACTCGCGGCGGTCCTCGATGAGCAGCTTGCCGGGGTCGGGGAGGTCCACGCGGTTGCGGACGCCATCAGCGAGGATCTGCGGCCCCTCGACAAAGAGCAGCCGCTCCAAACGCAAACCGGTCGAGAGGGAGGGATCCTCGACGTAGCGGCGCGCTTCGAGCTGCGCCATCTCGCCGTTGCCTAGCTCCATCTCGCCGCTGAAGAGGTGCGCAGCGCGGACCGCCGGGGCGTCCTCGACAGCGTCCGCGACCTGCTCGATGTTCCCAGCGAGTTCCGGTGAGAGTTCCAGGACGAGCCGCTCGCCTCGCGCGATGTCGCGGGTGAAGTCGTCGGGGGACGCGGTGGTGGTGACGCCTCCTGTGAATTCGGCGATGCCGCTGGCGTCGTTGTATGTCATGGAGCCCAGCCACTCGACCTGCAGGCGCTCGTAGCCGAGGCCGGTCTTGCGGAGCTGCGAGTGGTTCAGGACGCCATCGCCGAAGACGGTGAGCATCTGCCGCGCTTCCTCGACGCGCATCGAGTTGGCGGTGAGCGTCGCGCCGCGGTGCTTGACGATCGCAGGCTGCCCAGCGAGTTCGACCTGGCGGCTTGCTCCCGGACCATGCACGCGGGCGGTGTCCGCGAAGAGTTCGACACCGCTTGGCGTGCGGACCGCGACGCCGAGGCTGGCGTTGAATTCGACAAGTTCGATAGCGCCATCGTCGAGCGTGGTGAGCTGGGCTTCTGCGAGGTCGGAACGCAGCGTGGCGTCCTCGCGGTCAGCGCGGACGTCGCCTGCAGCCTGCACGAGCGTCGGGGCGAGCCTGCCGCCTGCGGCGTCGGACGTGTCGAAGTGCAGGTCGAGGCGATCGCCGAAGAGGCGGCCCTGATCACCGCCATCGAGGGCGGCGTCGCCCTCGAGGATCGCGCGGGAGAGCACCGGGCCATCGGTTGCTGGCTCGAAGATCGCGCGGATCGATTCGCCTGTGGCGGTCGTGTCGCCCTGCGCGAGGCGGACGCGGTCGTTGAAGATCGCTTCCTGCAGCGGCGCGCCGTTGGTGGCGTCGATGACGCCGTCCTTGATGCCGAGGACGAAGCTCGCTCCGTCCTGCCAGGTGATCTGCCCTGGGGACTGCACCGGCGCGGTCGAGCGCGGATCAGCCTGCGCGACAGCTTCGAGGGATCGCATCACGCCTGGGCCGGGGATTGTCGCGACGCCCTCGGTGAGGTCGAATTCGAGCGTGCCGGCGATGGTCTCGGCAACCTCGGGCATCGCGAGGACAACACCGGTGTCGCCGGCGCCGGTCATGCGGAGGCGGCGCGTGGTCAGGCCGTACTGGAGGTAGGCGCACTTGGTGAGCGCGCCGGTGGATTCCTCCATCGCGATGACGTTGCCGCTCTCAGGCGAGGAGAAGCGGAGCGCGAGGTGATCGTCGTCGAGCAGGTCGTCCACCGCCTCGATGGGGCGGAGCTCGAAGCCATCGGTCCAGGTGATGGCGAGGTCCTGCTCCTCGCGCGGTGTGCCGGCTGTTGTGTCGCTGCCACTCTCACCGTTGCCAGCGGCTTGATCCGCGAGGACCTCGATCGCGCCGATCGCGTCGTCAGGCAGGTTCTTGTCGAGCAGGCGCGCCCAGAGTTCGAGCTGATCCGCAGCGAGCGTTACGCCTGAGCCTGCGATGCTGAGGTCGCCCTTGATGATCGCGTGGTAGAGGTCGATGACTGGGGCTGTGTTGCTCGGAGTGCCTGCTGAAGTTGATGATGCCCCGCTCTGCCCTGTGGTGGCCTTCTCGCGCGCATCGTCGGTCGGCGCGTACCGCATCGAGCCGGCGCCCTTCGCGCCCAGGTAGGCGATCTTGCGGTCGGTCTCGTTGATGAGCGCGGTGAGCCCCGGCAGGTTGACGGTGACGCCGGAGCCGGTCATCTGGACAGGGTTCATCGTGCGGATCTCGCCGCCGATGGTGTCGAAGTTGAGCGTCTCCGTTTCGATCGTGAGGTTGGGCGTCTTCGCCGGCGTGTTGGGATCGGTAGGGGTGGAGCTGGGCGCTTTGCCAGCGCTGGCGTCGAAGATCTCGATCGTGACGCCGCCCTCGAGGCGACCGGATTCCGGCTCGCGCGAGCCGCTGGGCTGGACGAATTCTGCGGTGGCGGCGCGCAGGTGCACGACCGATCCATCGTCCATGTACATCCAACCTCGGGGCTTGATCACTTTGTGACGGCCGGAGCCCAGGTTCTCGAGATCCTCGTACTCGTATTCCGATTCGACGTTGTCGTCGGCGTCGAGCAGCGTGACGCGGCCCTCGCCCTCACCGGAAAGGATGTTCTCGAAACTCTCCGGATCCGCGTCCTGCAGGTCGACGTTCATCTCCGGCATCGGAGCGATGTTGACCGTCCTGGAGGGCTCCGTCGCCTCGCCTGAGGTGTACGTGACGAACGACCACGTCAGCAGCGCGACGACGGTCAGCGACGCGGCAACCGCGAAGACAGCGCCCAGCGTTCGAAGACTCATTGGCTCTGCCGCCCTCCGTGACTCATCGGCAGCCTCGCTACCGGTCGATCCGTCAACAAATACGCTCTTTTCATAGTACCCAAACTACAGGGCAATGGTTCCCGATCAGCCCCTGACGACCTTCAACGCGATCAGGTCCTGCACGTCAAGGATCCCCACCGGGCGGCCCTCACCATCGACGACCGGGATCTCGTCCTGCCTGAATTCACGCACCAGGGCCACCGCGTCGCGCACCTGCGCCGACGCCGGGAGTGTTCTGGGGGACTTCGTCATCACCATTTCGATCGGCTGTTGCAGTTCCGATGGGTCGCGGAGGATCAGCCTTCGCAGGTCGCCATCGGTGAAGAGGCCGGTCATGACGCCCCTGGGATCGACGAGCACGATCGCGCCTGGGCGGCGGTTGATCGCCGACGCCCGATCGAGTGCTTCAGCGACTGTCACGCGGTCATCGACCACCGGGAGGTTGTCGCCTGCGTTGAACCGCAGGACATCGGTCACCGGCCGCAGCAGGTCGCCCAGCCAGCCGCCTGGGTGCCTTTTAGCGAAGTCTTCAGGGCTGAACGAGCGGCGCTGCGCTGCTGCGAGCGAGAGCGCATCACCCAGCGCGAGCGTCGCGGTGGTCGAGCTGGTCGGCGCGAGGCTGAGGGGGCATGCTTCTTCGACAGCGCCGATGCCGAGGCTGACGGTGGCGAGGCGCTCCAGTTGCGAACCGCCCTGCCCCTTGGTGATCGTGATGACGGGGATGCCGTCCTGCTTGAGGATCGCGGCCAGCGCGACGACCTCGCTCGTCTCGCCTGAGTAGCTGAGCGCCAGGACGCAGTCCTTGGCGCCGATGCGGCCCAGATCGCCGTGCACCGCTTCCGCGGCGTGGACGAACTGCGAGGGGATCGCCAGCGAGGCGAGCGTCGCGGAGATCTTCGCGCCGATCTGCCCTGACTTGCCCATCCCTGTCACGACGACGCAGCCGCCTCGGTCGATCGCATCGACGATCTCGTCCACGGCGCGGAGCGCTTCGTCGCCAATCATCCCAGCGACGCGCGAGACAGCGTCCGCCTCGGCGTTGAGGGCGGCGCGCATCAGCGCGAGCTCCTCCTCGCGCGAGGGCGCCTCGGTGAGCGGATCGACCTCGAGGGCCTTCCTGGAAGTGTTTTTGCGTCCGGCATCTGTCATTGCTCCGGAAGGGTACACTTGCCGAGCAGGCCGGACCGCGCCCTGCCGCCGTGATGTTCCGGCGGGGGCGCCGCGGGACGCGCAGCAGGCGAGGGTTCCGATGACGACAGGCGAGTACAAGGTCAGGCTCGAGGCGTTCGAGGGACCCATGGACCTGCTCCTGCACCTGGTCCGAAAAGCAGAAGTCGATATCGAGGCGATCCCGCTCGCCTCGATCGCGGACCAGTACGTCGATCACCTCGCAGGGATCGAGCGCATCGACATCGACCTCGCAGGCGAGTTCCTCGTCATGGCCGCGACGCTGCTCGAACTGAAATCCCGGCTGCTCCAGCCCCCGGAGGACGCCGCGAAGAACGAGGGCGACGCCGATCTGGAATCCGCGGAATCGCTGACCGACCCTGGCTCCGAGCTCGTCCGCAAGCTGCTCGAATACAAGAAGACCAGAGACGCCGCGGATGATCTGGAAGAGCGCGCCGACAACTGGGCGAAGCGGGGGCAGATCGGCTCGATCACCACCGACCGCGAGGCGCTGCGCGAAGCGGCGGAGCGCCGGATGGAGGAGGTCGATCTGGACGACGTCGGCCTCTACGACCTCGTCGAGGCCTTCGCCAAGATCATCGCCTCCGTTGATATGACGAGGCTGGGTGATCACCACGTCGTGATGGACGTGGACGATTCATCGATCGAAGAGCACGCATCGAACATCGTCGAGCAGCTCCGCACTGTGACGCCTACGGAGCTGGGTAAGCGTGTGATGCCATTCCGGAAGATCTTCGAGGGGCGAGGCCGCGGCGCGCTCATCGGGCTCTTCCTGGCGGTGCTGGAACTCGTCCGCGATCAGCACGTGAGCGTGACGCAGGACGACGACACCGGCGAGATCGCGCTGGAGCTGAAGGCAACGAAAACCGCCGGTCCTGATGGGCAGGAGCCGGCGGTGGTTGATCCGATCCAGATCGAGGTGAAGCCCATGGGGCCCGCCTCGGCGCCCGGTGATCCGGTCGCCTGATTGGTTGACCGCTTACGCGGTGACCGCAGCGCCAACACCGAACTTCTCGATGGTCGCCTTGTAAAACGCGGCGCGTTCCTCGGAGAGATCCGGGCCCTTCAGGTTGAAGAAGACCTTCACGCCGGACGCGCCAGCCTTGTCGTAGAACTGCAGCGACAGGACCGGGTGCATCGTCATGTGGCTGAGCTTGGTGACCGCCAGGCACGCGCCGAGGTTGGCGGTGTTGAGGTGCATGTCCAGCTCGCCCTTCTCGACGTTCAGCCAGGGGCCGGCGGTGGTGATGCCGTCGAATTCATCGACGCTCTCCATCGTGCAGAGGCCGTTGGAGACGAAGACGTAGAACTTGCCCTGACCGACGAGCGAGCGGATCAGCTCCTCAAAGCGGCTGCTGTCCAGCTCGACCGCGGCAGGCTCGCCAGACTCCAGCGCCGGGAGCCTGCGGACGACATCAACCTCTGGGCAGCCGATCTCGCGGGCGGCGATGAGCGTCATCGCGTTGGGGACCTGCTCGAAGTACGCGGTGACGGCCTCGTCGAGCGTGGCGTAGTCGTCGCGGTTGAAGTTGGTGGACATGGGGGCCATCGACATGGCTGGTCTCCTCAGGATTGGCGGATGCGATGATGCTGCCGCGATCGTTGAGACTCAGTCTCAGGTCGCGTGCTTGGCAATCATCCGCCCGTGAAGCGATCGAGTCAAGGAGAGTTGAGCGTCCGGAATCGCTCGATCAGTCTGCGCCCTGCGTCTCGTCATGGACCACGCTGGCGATCCGGTCGGTCGTCGCCTTGGCCTGCTCCAGCGCTGTGCCGAGCATCGCGGCACGCGCGTCGGCCTGATCGGTCGCTTCCGCTGCAAGCAGCACGGCGCGACCCAGCGCGGAGCGGACCATGTTCGCCTGCTCACGGATCGCCTCGAGCTGCCTCGTCGCGAAGGCGGCCCGCTCATCCGCAGACTCGACCGCCTTCTCCAGCGACTCTGCTTTTTCGAGCATCGCGAGCAGGCCGGTGGTGTCAGGGCCGTGCTCGCCCAGGAGGATTGACTGCGCTCGGTCGCACTGGCCGGTGAGATCCGCGAGTCGCTGGTCGAGCTCCTGCCCGATCGTGCTGCGAATCTGCTCGGCGCGCTGCGCTTCCTGCTCGACGATCCCGTCGATGCGCTGCCGCGCCGTCTCGATCCTGGCGAACATCTCCGTGTCGAACGTGGAGAGCTCGTTGCGGACCGAACCGATCACCTCGCCCAGCGCCCGCTCCGCGTCTTCGAATTTCGACGAGGCGCCGGTGCTGGTCTTCTCGATCCGCTTGATGGATTCATCACGTGCCGTCCCGACGATGGCGACGCCCTGCGCCGTCTCGTTCTCGATCAGCACGCGCATCTCGTCGAAATGCTCCGACGTCTCCTTCATGGTCTTCCTGACGCTCGTCTCACCAGCCTCGATCCACATCGTGAAGGCGTTGCACAGCTCGTCGAGCTTCAGACGACCGAGCCGCATCGTGTTGTCGATCCGCGTCTGGGTTTCGCTGAGCAGGGTCTTCGCGCTGTCGCGCGATCGTTCCAGCGTCTCTTCCAGTTCGAGGGCAGCGGTGTTCGCGTCGGTCTTCTGCTGCTCGAGGTCGGCGTAGAGCTGATCTGTAGCTGCTCGGGTCTCCTCGATCGCCTCGTTGACGCACGACCTGGCGCCCTTGACCTCGGATTCCAGCTCATCCTTGATCCCGCCGACCTCGGCCTTGGCGCTGACGATGACCTCGTCGAGGGCGTTCTGCAGCTTCCCTGCCGCGAGCCTCGCGGCGTGTTCGAGCGATTCGAGCCGGTCACCGGAAGATTCGATCCGCGCGTTGGCGTCGTCCGCCGCCTGGATCAGGTGTGCGTCGAACTCCCGCCGCAGCCGGTTCATCGCTTCGGAGGATTGCTCCTCGATGCGCGTCACACGCTGCTGGGCCTCCTCGATCTGCGCGTTGATGCGATCGCAGGTGGCGTTGCAGTGGTTGTCGAGCTGCCCCTCGATCCTTCCGACAGCGCCGTGGGCTTCGCTCAGGCGTGATTCGACCACGCCGAGCAGGTCGCGCATCTCGTCCATGCGCTGGTTGAAGGTGGCGTCGAAGAGGTCGATCTTGTCGGCGCGCTCTGAGAGCATCTTGTAAAGGGCGCCAGCTTCGCCTGCGCGCTCGTCGATGAGTTTGAGCACCCTCGCGTGCTGCTCGACAAGCTCGGTGTGCTGCTTGAGGAAGGGCGAGAGCGAGTGCGCCAGCCGCTGCCCCTTGGCGTTCTCCCGGCTGAGCACATCGCCTGCCTTCTTCGCCTCACGCACGAGCGTCCGCAGGTCGTGGACGACCTCGCCCACTGCGCCAGGGTCGGCGTACTGCGGCTTGACGAAAACCTTGGGCTCGACCCTGCTGGCAGGGGCGCGGAGGATCCGATCGGATGTCGAAGGCATGGCGGGGCTGCTCCTGCGCCGCGATCACCCCTCCGGGTCTCGATCGCGTGAGCGCATCAGATATGCGGCGTGCAGGCTCCGCCTGGCAGGTCTTCAATCGGCAGGCAATCCGGTTCCCGGTCAAGATTTATGGCCTCCAGGCGATGGGGCAGGGCGATTGGCGGTCTACGATCGCCCTGTGACCGACCGCAAGCCTTCCAACCAGACGCGCCCAGGCATCGACGCCGACGTGAACCCAGCCGACCTGCTCAAGGACGGCCAGCGCGGGATCCGCCTCCAGAAGGCCCTCGCGGACGCAGGGGTCGGCTCCCGCCGCAGGTGCGAGGAGGTCGTCCTCGAGGGCGGCGTCCGCGTCAATGGCGTCGCGGTGCTCGAACTCCCAGCCTGGGTGGACCCTGCGGTGGACGAGATCGTCGTCGATGGGAAGACGCTCCCCAAGCCGGAGCGGCGCATCTACGTCATGCTCAACAAGCCGGTGCGGACGGTCAGCACTGTCGATGATCCCGAGGGCCGGCGCACGGTCACGCAGATGGTCCAGCATCCATCCGGCGTGCGCCTCTACCCGGTCGGCCGGCTCGACTA
>CAYGNN010000042.1:0-11961 GCA_964351165.1 uncultured Phycisphaeraceae bacterium
ATGCTCCCCAATGCAGTTGATCGAGTTCTACTCATGTCGGTGGGACCGCAAGATTCGATGCGTATTGCGCTCGTAACGGTTGGATTCCTGCGCGGGATTCCTGCGGTTACATCGCTCGTGTTGAAGTCAGCGAACTTGCTAATCGAGCTGTACGCGGCAGTTACGTCGAGGGCAAGCAGTCAGTTCGCAGTGCTAGATCCGGCGCATGATTATGGCTTAATCAGACCGTTGTTTACACTCGCTCTCAGCCTGGTTTGCGTCTTCGGTGCTGGCTCAATAACACGATTCCTGTTTCGTGTGAAATCAGTCAAATTGAACACGGACGAAAACGCCGAATAGCAACGTGAGCAACTCCGCTTCACATCCCGAGCACGACCGTTACCACCGCCAGCGCCTCCTCCCCGGCATCGGCGACGAGGGCCAGCAGCGCCTGCTCGATTCCCGCGCGTTGATCGTCGGCGCCGGCGCGTTGGGCTCTGCCGTCGCGGAGACGCTCTGCCGTGCCGGCGTCGGCACGCTCACCATCGTCGATCGAGACATCGTCGAGCACACCAACCTCCAGCGGCAGACGCTCTACGCGGAGGTCGATCTGGGCGACGCCAAGGCCCACGCCGCGGCTAGGCGGCTTGGAGCGATTAATGCCGGCGTGCGCATCGACGCCCGAGCCGAGGACTGCACCCAGCGCAACATCGCGGAACTCGCGACCGGCGCCGACATCCTCATCGACGGCACGGACAACTTCGAGACGCGCTACCTCATCAACGACCTCGCGGTCTCAACCAACCGCCTCTTCGTCTACGGCGGCGTCGTCGCGACGCAGGCGATGCAGCTGACCGTGATCCCTGACCGGACGCCCTGCCTCCGCTGCGTCTTCGAGGAGCCGCCCGCGCCCGGCTCGACGCCGACCTGCGATTCCGCTGGCGTGCTTGGGCCGGCCGTACAGATGGTCGCGGCGCTGCAATCCACCGCGACGATCAAGTGGCTCGTTGGTGATGTGGGCGCCATCGACCGCCGCCTCTTCACGGCGGACCTCTGGACGAACCGGATCCAGCACATCGACCTCGGCGCGCGCAAGCCGGCGTGCCCCTGCTGCGGCCTTCGGGAGTTCGATTTCCTCGAGGGCGAGGCGAGCACGGAGGCCCGCTCCCTCTGCGGCCGGAACAGCGTGCAGATCGCCCCAGGCGATGACGCCCTCCCAGGCAAGGTCGATCTGGAGGACTTGGCGGCGCGCCTCACGCCCTTCGGCGCCTTCGAGGTCCGCGACCGCCTGCTCAGAGGTCGCTTCAACGACGAGCGCAACGACGCCGGCGACGAGGCGCTGGCCTTAACGCTCTTCCCCGACGGCCGGGCGATCGTCAGCGGGACGAGCAAGCTCGACCGCGCGCGGACGATCTACGCCAAGTACGTCGGCGCCTGATCAGCTGACATTCGGGATCCCGTAGAACCGCTCGGTGTTGCGGTTGATCGCGTCGTGGAACTCGTCCCAGGACTCGCCGCGGAGGTCCGCGATGAACTCCGCCGTGTCGCGCGCAAAGGCCGGCTCGTTGGGCCAGACCTTCCGGTGCGGTTCAGGCGCCAGAAATGGGCAGTCCGTCTCGACCATGATGCGATCCAGCGGCGCCAGCTGCACCGCTTCGCGCACCTCCGGGGCGTTCTTGTACGTCACGACGCCGGTGATGGAGACCATCGCGCCGAAGTCCAGCAGCATGCGCATGTCGTCGGGGGATCCGGTGAAGCAGTGGAAGACGAACTTGGTCGGGTCGAGGCTGGTTGCTTCGAGGATCGGGATCAGCTCGCTGAACGCCTTGCGGCAGTGCAGCACGATCGGCTTGTCGATCTGATCCAGCGATGACTCGATCAGCTCCAGTTGCTCGTGCAACACCTTGAGTTGGGATTCCTTCGCCGGTTCCTTGTAGTGATTGTCCAGCCCCAGCTCGCCCCACGCGACGCACCTTGGCGACGTGGCGACGTTGCGGATGATCGCCCAGTCGTGGGGCCCCTGCGGCGCGGCTTTCTCCGCGTAGAGCGGGTGGACGCCGCTGGTGCACCAGACGTTCTTCCGCTCGTTGGCCATCGCCAGGCAGCGCAGGGCGGAATCGGCGGAGGTCGAGACGGTGATCGCTCCGGTCACGCCCCGCTTGGCGGCGTTCCTGAGAACCCCGTCCACCTGTCCCCGGTAGTCGTCGAACGTGATGTGGCAGTGCGTATCGATCATGCGTGGGAGAATAGGGCCGCGGTGCAACCGGAGGGGCGATCGGCCGATAGGGTATGGATGGAGATCCACACCATGCTGATGCAAACGCTCAAGAACGCAACGCGGACGTTCCGGTCCACCGGCCTGCTCACCGGCCTGATCGCTGCCATGTTCACGCTCCCGGCCTTCGCAGGCGAGACGATCGAGGACCGCTGGTACGTTGTTGAATTGCAGAACCAGCGCACCGGCTGGATGCACCTCAGCGTCGAACGCGACAATGACGACCGCATCACGACCAGCACCCAGCTGAACCTGACGATCAGCCGGGGGCAGATCACGATCCCCATCGAGATGTCGAGCGTCTTCATCGAGACCGCCGACGGCGAGCCGGTCTCCATGACCGGCAGGCAGAAGACAGGGCTCATGCCGACCGAGTCGAGCTGGGTCTTCACCGAAGGCAAGACGGGCAAGGTCCGCGTGACGTCCTCCCAGTTCGGCTCCGCCACGACGAAGGAGATCGACCCGCCGGATGCCGAGTGGATGACGCCCTTCGCGGCAGGGCAGTACGTCGAGCGCGAACTGGAGAACGGCGCGACGACGATCGTCACCAGCACCATCGACCCGGCCGTCGGCATGAGCGTCGTGACGACCACCGCGAGCATCAAGGGGAAGACGACGATCGAAGCGCTGGGCCGCATCGTCCCGGCGGTCGAGTGGGAAGCCACCACCAGCGCCGCGCCCGGCGTGCGCTCCGTGGAGTACGTGGACGAGGCGGGCGACCCGATCCGCACCGAGGTGAATTTCGGCGGCATCGGCATGTCGATCATCCTCGCGGACAAGCAGCTCGCGCTCTCGAAGATCGACCCAGCCGAATTGATGGTCAGCACCTTCGTCACACCCAACCGCCCGATAGACGGCGCCCGGCACACCATCCGCGGCGAGTACCGGCTGACGCTCAACGATGATTCCGAGTTCGAGCTGATCGACACCGGCTCGCAGACCTGGGAGCGCGATGGCGACGCCGTGCTGCTGCGCGTACGCGCCGAACCGGGCGAGTACCACGCCGCGAACGTCAAGGATGTCGAGCCATTCCTCGCATCGACAACCGCGGCGGACCTGGCCGATCCGGAGATCAAGGCGCTCACCGAGCGCGCGCTGCAGGGCGCCGAGCGCCGGAGCGAGGCCGAGCAGGCGGAGCAGCTCCGCCGGTTCGTGCACGCGTACATCGATGAGAAGTCGCTCGCCGTCGGATTTGCGACCGCGTCGGAGGTCTGCCGGACGAGGCAGGGCGACTGCTCCGAGCACGGTGTGCTGCTCGCGGCGATGCTCCGCAGCGCTGGGATCCCCAGCCGCGTCGCGAGCGGTCTGATCTACGCCGACGCCTTCGCCGGCGAGCGGGAGATCTTCGGCTACCACATGTGGTCGCAAGCGCTGCTGACGATCGACGGCGTGGAGCGCTGGGTCGATCTCGACGCGACGCTCCCCGATTCGACGCCCTACGACGCGACGCACATCACCGTCGCGGTGTCGGATCTGGCCGATGACGATTCGTTCAACTCGATGGCCAGCCTCGCGCCGCTGCTTGGGAAGCTGGAGATCGAGGTCGTCTCGGTGGAGTGACCGCCTTGGCGGCTAGCATGGTCGGATGACCAGCGCCGCGCCACCCATCCCGAACCTGCCAGCACGCGACCCGGAGGGCCACAAGGGGACTTTCGGGACGGTCGCCGTCGTCGGAGGGTGCGCCAGGGGCGAGTCCATGATGCTCGGCGGTCCTTGTATTTCCGCGATCGCGGCGCTGCGCGCTGGCGCTGGCCTGGCGAAGCTCGCGCTGCCGGATTCCATTCTTGCAGAAGGCCTGACGATCGCGCCCAGCGCGACAGGGGTCGCGCTCCCGACCAACCAGGATGGGTCGTTCAATGTGGCGCAGTCCGCCGCTGCTCTGGATAGGTTAATCGAGCAATCGGATTGCGTTGCTGTTGGGCCGGGCCTCGGCGTCGATGACTCGACCGAAGCGATCGTGCTGCGGCTCATCGGCCAGGCGCGCACGCCGCTGGTGGTCGATGCGGACGCGATCAACGCGCTGGCGGTGATCCCTGAGCTGACGCGCGAGTTCAGGGCGCACGCCGTACTGACGCCCCACCCTGGGGAGTACCGCAGGATCGCCGCGGCGCTTGGGATCGACCTGGACCCAACGGATGATGCGCAGCGGCCGGACGCCGCAGCGGCGCTGGCGCAAAAGCTGGGGTGCGTGGTCGTCCTCAAGGGTGCGCACACCGCGGTCAGCGATGGGCAGTCGGTCTGGACGTGCGAGGAGCCTCCGAACCCAGCGCTGGGGACCGCCGGGACCGGCGATGCGCTGACCGGCTGCATCGCAGGGCTCATCGCGCAGTTCCACCGGCGCCCGATCCTCGCCGGCGAGCGCACAGTGACGAGCGAAGCGAGGGGCGGACTCTCGCTGCTCGACTGCGCCAGGCTCGGCGTGCTGCTGCACGCGAAGGCCGGCAGGGCGTGGGTTGACGCGATCGGCGCGGACGGCGGGATGCTCGCGATGGAGCTGTGCGACCGCATCCCTGAGGCGGCGCAGGCGATGCGCCGCGGCTGAGCGCCTGCACAACCCGTCAACAGTTGCGGCGCTGCGCCCTGCTCTGGTATGAATCAGCACGTGGCGACCGAACCCAGCCAACCTGTCGCGCCTTCAGGCGTTGATCTCGAGCGCGTCGCGCTGATCGTCACCGGCGCTGATCTGCGTGCGGAGATCGCCGACCGGCCGCTCGCGTACAGGCTGCAGCGGGCGATGCTCGACTGGCGGGACATCTACGCCCCGGACGCCGACGAGCCTGGGACCCCCGGCGCGCGCCCCTTCGACGTGCTCGTCTGCTCGGATGTCTGGTACCTGGGCAATCCAGAGATGACGCAGCGGCCCACGATCAGCGTGGGGGGGCCTGCGGTCAACGCCCTGACGGCGCACCTGGCGGACAAATCACCCAGCGCCTTCGTCGTCGATGACGTGCTGATCGTGCAGCTCGATCTGGATTTCCGCGACCTCCGCGGCTGCTGCTGGGGCAAGGACCGCTACTCGACGGAGTCCGCCGTGACGGCGTTCATCGACCGCTACCTCGACCAGTTCATGCAGGCGACGGCGGACCGGATCGAGCACGGCGTCTGAGAGCCGATTCACTTCCCGATACAGAACGACGAGAAGATCCGACCCAGCACATCGTCAGGGGAGACCTGGCCGGTGATCGTGCCCAGCGCATCGAGCGCGGCGCGGAGCGGGTCGGCGATCAGTTCTTCGTCGTGCAGGCGGTCGGTGTCCGCGAAGAGCGCGGCGCGATCGGTCGCGGACTGGATGTTCTGACGCGCGATCGTCAGCGCCGCCTGATGCCTCGGCAGGACGTGCGTTGCTGAATCGCCCCTGGCTGCGGCGCAGGCATCGCCGATCGCACGCCGCAGGGCGTTCAGGTTCCAGCCATCAAGGGAGCAGACGCGCAGCGCGTCGGTGAAGGCGTCATCGCCAGCGCTGGGGAGGTCCGCCATTGTGCGCACGCGCAGCGTGACCGCGCCGCTCGGCGCGAGCGAGGCCAGCTCGAATGCCCCTGACGGATCGCACACCACCACGACACTTGCGGCGTTAATCGTTTCTCTGGCGATCAGTTGCGCCTCGGCGTCGATCGCCGATCGGCCGGCGAGCGATTCGTCGAGCCCGGCGAGGTCGATCAGGGTCGCTTGCGAGGTCCCGAGATCGAGCGGTTCGCGGAGCGCATCGCGCGTCGCGCCTGGGGTTGCCGAGACAATCGCGCGGGGCTTGCCCAGCAGCGCGTTGAAGAGCGTGGACTTGCCGGCGTTGGGCGCACCGACAAGGACGACGCTCGGCGATTCGTTTGGCGCCGCGGCAGCAACCGGGCCGAGCAGGGTGTCGATCTGTTCGAGCTGGGCGCCCAGCCTGGCCAGCAGATCGCCAGGCGTGATCGCGACGACATCCTCCTGATCGGTGAAGTCGATCCCCGCTTCGACGAGCGCGAGGGCCTCGGCGATCTCGTCAGCGATGGCGCGGTAGCGGTCGCCGGTAGCGCCGGTGAGCAGGTCATCGGCGGCCTGTCGTTGCGATTCGTCTTCGGCGGCGATCAGCGCCGCGACGCCCTCGGCCTGCTCGATTGTCAGTTTCCCATTGAGGTGCGCGCGCGCCGTGAACTCGCCCGGATTCGCCGGGCGGACACCATCGTGCGCGCAGAGCAGTTCCAGCATCCGGTTGAGCAGGTCAGGATTGCCCGGGGCCTGGATCTCCGCGGCGTCTTCGCTCGTGTAGGACGCGGGGGCCTGAAAGGTCAGCAGCAGGATGGGCAGCGCTGCGCCATCGAGATCGAACCTGCAGCGGTGCGCGCCAGCGCCGGTCGGCGCTGGTGTGACGCATGCTTGCAGCGCCTCGAACGTCGAAGGGCCGGAGACGCGGACGATGCCGCGCAGGGATCGCCCCTGCGGCGAGGCGATGGCGGCGATGGTGTCGCGCTGGCTCGCCGGCATCGGGGTTACTTCTTGCGCTGCTTGAAATTGGGGGTCTTGGGCTCGCGTCGTGCGGCGCGGTTCGTGACCTTCTTGCGCTGGCCGGACTCTGGCTTCTTCTCAAGGTCCATCTGGTCGATGTGCGCGCGGATGTGGCGGCTCTCGAGGATGCCGAGCGTGGAGTTCGTGCAGAAGTAGAGGGCCAGGCCGCTGGGCGCGTTGTACATGATGACCGGGAACATCACGACCATCATCACGCGGATGATCTTCTGCTGCGATTGCTGCTCGGGTGTCATCGTCGCGCTGGGCGCCGGGGTGAGGTACTTCTGCTGGATGAAGAAGACGATGCCCAGCAGCAGGGGGAGCACGTTGATCGAGCTGATCTCGCCCATCAGCGGGATCGAGAAGAGGGGCTTGGCGAAGGAGATGAACCCATCGGGGGCGCTGAGGTCGCCCATGAACTTCCAGTCGCCACCGGTCAGCTTCTGGAAGACGCCGTAGAAGGCTGGCTCGTGGCGGAGGTCGTAGGCGAAGAAGAGCATCGCGTAGAGCGCGATCCAGACCGGTGTCTGGAGGAACATGGGCAGGCAGCCGAGCGCGCCGGCGAAGTTCACGCCCTCCTCACGCATGAGCGCGCCCATCTCCTGCTGGAGACGCTTGGGGTCGTCCTTGTACTTCTCCTGGAGCTTCTTCTGCTTGGGCGCCAGCGCCTGCATCTGCTTGCTGAAGCGCTGCAGCGCGATCTGCGACTTCTTCGTCACCGGGTGCAGGATGAGCCGCACGCAGAAGACGAGGATCATGATCGCGACAGCCCAGTCCAGGACGACGTAGTCGTGCAGCGTCTCGAGGAACCACAGCAGCAGCTTCGCGAGCGGCTGGAAGGTGCAGAAGGCGCAGGGGCCACCGAAGTTGTAGATGACGAGCGTGTCGAGCCCCACGGCGCTCGTCGTGGGGTCGGCGCGCAGCGGGCGTTCCCAGATCGGGCCTGCGTACGCGCCCAGCGAGAAGTCGCCGGCGTTGGCGGCGCCAGGCTCGATGGTGATGACCGGGCTGTTGAGTTGAAGAACGAGGACCTCGTTCACCGAGTCCGACCAGGGGATGGTCGCCCAGACCTGCTCGACGTCGGTGAAGGCGCGGTTGAGTTGGGCGCCGCTCTGCACCTGCGCATCGGTGATCGGCGCGTGGACCGCGAAGGCGAAGTAGCGGTTGGTCAGCGCGGTCCAGACGAGGGTCTGGTTGTTGCTGATCGATTCCTTGTTGGGCCAGACCTGCTGGGCGCCCTCGCTGCTGATCTTCTTGACGAGCGCCCTGCGTGTGAGCGGCTTCTTGGAAGATTCGACGTAGCGCTGCTGGGGGTCTTCGGAGACAGGGCGGAGCTTGCCGAAGCGGACGCGGCGTTTGTCGCCGCCGTAGCCCTCGCCCTCGCCGGAGAGGTCGACCGGGCCGTACTGGTAGAGGCGGATGTCGAGCGGCGTGTCGGTGAGGTTCTCGATGCGCTGATCGACGTGGATGTCGTAGGAGCCTGGGCGGATCGAGTACGCCTTGGTGATGCGCGCGACCGGGGCGCCATCTTTGGTTTCGATGATCGCCTCGAACGCGGCGCTGGTGGCGCCGGCGTTGGTCTGCCGCCAGATGGGGCCGTTCTCGCTGGAGAAGACGCCGACGTAGACACCGTTGATCTCGACAGTGTGGGCGGCGAGCGAGGCGACCGCGTACTGCGTGCGCTCACTCGCGTGGCTCTTCTGCAGGATGTAGCGATCCGCCGCGGCGCCCTCGACCTCGGCTTTGAAGCGCTCCTCGACGCTGGTGTACTCGTGCGTGAGGGTGATGCCTTCGACGCCGGCGCCGAGCTGGGTGAACTCAACGAGCAGGTTGTACTCGGTGTCTGGTCCGCCTCCACCGATGGTGGTGAAGGGTTGGTTGAGCGCCGGATCAACAGTGCGGGGGCGCAGGCCTTCGAGGTCGGCGCTGCTGGTCGTTGTCGTCTCTTGCTCAGGCTCTTGGTCGGCGCTGGTGATGGTCGGCGCAGGGGTCAGTGCAGGTGTCAGGGCAGGGTCTTCGTCGAGCGCAGGCGGAGGGGATGCGTCAGCAGGCTGCTCGCTCGCCTGGATGCTCTCGATCGGGGCGGCAGAGTCCTGCTCGGCCTGCTGGTTTTTCTGCTTGTTGTTCCCGCCGACGAGCACGCCGAAGACGACGATGGCGCCGAGCGCGATGCCGAGCAGCGGCACGATGATCCTGGCGGCTTTGTTTGTTTCCCGGGGCATGACGGTCCTGCGTGTTGTCGGAATCGACGCCTGCGTGCGGCGGCTGGTGGGGACCATAGCACCGGCGGAGAGGCCGGGGCGAGGTCATCAGGGGCCCTGGCGGAGGCTCAGCGGCCCTCGAAGAGGCGATCGCCCAGCCAGTCGGCGAGTTCTGGCGCCTCGTGGATGAGCTGGACGGTCTTCTGGATGTCGTACTCGACCCGGACGAACTCGCAGCGGTCCTCGTGGAGGATCACGTAGCTGGCGCGGGGGTCGTGGTCGCGGGGCTGGCCAACACTCCCGACGTTGATGATCGCCTTCTCGTCGTCCGCGAAGGTGTAGGTGAAGTTGCCCAGCTCGTCGGGGGGGTAGAAGTCCGGCTCGTCGGTGAAGACGCCGGGGACGTGGGTGTGGCCCACGACGCAGACGCGTTCGATGCGCTCGAAGATCTGCCGCATCTTCTCGCGCGCGTTCATCGCGTCGTCTGGGAAGATGTACTCGTTGATCGGTTTGCGGGGCGAGCCGTGGACGCCCAGGACCGGGGCCTTCTCCGGGAGGATCAGGTCGTCCACGACGCGGACGCGGAGCTTGCCCAGGAACTCGTACCGGCGCGCCCTTGCGGCCTCGTCCGGTTCGGAATCGAACTGGTCCCTGGTCCAGAAGGCCGCGGCCTCGGCGCCTGGGTTGAAGTTCGTCGGCTCGTAGAGGACAGCGAAGTCGTGATTGCCCAGCAGGGCCCACTCGCACTTATCCGCGATCAGATCGACGCAGGCGAGGGGCTCAGGGCCGTACCCGATGATGTCGCCGGTGCAGACGATGCGATCAACGCCGCGGGATTCGATGTCCGCGAGGACGGTGCGGAGCGATTCCGCGTTGCCATGGATGTCTGAGATAACGGCGGTGGGCATGCGGTCTTTCGGTTCTGCGTCCCCCTGGCGGGGCCGCTGGCAAGAGTGATTGGGAATGCTACTGGCGCCGATGGGCCCCGGCAATGGTGCAGGGCCGTGTGCCTGATTCGGGAAGGGCCGCCTCGGATTCGGTAACGGCGCGGCGTGGCGTGTCCTCTAAGAATGGCCGGATCAATGCCTGTGCGTTCAGTGGTCCGGGGATCTGGCCGATACGAGGCCGGTTGCTGCGGCCGAAGGCCGGCGTATCATCCAAACCCGCTCGCTGCTGGCCTGTTCCGGCCGGTCGCGAGGCCATTTTCAGACCCGATAACGAGGGCGCCCAATGTCCGCGATGTCCGTGAATTACCAGCGAACCAGAGAGATGACCATCGACGAGCTGATGCTCGAGAACCGGGTCGTCTTCCTGATCGGTGAGATCAACCAGTCCTCGGCCGCCAGGGTCATGATGCAGATGCTCTATCTGGACAACCAGAAGAAGGGCCAGGACATCAATTTCTACATCAACTCGCCGGGCGGCGCGGTGGACGACACCCTCGCCCTGTACGACACGATGCGGTTCCTCAGCAGCGACGTGGCGACCTACTGCCTCGGCAGGGCCTACAGCGGCGGCGCGATCCTGCTCACCGCCGGCGCCAAGGGCAAGCGGTTCATCCTGCCCCACGCCAAGGTCATGATCCACCAGCCCTACGGCGGCGTCTTCGGCCAGACCGAGGACATCCGCATCCAGGCGGACCAGATCATCAAGTCCAAGAAGCAGCTCAACGAGATCCTCGCCAGGCACACCGGCCAGGACATCGAGAACATCCAGCGCGACTCCGAACGCGACAAGTACTTCAGCGCCCACGAGGCCAAGGAGTACGGCCTCGTCGATGACGTGATCGAGATGGTCGAGAAGCTGCCCAAGGCGACGACGCTGCACTGATCCGAGTCGGTTCGAACGAAGCACCACACCGCGCGGGGAAGGCCCCTCGCGGATGACGGGAAAACCCCGGAAGACCCATACCCATGTCCTACCTTGTCCCCATCGTCATCGAGCAGACCGGCCGCGGCGAGCGTTCGTACGACATCTACTCGCGCCTGCTCAAGGACCGGATCATCTTCCTCGGCGGCGGCGTCAACGACGATCTCGCCAGCCTGGTCGTGGCCCAGCTCCTCTTCCTCGCCAACGAGGACCCCAAGAGCGACATCCACATGTACATCAACTCGCCTGGCGGATCTGTCACGGCGGGCCTTGGCATCCTCGACACGATGCAGTTCGTCAAGCCTGACGTCTGCACTTACGTCATTGGTCAGGCCGCGAGCATGGGCTCCGTCCTCGCCTGCTCCGGCGCCAAGGGCAAGCGTTACGCCCTGCCCAACGCCAGGAACCTGATGCACCAGCCCCTGCTGGGCGGCGTCATGGAGGGCCAGGCGACGGACCTCGAGATCGAGGCCCGCGAGATGCTCCGCCTCCGCGACCGCCTGTACCGCGTCTACTCCGAGGCCACCGGCCAGACGACCGACCGCATCGAGAAGGACTGCGACCGGAACAAGTGGCTGGACGATGCCGAGATGCTCGAATACGGGCTCATCGACAAGGTCCTGACCACGATGCCGAACGTCGAGAAGTAAGCGGCAGAATTGTTCGCAATATGTTCGGCGAAAAATCTTCGGGTTTTTCTCCCGGCATCACGAACACAGGCAGGAAGCCCGCCGTATTGAAGGGCAGATACTTCCTGTATTCGTGACGCGAACCAGTTCTTCCTCCGAATCACGTGATGCCTCGATTGCCCTCAGCAATCGAGGCATTACACTTTTTGGGACGATGCATACCCCGATGACACCCGCCAAGACAATCAGCACGCCCCTTCGGACCAGGTCCAGCCGGCGCTTCCGCCTCGTGGCAGCTGCTGGGTTGCTGGGGATCTGCCTGGGCTCCGCAGGGTGCACGAAGGCGATCTTCAGGCAGGGCGATCCGCGCACGCAGTACGACAGATACGACAGCTCGCGCAACCAGTTTGTCCCCGACTACATCGCGGACGAATACGGCAGGCTCGAACCCAATCTACGTGGTAGATTGTTGGTGAAGAACTGAGGGGACACGTCCCGGCGGCAGCATCCGATCAGGTTCTCGGAC
>CAYGNN010000042.1:11971-15740 GCA_964351165.1 uncultured Phycisphaeraceae bacterium
CCCAGCGGTTGCAACGCCGAACCCCGAACACAGCAACGCCTTGCGCGTTGCATCGATCGGCTCCAGGGCCGACTCCGGGTTGTAACGCCGAGAAGATCAGTACTTCCGGCGCGCTGCGGTGTTTTTCCGAAGTTCTTTGTTGTGCCGGTCCGATGGATTCGCAGGCGAACGGCGCCGGCGTGACTTTGGCCGGCGACCGAACGCAGGAGCAGCGAGGCAACCCGATCCGCATGAGCACCGACCGCAACACCGAGCAGCAAGCCGTTGATCACGACGCGATGCGCCGCAGGCGCGTGGTGTGGGTGACGCTGCTCGCTGCGATGACCGGTGTGGGCGGCATGCTCGCGGCGCTCCAGGGCGAGAAAGCCCCCAGGCTCGACGGCGTCGCGCTGGCCGCGGCCGTCCCTGCTGAGGGCCCCAGCGCCACGATCAACTCCGTCTTCAACACCAGGGCGCCCCTGGAATCCGGCCACTGGCTTGGCATCGTGATCCACGATTCCGGCTCCTCGGCCGGCTCCGCCGCGACGATCGCCGCCGATCACGAATCCCGGGGCCTGCTGGGCCTGGGCCATCACTACGTCATCGGCAACGGCCGTGGCTCCGACGATGGCGAGCTCTACGTCGGCTACCGCTGGCTGGATCAGCTCCCCGGCGCCCACGCGGCCGGCCCTGATCAGGACCTCTACAACCGCCGCTACATCGGGATCTGCCTGGTGGGCGACGGCGACCGCAAGCCCTTCTCCGAGGCCCAGATGACCCGGCTCGTCGAGCTGGTGAACTCGCTGACCGCGGAGCTCGGGATCCCTTCGGAGAACGTGATCCTGCACAGGGACATCGCCGCGACGACGAGCCCTGGGCGGTTCTTCTCCGAGGCGACGCTCCGCAGGGCGATCTCCAGCTCGCCCTCGGTCGCCAGGCACTGACCGATCGCAGGGCCAGCCCCTGCTGGCTGCTCTCAACCAAGAAATCTCAGGAATCGGCGGCGCGTTGAACTCCGCTCTTGTTCTGACGATACTACCCGGCCACCGTTTCGGTCCTCTCCGGGCGGGCGGCGAGCGTATTCGTCTGTATTCTGTTGGCGCCCCGGCGCGATCCCCGCACCGGCATCGGCGTTGTTGTGCCGAACCAGGTTGTTCATGGCCCGCCAGGGCCGTCCAGTCGTCCCGAGCAGTCTTCCTGTGAAACCCCCCGAGCCCAAGAAACCAGGAACCACGATCGCAGGGTTCACGATCATGAGCGAGGTCGGCGCTGGCGCCGCCTCCCGGATCTACCTCGTGCAGGACCCCAAGACCAAGCAGGTCTGGGCGCTCAAGCATGTGGTGCGCGACGGCCCCAAGGACGTCCGCTTCCTGGAGCAGACGGAGCGCGAGTTCCAGGTGGGCTCCAAGCTCGAGCACGACAGCTTCCGCCACTTCGAAAAGATCATCAAGAACCGCAAGCTGATGACGGTCAACGAGATGTACCTCCTCATGGAGTACGTCGACGGCGTCAGCTGCGAGCAGCGCCCCCCGACGAACCTCATCGATTCCGTTGACATCTTCCGCCAGGTCGCCAGCGGCCTCGCGTACATGCACTCGCGCGGATTCATCCACGCGGACATGAAGCCCAACAACGTCATCGTCACCGCCGGCAACCGTGCGCGCATCATCGACCTGGGGCAGTCCTGCCCCGATGGGACGGTCAAGCCGCGCATCCAGGGCACGCCGGACTACATCGCGCCGGAGCAGGTGCACCGCCGGCCGATCACGCCCAAGACGGACATCTACAACCTGGGCGCGACGATGTACTGGGTGCTCACCGGCACGCACATCCCGACGGCGCTGCCCAAGGGCGACTCGCTGGTGAAGAGCCTCGACGATGAGTTCATCGAGAAGGCGCGCCCGGTCGGCGAGGTGAACGCCGGTGTTCCAGAACGGCTCAACGACCTCGTGATGCAGTGCATCGAGGTCAAGGAAGAGAACCGCCCGCCGGACATGCAGTCTGTCGCGGACAAGCTCGACCTCATCTACGCCAAGATCAAGACCTCCAAGGGCGGCGAGGATTTAGGTGGCGGCGACGTCGCGGTCTCCGAAGGCGACGACGACTGACTCCCGCCCAGCAGCCTCCCCAACGCATGATGCACGACGAACCGATCGATCCGCTCGCCGGGCATGACACGCGCTCCGCGGAGGCGATGGTTGAACTGCTGCGCCGCGCGACCGACGCGAACCTGAACGCCGCGTGCCGCAATGGTTCGGCGGACGTGATCGAACCAGCAGGGACGCTCATCGCCACCGGCGACCTGCACGACAACCCGGTGAACCTGGGGCGCGTCGTGCAGATGGCGGCGCTGGATTCAGATTCGCCAGCGCACCTGACATTGCACGAGGTCATCCACTCCGATCGACTGGTCGGCGGCATGGACCTGAGCCACCGCGCCCTGCTGCGCGTCGCGGCGCTCAAAGCGGCGCACCCTGAATACATCCACACGATCCTCGCCAATCACGAGCTGGCGCAGATCATCGGCTCCGGCATCGTCAAGGACGGCGTGCGCGTCGTCGAGGCGTTCAACGCCGGCGTCGAGTACGTTTTCGGCGATGACACCGATGCGATGCTGGCGGCGATCGACGCGTTGATCCGCTCGATGCCGGTAGCGCTCATCAGCGGCCGCGGCACGGCGCAGGGCGTCCTCTGTGCGCACAGCCTGCCTGGGCCTGACGTGTGGGACCGGATGGACTTCGACGTCCTCGACCGCCCGCTGACGGAGGACGATTACACGCCACGGCAGGGCGCTGCGCATCTGATCACGTGGGGCCGGCGGCAGAAGCCGGAGCAGCTGACGGAGTTGGCCGAGCGGTGGGGGGTGGGGCTGTTCATCCTGGGCCACGACCACGCCGAGGACGGCTACGCCTTCAAGGAGCCCAACGCGGTGGTGCTCAACAGCGACCACGCGAAGGGCGTGGTGATGAAGATCGATCTTGCCAATCCGCCGAATCTGGCGAACGCGGCGGATTGCGTGGTCCCGCTGGGCGGATTCTGAACCGGGGCGCGGTTTCGTGCGGATAGGTTGTGGTGATGCCACGGCGCGCGAGTAAATCAAGTCGGCCGGAAGCGCCATCCACGGACTGCCCTCGGTGTGGGTACGACCAGAGCGGGGTTGTCGCATCGTGGGCCGACGAATGCCCAATGGCCGGCGTGTGCAGCGAATGCGGGCTGGAATTCGAGTGGGGCGACGTGCTGAACCGCTCGCGGGTGCTGCTGCCCTGGTTGTATGAGCATCGGCGAGGGTTTTCGTTTTTTCATGCGCCGCGGACGATGTTCAGAGTCTTGCTGCCGTGGAGATTCTGGGGCTCGGTACAGATGCATCACAAACTGGTTGTGCGCCGGTTGGTGCTGTATCCGTTGATGATGCCGGCCTTCATATTTGTTGTCACTGTGATTGTTGGCTTCGGCGCTTTCTATCTGGACTGGCTCCCACATCGGAATGGTGGTGTTTATGTGTATCCATGGATGATCGATCGGCTCGCATCGATGGCTTTGTATCAGTTTGGATACCACTACGATTCGTACTCCGGCATCACAGCGAGGTATTTCAATCCCCGGCCGATCTTTGCCGTCGGGGCCATGTTGGGGTTCTCGGCCGGGATGTCTTTGGTCATCTACATCGCTAAATCTGCAAGACTGTTCTCGAAGATGCGAATGGCGCACATCCTTCGGATCGGTTCGTACGGCATGACCCTGGGCATGATTCTGTACATGCTGCATGCGTCCCTCTGGGCCTGGGACATGA
>CAYGNN010000043.1:0-15671 GCA_964351165.1 uncultured Phycisphaeraceae bacterium
CGTCCACGCCGTCCCGGACGTGCTGGAGAAGGTCCGCCTCGGCCTGACGCAGCGCATCGTCGATGGCCACTGCCCAGGCCTCCGCGGCGCAGCGCTGCAGGCGTACGCCGCCGCCGGTGTTTCCTCCGATCACGAGTGCACCACCGCAGACGAAGCGCACGAGAAAATCAGCGCCGGGATGCAGGTCTACATCCGCGAGGGCTCGGCGGCGCGCAACGTCGAGGCGCTGCTCCCGGCCGTCACCCCCGAGAACGCCCACCGCTTCTGCTTCTGCACCGACGACCGCCACCCAGGCGACCTGCAGGACGAGGGCCACATCGACCACGTCGTGCGCACCGCGGTGAAGCAGGGCCTCGACCCCATCACCGCGCTCGCCATGGGATCGCTGCACGTCGCAGACCATTACCGCCAGCCGGACATCGGCGCTATCGCGCCAGGCCGCTTCGCCGACCTGATCGTCTTCGATTCCCTCGAAGACATCCGCCCAACCAGCGTCTACTACCGCGGCGCCCTCGTCGCCAGGGGCGGCCGTTTCGTCGGGACCATCGCCCCCAACGACACCCGTGATCGCGCCCGCGCGCTCGGCGGCGGCGTCACGCTCCCGCAGTCGCTTACGCTCGAATCGTTCCGCGTCCCCGCTTCGCCCGACGCCTCGAAGATCCGCGTCATCGGGATGGACCCGCACCAGCTCGTCACCGAGCACCTGATCGAGGACGCCAACCCCGTTGACGGCGAGCACCGCAGCGATGTTGCGCACGACCTGCTCAAGATCGCGGTCATCGAACGCCACAAAGGCAGCGGCAACATGGGCGTCGGATTCGTCCGAGGGTTCGGCTTCAACCGCGGCGCCATCGCCTCCACCATCGGCCACGATGCGCACAACCTCGTCGTCGTCGGGACCAACGACTCCGACATGCTCGCTGCGGCGCGAACCCTCGAACAGCTCGGCGGTGGCCAGTGCATCGTCGTCAACGGCGCTCCCATCGCGACCCTCGCACTCCCCATCGCTGGGCTCATGTCCGACAAACCTGCGGCAGAACTCATCGAAGAGCAGGCGAGGCTGCTCACCGCGCTCCCAAGCATCGGGTGTGACCTGCACGACCCCTTCATGCCGCTGAGCTTCCTGCCGCTGCTTCCTGCCGCTGCCGGTGATCCCATCGCTCAAGATCAGCGACTTCGGGCTGGTCGATGTCGATCGCTTCGAAGTGACGACCCTGGAAGTCTGAACCCGACACCTGGATTCAGATCGTCTCCAACGCATCAGCAGGAACCCACGTCGTCCGGCCGTCTTTGAGCCGGACGTGGCGCCACCCCTCGCGCGATTCGAGCAGCACGCACTCGACCCCAGCGACCAGCGGATCGGCGAACGTCGGTTCGTACGCCGCCGCGTTCGGACCGTTGCGCCCGGTGATCTCCAGCGCCGTCACCACCGCGTTGTTGACCGAATACAGCGTCCGCTGCTCGGCGTACTGCCCGCCGATCGTCAGCAGCGCGACCGCGCCGCACGCAACGATCCAACCGGCCGGCGCTTTCCACACACCCGCGATCCGCGCACCGAGCAGCGCCCAGAGCCCGAGCCACGCGAGCACGCCTGCCCCGAAGACGACCTGGCGGGGGATCCAGCGCCGCCAGATGAAGAGCGCATCGATCGCGAACCGCGGCGCATCGGGATCGACCCGCACCGGGATCTGCGAACGCGCCGCCTTCAGTCCGGCGCGGGCGCCGGGGTTGGTCGGATCCAGCCGCTCGGCGCGCCGGTAGCTGACCACCGCGAGCCCAATATTCCCGGAACGCAGCTCCGCGTTGCCAAGGTTCGCGTGCAGATCCGCGTTGTCGATCCCGCCGTCCTCGACGCACGACCGGTACAGCGCCGCGCTCTGCTCATACAGCGACCGCGCCAGGTCCGGATCCTCAGGCAGCGTCTCGTCAGCACGTTCCATCAGCGCGTTCGCTTCGTCGAACCGCTGGGCGATGGTCGGGTCCACAGCGCCATCCGCAGCCGAGGCGGTGACAAGCAGCAGCGCGATGATCGGAAGAACAAACCGCATCACTCCACCCCCCGATCGATCGCGCGGATCAACTCCGCCACGCGTTCCTTCGATGGCGGATCGCCGCTTGCCCTATCGCCATACCGATCGGCCGCGCCAAACAGCATCGCTGTTGCAAGTTCCTCCGCGATCGCCGGATCGGTCGGCTTCAGCAGCCGCTCGCAGTCCGCCTCCGTCAGCGCCGCCTCGTCCATGCCGAACCGCATCGCGAGGTACACCCGGATCGCCCGCTCGGGATCGCCGGTCGAGCGCAGCCGCGCGAGCGCCGCACGCCTGGCGCCCTTGCGTCGCCGAGCACCTGGGTCCGCCCTGCGCCGCACCGCCAGCACACCAAGCAGCGCGAAATACCCTGCCGGTGGCGCTGCCATCACCGCGCCCCAGACCGGCTGCTCGAACCGGGAAAGCAGGAGTGTCTGCTGATTGGCCAGCGCGCCGGTGGAGAGGGTGTTGGCGAGGATCCCGCCTGGGCCATCACCCAATGGTGTTTGCTCAACACCAGGAGCACCGCCACCGCCGAGGGCGAACATCCCACCGCCGATCGCGTCCTCCGCCGTCACCTCCCGCGTCGCATCAACCAGCAGCGGGATCGGCCGAGACTCGGCGCGCTGGTACTCGCCCTCGCGCGTATCGAAGTACGCGAACCCCAACGGCGGGATCGTGTCGATCGAATCGCGCAGCGCGCGGATCGTCGTTGTGTACCGGCGCACGCCAGGCTGCCCCATCCGCGTCTCGTGCCACCCCTCAGGGTCCAGCTTGAAGGACTCCGCGATGCCGGGATCCGCGTCCAGATCAGGCGGACCGATCCGGCCCATGGGGCCCTCGCTGCGGATCTCGTAGGTCAGCGTGATCGGATCGCCGACGCGCACCTTCAGTGGCATCGCTGTCGCCGCGGCCGTGTACCGCCCGACCAACCCATCGAAATCCTCTGGCTGCCCTGCAACCGGCAGCGGGCGGACCGTGATCTCCGCCTCGTTGGACCGCGTGATCCGGCGCTCCGTGGCCGATCGCAGCCGGAGCCGTCGTCCATTATCCACCTGCACGTCGTACACCGCGGCGACCGGGCCGAGCGTCACTGTCCCGATCTCCGTCGGCACGAACCACCGCTCGGCGCTGAGCGTCTGCTGCTCGCCTGCGTTGGTCCGCGATCGGCTCAGCACACCGACCAACTCCTCGTTGTCCCAGTCAACCGCAGGCGAGTTCCGGCTCCCGGACGGCTGCGGCCCGGACGTCCACTCGATCCCCCCGGTCTCCTCGGTGACGAACTTAAACTCTGTGATGTGCTCGCCGACCTGCCACTGCGCCCTGAGCCGCACCGGCTCGCCGAGGTAGACCGTATCCCGCTCCGTGCTGATCGAGAGCGGCGACAGGTCAGACACCGGCGGCTCCACCGCGACGAACTGCACCTGGTTGGTCGTGTACGACACGCCACCGATCACCACCGTCTGCGCCGGGATGATGTACGAGCCCTCCCGCGCAGGCGTCGCTGCGTACAGCAGGTTGTGCGTGTTGCTCGAAGTCTGCCGCCCGTTGACGAAGGACATCGACGTGTTCTGCGACGAGTTCCGGTACTCCACCTTCAGGTTCGCGATGCCGCCGACACTGGGCGGTGTCTGCGCCTGCGCGTTGCTGATCGTGATGGTGTACGTCGCCGCATCGCCGACGTAGACCCTCTGGGGGTTGATCGACGCCGAGGCGCTCACCTGCTGCGCCAGCGCCGGCGCAGCGACGACCATCGCGAACACCGCCACCAGCAGCGTGCTGATCCGATCCGTCATCATCCGATCACCAATCCCTTTCCACCGGCACAACCCGCACCGGGCGTGACTGTTCACGCTGCTGTCTGCGCCGCTGCTCGCGGTCGAGCAGACGGTCGGCCAGCTCGTCGCTTTCCTCGCCCTCTTCGCCATCTTCACCTTCCTCGCCCTGCTCGCCCTCTTCCCCCTGCTCGTCCTGCGCCTCCTGCTCCAGCTGATCCGCCGCCTGCTGCGCGTTCTGCGCCGCCTGCTCGAGCAACTCCGCCGCCTCGCGCTGCTGCTGCGCCGCCTGCTCCAGGTCGCCCTGCTCGATCGATTCCATCGCCTCCTGCTGCTTCTGCATCGCCTGCGAGAGGTTCTCCGACCCCTCGTTGAGCTGCTCCTGCGCCGCCTGCGACTGCGCCTCAGACGCCTGCCGCTGCAATTCCTCCATCGCCTCCTGCGCTCGATCGCTCAGCGATTGCTGCTGCTCCTGCGCCTGCTGCGCATCCTGCGAGCCGGATTCGTTGTCTTCCGAGGCCTCCCGCTGATCCTGCGCCAGCTCGGACAACTCGTCGGCGCTCTCCTGCGCATCATCCGCCTGATCCTGCTTCTGCGAATCCCCAGGCTCGCCCTGCTGCTGCTCCTGCTGATCCATCTGATCCTGGATCATCTTGCGGAGCTGCCGGATGTACTCGACGTTCCGCACAGGGTCCAGATCTGCAGCGTCCATCGCGGCGCTCGCGAGGAAACTCCGCTCGGCGTCCTCCAGCAGCGCCATCGTGCGCACCACGTCGATCCCCGCCGCATCGCCGCCAGGCGAATCCTCAGGCGTCACCGGCGTCATCGCCTGCCGAAGCCGGATCGCGCCCAGGTTGTACTGCGCCCGCTTGATCAACTCCGGATCACCGACTCCAGCCTGCTGCACGACCGACTCCAGGATCGCTTTCGCTTCCACGATCGAGCCGGCGTTCGCCAGCTCGGTCGCCTCCGCGAGGGCAGTCCTGGGATCCACCGGCGCTTCCTCGGCTGTCGCCTGCGCCTGCGCGATCGCAGCCGCCGCAACCCAGACCGAACTCAGGATCAACGCGTTACGCACGATCACGGATCAGCACCTCCAGACAGAGCAACCCCAGCGCCACCGCGAGCAGGTACTGGAACCCCTCGCGGTACCGCACCGTCTCCACTTCCTCGATCGACATCTGCTCAGCGCCGCGGATCAGGTCCGCGTACACCTGCTCGAGATCGATCGTCCCGGTCCCCACATTCAGATAGACACCGCCAGCGGACGCCGTCGCCACCGATCGCAGCGTCTCGGAGTCCTGCGCCGTGCGCACCGCCTCACCGCCGTAGTTCAGGGTCTGCTCGCGCCCCCGGTCGTTCTCGATCGGGATCGTGGCGCCGCTGTCGCTGCCGATCCCCAGCGCGATGATCCGGATGCCCAATTCGCGCGCGCGCTGCGCCGCCTCCACCGGCAGGCTCTCCTGATCCTCACCATCGGTGATCAGCACGATGTCGCGGTGATTCGAGATCGAATCCGCGTCCGCTTTGAAGACGTCGGTGATCGTCTTGCGGATCGCATCACCGATGTTCGTCCCGCCGCGAGGGGCCGACCTCGTATCCAGCTCATCCAGCGTCAGCCGGAAGAACGCGTAATCCGTCGTGAGTGGGCAGCGGATCGACGCGGCGCCTGCGAACGCCACGATCCCTACGCGGTCGCCCTTCAGGCTCTGCGCCAGGTCGTTGACCCACAGCTTCGTCCGCTCCAGCCTGCTCGGCGGCAGGTCCCGCGCCAGCATCGATCGCGAAACATCGATCAGGAACACGACATCGCGCCCCTTGCGCTCTACCGGCGCCGGCATCGGATCCCACTGCGGCCTCGCCAGCGCCACCGTGATGAAACCGAGCGCCAGCAGCGCCGAAGCAGCCCGCATGACACTCCGCACCGGGGCGCTGCGCAATCCGATCCGCTCCGCCAGCCCCGATTGCGCGAACCGCGCCACCGCCAGACGACGCCTGCGCCACGCGATCATGAAGAGCAACGCCAGCGCAGGCAGCGCCCACAACCACGCGAGCCAGTATGGGTTCGCCAGTTGCATCAGGGCAGCCTCCGGAAGAGCGTCATCGAGAGCAGCAGCTCCAGCATCAGCACTGCGCCGCCGAACATCGCGTAGGGCGGGAACAACTCGTCGGCGTTCGTGAACTCGACCGTATCGATCTCCGTCCGCTCCAGCTCATCGATCGCGCTGTAGATCGCCCGCAGCGACTGCTCGTCTTCCGCTCGAAAAAACTTCCCCCCAGTGAGATCCGCGATCTCGGTGAGCGTCGCCTCATCGAGCCCTGTCCCTCCGAGCCGGCGGCCGAATGGCGTGCGGATGTGTTGGGCGCCACCGACACCGACCGTGTACACCCGGATCCCCCACTGCGCCGCCAGGTTCGCCGCCGCCAGCGGATCGATCTGACCGGCGCTGTTGACGCCGTCCGTCAGCAGGATGACCACCTTCCCCTTCACAATGAAATCAGGCGGCGCCTCACCATCACCAGCGCGATTGGCGAGCTCCATCTCCGCGTCGCGCAGCCGAGCCGCTGCGAGCGCCAGCGCCTCGCCGATCGCGGTCCCACGCTCGTCGTTGCGCCGAGGGATCTGGATGTCGTTGATCAGGGTCGCCACCGCCGACGTATCGCGGACGAGAGGGCAGACCGTGTCCGCGTAGCTGCCGAACTCGATCACGCCGACCAGATCACCAGTGCGTCCCCGCATCGCAGGGCCGCGTTCAGGATCGCCCAGCACGAAGTCCCGCACGACCATCTTCACCGCTTCGAGCTTCGTCATCGGCCGGCCTGCGACCTCCATCGGATCTTCCATCGATCCCGATCGGTCGATCACCAGCTCCAGCGCGACGCCCTTCGTTGTCGTGTGGGACTCGCCGCTGACCGCCTGCGGCCGCGCGATCGCGACGACCAGCGCCGCAAGAGCCAGCACGCGGAGCATGCCAGGGATGAACGACAACCTGGCGCGCACGCTCCGGCCTGTCGCGCCGAGCCGCGCCGCCGGCGCGTACGCCACAGCGCCGCGCCGCGCGGAATACCACAACAGCAGCAGCACGATCGGGAGCCCAGCCAGCAGGGCGAACGCTATCGGCATCGCGAACCGGTCGATGCTCATGCCATCCCCCTCCCCGCCGCGGCCAGCCGGACGCTGTCGACGGCGCGCACCGCGTCATCGCGCAGCGCCGCAGGATCCACCGCTGCCTCTTCCTCCCGATACATCGCCTCATCGGCGCGCAGGAGCAGATCGCAGACCATCGCGGCGTCCATTGGCGATAGCCCAACCTCACGGCGGAGCAACCCAGGGAGCGCTTCACCGGTCACCGCCAGCGCCCTGGGTCCTGCGACAGCGCTCAGCGCCCTGCGGATCACTGCGTGCGCCGACGCCGCGACCTCGCGTGTCGGCGCCCCGGCATCCAGTTGCCTCGCCGCCTCCCTGCACGCATCCAGCAGCCTGCTGCGATCCCGCGCCGCGTTGGATCGACGCAGGCGAGCAACAACCACCAGCACGATGGCGACCACCAAAGCGCCAGCGCCACCGATCGACACGAGCAGCGACGTGTTTGAATCTTCAGGCTCTGGCAGCGGCGCCAGTGCAGGCCGCAGCGCCGTCGGATCCCAACCCTCCGGCATCTCGGCTTGCATCACCGATTCCACCACCACCGGGATCGGCGCTGTGCGCTCGATCGTGAACCTGTCGCCCTCGATCTCCGCCGCCTTGAACCGCAGCGCCGGCAGCTCGCCGCTCGCAGGCAGATTGGGCGCCAGATCGATCGTCCATGTCCTCGTCGTCACCCCATCAACGATCCGCGCCGGCGTCGATCGTGGCGATGCCGTGATCATCAACGGACCAAACTCCTCCCCGACACCAAGCCTCCCGAAGGGCAGATCAACGAGCATCCACCCCTCAGCGACCTCCGCGTGCACCGTCAGCGACGCGCGTTGCGCCACGTTCATCGAGTTAACCGAGATCGACGACCGGACCCGCAACGGCTCGTCATCGGCGCGCACGATCGGCGCCATGGTCAGCACCGCGAGCAGGATGGTGATCGTCCTGACCATGCGTTATCTCCGCCGCTCCCGCATCCGGAAGCACGCCTCCAGATCGCGCACGAATGGCCGGTCGGTCGAGACGCGGACCAGGTCCGCTTTCGCGAGCCGCAGCGTCGATTCCAGTTCCTGATCCGACCGCAGCGCCTCGGCCCGCGCCTTCGTGCGCACAGACTTGCTCGACGTGTCGATCACCGCCTCGCGCCCAGTCTCCGGATCGCGCACGCGGATCAACCCCACATCAGGCAGATCAAACTCCGTGGGATCCGACGTCTGCACCGCGACGACCTCGTGCCGGGACGCGAGCTGCCGCAAGGGGCGCGCGTAGCCGTTCTCGCCGAAGGCCGGCGCCTGGAAATCGCTGATCAGGAAGACGACCGCGTGGCGCCCGAGCACCCGGTTCAGGTGGTTGATCGCCAGCGGCAGGTCCGTGCCCAGTCCTGCAGGCTCGAATTCGAGCAGGTCCCGCATGATCCGCAGCGCGTGGCCCCGGCCATTCCTTGGGGGAACGAATGTCTCTACCCGATCGGTGAAGACCTGCAGCCCAGCCAGATCGTTGCTCCTTGTCGCGGTCAGGCACAACGCCGCGCCGACCTCCACTGCCAGGCGTGATTTGAACTTGCCCCTCGCACCGAAAGATTCCGATGCGCTCAGGTCCACCGCGATGATGACGGTGAGCTGCCGTTCCTCGATGTACCGCTTGATGTACGTCGAGCCGGTGCGCGCCGAGACGTTCCAATCGATCGTGCGGATGTCGTCGCCCGGCTCGTACTCGCGCACCTCGGCGAACTCGACGCCCTGCCCCTTGAAGGCGGACTTGTATTCGCCGGCGAACAGGTTGTCCACGCGTCGGTTCGTGCGCACCTGCAGGCGCCGGACCTCGCGCATCAGCTCTTTGCTGAGCATGACGGAGCCTCCGGACTGCTTCAGGGGACAGGGACGTGATCGAGGATGTCGCTGACAATCTGCTCGCTAGTGATCTCTTCCGCCTGCGCCTCGAAACTGGGTATGACGCGGTGGCGGAGCACGTCCGGCGCGATCGCCTTGACATCTCCTGGTGTTACAAAGGCGCGCCCATTGAGGAAGGCGTGCGCCCGGGCGCCGAGGATCAGCGCCAGCGTCGCGCGGGGCGAGGCGCCGAACTCGATCAGCCTTCCGAAGTCCTCGCCCAACGCCGGGCACGTCGTTGCCGGGTCCCTCGTCGCCAGCACCAGCGTGACGATGTAATCCTTCACGCGGTCCTCGACATGGATGCGGTCCACGATCGCGCGCGCCTCGGCGATCTCGTCGGTCGTCGTCACGGGGTTGATGGTCAGGTCAGGGCGGCTCGTGCCCATCCGGTCGAGGATCAGGCGTTCCTCCGTCGAGTCCGGGTAGTGCACGTGCACCTTGAGCATGAAGCGATCAACCTGCGCCTCCGGGAGTGGGTACGTGCCCTCCTGCTCGATGGGGTTCTGCGTCGCGAGCACGAGGAAGGGGTCTGGGAGCTTGTGCGTCTCGTCGCCGATCGTGACCTGCCGCTCCTGCATCGCCTCCAGCAGCGCCGACTGCACCTTGGCCGGCGCCCGGTTGATCTCGTCCGCCAGCACGAGGTTCGCGAAGATCGGCCCCTTGCGCGTGTCGAAGGTCTGATCGGCCGGGTGGTAGATCAGCGTGCCGATGAGGTCCGCCGGGAGCAGGTCGGGCGTGAACTGCAGCCTGCTGAACGACGCGTGGATCGCCTGCGCGACGCTCGACACCGCGAGCGTCTTCGCCAGCCCCGGCGCGCCCTCGAGCAGGACGTGCCCACCGGTCAGCAGGCCGATCACGAGCCGCTCGATCATGCGGCGTTGCCCCACGACCACCTTCTCGACCTCGTCGAGGAGCCGCGTGATCGTCTGGCTGTGGGTGTCGATGGATTGTTCGAGTTCTGTTCCGGTTCCTGTCGTCGTCATCATGGCGCTGGCGTGTTCCTTGTGCGAATGAACTGAACGCATGGATGCGTACCGGAGAACATTCTGTCGGGTTCGCGCTCATTCTAGTGCGTTTTTTGGGCCCCCTCGACTGGCGTAACCAGCGATGTAGCATGCCGGGATGTCTGGTACGTCTGGAAAACCTGGAAAGTCTCGAGATTCCATCCTGGTCACCGGCGCTGCCGGGTACGTCGGCGCCCACGCCGCCCTCCGGCTCCTGCGCGGCGGCCACCGCGTCATCGGACTCGACAATTTCAGCACCGGCAAGCGCCACCGGATCAGGACGCTCACCAGCCTCGCGGACGACCTCCCTGGCGCGTTCGAGTTCGTCGAGGCGGACATCGCCGAGACCGCCCGCGTCGCCGCCGCCCTGACCGAGCACGGCGCGACCTCGGTCATGCACTTCGCCGCCCACTGCATCGTCAGCGAGAGCGTCGAGCTGCCGGAGAAGTACCGCCGGAACAACATCGAGGGAACCGCCGCCCTGCTCGGCGCCTGCGCCAAGGCCGGCGTCACGCGGTTCATCCTCTCATCGACCACCGCTGTCTATGGCGATCCCGACCTGGGGATGACCCCGATCCCCGAGTCCACCCCCTGCCAACCGATCAACCCCTACGGCGAGAGCAAGCTGGCGTGCGAGGGGCTCCTCCGCCTGCACAGCGAACGGCAGCGCGCCGCCGGCAAGCCGTTCGCTTCTGCCGTGCTGCGGTACTTCAACGTCGCAGGCTGCGACGCCGAGCTCGGCGAGCAATCCAACGACGCCGGGCGGCTGATCCCCGCCGCCATCAGCGTCGCCAACGGCGAGCGCGACGCCCTCACCATCTGCGGCACGGACTTCCCCACCCCCGACGGCACGGCGGTGCGCGACTACATCGACGTCCGCGACGTCGCCGAGGCGCACGTCGCGGTCTTCGATGCACTCAAGGATGGCGATGACCGGCTCTACAACCTGGGCATGGGCCGGGGCTGGAGCGTGCGCGAGGTCGCGCTAGCGACAGCGCGCGTCACCAGCCGGGAGATCCCGACGATCGATGGCCCTCGCCGACCCGGCGACCCGGCCTCGCTCGTCGCGGACGCCTCGAAGATCAACGATGAAATCGGCTGGACCGCGCAGCGCGACGACATCGACGAGGTCATCGCGTCCGTCTGGGCGTGGGCTCGATCTTCTGTTCAGTCCCGGTAGCCGACCAGGCATTCCAGGAACGCCTCGCCGAAGGCCTGCAGCTTCTGGGGACCGACGCCCTTGACCAGCAGCAATTCGTTCGGCGTCGTCGGCTTGCGGCGCGCCATATCGCGGAGCGTCGCGTCGCTGAAGACGACGTACGCAGGGACCGCGTTCTCCTGCGCGATGCTGCGCCGCAGGTCGCGCAGCGCCTGGAAGAGCCCGTGATCGACGCCCTCCCAGTCCGCCTCGTTCTGACCGCCGCGGCTGCGCGAGCGCGTGCGCTCCGGGACCTTCGCCGCGTAGAGCGTGGTCGATTCCTCGTTGCGCAGCAGCCCCAGCGATCGCTCCGTCAGCAGCATGATGGGGTACTCGCCCTCGGACCGCGCCAGCAGATCACTATCAATAAGCTGATCCATGAAGCTCAGCAGCCGGTCCTTGCTCTCGTGGGGGAGCAGGCCGAACGTCGTCAGCCGTTCATGACCGAACTGCGTGATGCGCTGCGTCGAGCGCCCGCGCAGGACGCCGGCGACGTGCGCTGCGCCGAAGCGCTGCTCCAGCCGGGCGACGCACGACACGATCTTCTGCGCCACCAGCGTGGAGTCGGGGACCTCCAGCAGTTCCTTGAGGCACACGTCGCACGCGTTGCAATCGCTGGGTTCGTAGGACTGCCCGAAGTGCTCGACGAGCGCCCGGTGCCGGCACTTCGCCTGCCTCGCGTACTTCTTGATGTCATCGAGCAGCGCCAGTTGCGGCTCCGCGGCCGCCTCCGGGTCCTCCGCCTCCATCGAGGATTCCTGGATGAGCCGTGCCCAGCGCGTCGCATCGGCGCCGCTGTGCAGCAGCACGCACTCCGCCTCGAGACCATCTCGCCCCGCCCTGCCTGTCTCCTGCTGGTACGCCTCGAGCGACTTGGGCAGCGCCGTGTGGATGACACAGCGCACATCGGAGCGATCGATCCCCATCCCGAACGCGACGGTCGCGGTGACAACATTCAGCCGCTCCTGCGCGAAGTCGTCCTGGATGCGCCGGCGTTCGTTGGGCGAGAGCCCTGCGTGGTACGCCTCGGCGTTGATGCCCCGATCGCAGAGCTTGCTCGCCAGGTCCTCGGTGTTCTTCCTGCTGATGCAGTAGATGATCGACGCCTCGCCCTCGTGCCTGCTCAGCACCTCCGCGACCTGATCGATCAGCTTCACCCTGGGGATGATGCGGTAGATCAGGTTGGGCCGGTCGAAGTCTCCCACCAGCACCGCAGGGTCGCGCAGGCCCAGTTGCTCTGCGATGTCCTCGCGCACGCGCTGCGTCGCGGTCGCGGTGTACGCGTGGAACGCGGCGTCCGGGAAGCGGCGGCGCAGCTCCGCGACGCGCCGGTACTCCGGACGGAAGTCGTGCCCCCAGTGGCTGATGCAGTGCGCCTCATCGACGCTGATCGATTTGACGTGCAACTGATCCAGCAGCCGAAGGAACCGCCCGGTCAGCAGGCGCTCCGGCGCGACGTACAGCAGGCGGTACTCGCCAGCGAGGGCCCTGCGTTCGATTGCTTCCGCCTCGCCATCGGGGAGCGCGCCGTGCAGCGCCGCCGCAGGGAAGCCGACGAGCGTCAGCCCATCCACCTGGTCCTTCATCAGGGCGATCAGTGGAGAGACGACCACCGCCGTCCCCTCGCCCAGCGCCGCAGGGAGCTGGAAGCACAGCGACTTCCCGCCTCCGGTCGGGAGGACGACGAGCGAATCGCGTCCGGCGAGCGAGGCGTCGATCGCCTCGCGCTGCATGGGGCGCAATTCGTCGTAACCCCAGTATTGACTGAGGGTTTCAAGGACCGGGTCGGATGTGGACAAGGTGTCGGTCATGGTTTGGCCAGCGAACACAGAGCACGCCGGGCCTGCAATGTACCGGTTCACGCACCAACGCGTGGGTGTGCAAAACATCTTTCAAGCAGGCGTTTTCACGCTCAACCCAAGCCCTGACAAGCGGTTGAAGAGAGCGGAGACGCGCGCCAACGACGGCGCGGATACGAACCTCATACCATGTGGGATACGCCGGAGACAGGGGGCGCCCCCCCTGCGGCTGTCCGAACAACCGGAGATGGAGTTAGCAGCAATGAATCGATTGACCATGACAGCGTGCGCGCTCGTCGCGGCGTGTGCGCCGCTGGCCAGCGCCCAGCAGGTCGAGGTGGAGGAGTTCACCCTCGACAACGGGATGAAGTTCCTCCTGATCCCCCGGAGCGATCAGCCCAACAGCATCGCGGCCGGCTGGGTCGCCAAGGTCGGCAGCGTGAACGAACGCCCCGGCATCACCGGCATCAGCCACTTCTTCGAGCACATGATGTTCAAGGGCACCACGACGATCGGCACCGACAACGTCAACGCCGACCGCCGCATCATCGACCAGCTCGCCTCGGTCCGCGACGACCTGCTCGACCTGCAGATGACCGTGCAGTACCCGCGCTGGAAGTCCGGCGAGATCGACGACCCCTGGGACGCCGCCAACGACACGCCGCAGATGGCGGAGCTCCGCCAGCAGATGCGCGACCTGCAGGAGCAGCAGCGCGACTCGACCGTCAAGGACGAGTTCGATCAGGTCTACACCTCGATGGGCGGTTCTTCGATGAACGCCTTCACGAGCCACGACGTCACCTTCTACTTCATCAACGTCCCCAGCAACAAGTTCGAGCTGTGGGCCTGGATGGAGTCCGACCGACTCACCGACTCCGTCTTCCGCGAGTTCTACTCCGAGCGTGACGTCGTCCACGAGGAGCGCCGCCTCCGCACCGAGTCCACCCCCACCGGCAAGTTCCAGGAGCAGTTCGACTCCATGTTCTGGATGTCGTCGCCCTACCACTGGCCTGTCATCGGCTGGACGAGCGACCTCAACTCGTACACCCGCGCCGACGCCGAGGCGTACTACGACACGTACTACCGCCCCAACAACCTCGTCGGCGTCATCGCCGGCGACTTCGACCCGGCGTACATCAAGCCGGTCATCCAGCGCTACTTCGGCCGCCTCGAGGCCGGCCCCACGCCGCCACCGGTCGTCACGATGGAGATGGAGCAGCAGGCCGAGATGCGCATGTACGCCGAGGGCGACCTGCAGCCGCAGGTCGAGGTCCGCTACCACGCGGTCCCCTTCGGCCACAAGGACGGCTACGCCCTGAACGTCCTCAGCGGGATCCTCAACGGCCGCACCGGCCGCCTCTACAAGAACCTCGTCGAGGGCAAGGAGATCGCCTCGAGCGCCTTCGCCGGCGCGGACGAGCGCAAGTACGCCGGCGCCTTCTCGTTCAGCGCCCAGACCAAGGGCGACGCGACCCCCGAGGACCTCGAGCAGGGCTGGTACGAAGTGCTCGCCGACCTGCAGGAGAATCTCGTCCCGGCGCGCGAGCTCCAGAAGGTCAAGAACGGCGCTGCCGCTGACTCCTACCGCAGGCTCCAGAACAACTTCTTCCTGATGGTCCAGGTCGGCTACGCCGAGGCGCTGGGCGACTGGAAGGAGATCAACGAGGGCCCCAAGCGGATCCAGGAAGTCACCGCCGAGGACGTCAAGCGCGTCGCGAACAAGTACTTCGACAAGAACAACCGTTCCGTCGCGATCTACACCAGATCCAAGGACGCAGCGCCGGTCGATCCGGAGCTGGCTGGCCTCGACCCGCAGATGCAGGGCATGGTCAAGCAGGCGCTCGCGCAGCTCGACAGCGTCACCGACGCCGGCGAGCTCGCCGCCAACATCGCGATGATGGAAGGCCAGGTGGGCCAGGCCCCCGAGCAGATCCGCCCCGCGATGGAGATCATCCTGAAGAAGGCCAAGGCCCGCCTCGCCGAGCTCGAAGCCTCCAGCAACTGATCACCGGCGACCACCGCATCAACCAACCACACCAATCCACTTAGGAATACTGAAATGAACCGATACAAGACACTGCTGATGCTCGCCGGCGCCGCCGTGCTGGGCGCAGCGCCCGGCGCTGCGCTCGCGCAGATGGGCATCCCCCACCGGCCCGAGGACATCAACTTCGCGGCGCTGGAGTTCGAGCCCCCGGTCGCCAGCGACTACCGCCACGAGACCAAGGGCGGCATCCCTGTCTACATGATGCCCTCCAGCGAATTCCCGCTGATCAACATCACCTTCAGCTTCAAGGGCGGCGAGTACCTCGAGCCCAAGGGCAAGGTCGGCCTCGCGCGCATGACCGGCGCCATGCTCCGCCGCGGCGGCACGAGCAGCATGTCCGCCTCCGAGTTCGACGAGGAAGTCGATTTCCTCGCGGCGCAGATCAACGGCTTCGTCGGCGGCACCCGCGCCGGCGCCTCGCTCAACAGCCTCTCGTCCAACTTCGACGAGACCTTCGCCCTCTTCATCGACATGCTCCGCAACCCAGGCTTCCAGGCCGACAAGGTCGAGCTCTACCGCGCCGAGTCCCTCGAGCGCATGAAGCAGCGCAACGACGACGCAGGCCCCATCCTCAACCGCGAGTGGGACGCGATGCTCTACGGCCGCGACAGCTGGATGGCCCGCGTGCCGACCGCCTCGTCGATGGAATCCATCACGACCAGCGACATGCGCGAGTTCCACGAGCGCGTCTTCAACCCAGGCAACCTGATCATCGGCGTCACCGGTGATTTCGAGCCCAGCGCCATGCTCGCCAGGATCGACAAGGCCCTCGCCGGCTGGCAAGCCGGCCCCC
>CAYGNN010000044.1:0-11296 GCA_964351165.1 uncultured Phycisphaeraceae bacterium
CCGTGCGCAAGGTGTGCGACAAGCACAACCTCCCGATGTTCCTCGACGCGTGCCGCTTCGCGGAGAACGCGTGGTTCATCCGCCAGCGCGAGCCGGGGCAGGAGAACCGCACCGTCCGCGAGATCGTCCGCGAGATGTTCGACCTCGCAGACGGCGCGACGATCTCCTCGAAGAAGGATGGCCTCGTCAACATCGGCGGCGTCCTGCTCCTCCGCGATGAGGCGCTCTTCCAGCGCGCCGGCACGCTGCTGATTCTGACCGAGGGCTTCGTCACCTACGGCGGTCTCGCAGGGCGCGACCTCGACGCGATGGCGCAGGGCTTCCAGGAGGTCGTCGAGCACGACTACCTGTCGTACCGGACGCGCAGCACCGAGTACCTGGGGCAGAAACTGCTCGAAGCCGGCATCCAGATCGTCGAACCAGCCGGCGGCCACGCGATCTTTATCGACGCCGGCCACTTCTGCCCCCACATCGAGCCGGAGCAGTTCCCAGGCCAGGCGGTCGCCTGCGGCCTCTTCCGCTACGGCGGAATCCGCGCCAGCGAGATCGGCTCTGTCATGTTCGGCGGCGAAGGACGACCACGACCCAACATGGAGCTGGTGCGGCTCGCGATCCCCAGAAGGACCTACACGCAGAGCCATATCGATTACGTGATCGAGGCGACGGTGGAGCTCTTCCAGGACCGCGACCAACTGAAGGGCCTGAAGATCATCGAGGAGCCGCCCTCGCTGCGGCACTTCCAGGCGAGATTCGCCGAAATCTGAGCCTTAAAAGTGCCGACTACAATAGTCCTATGGGATGCTGCTCAGGACCAAGACCCGGAATGCCCCGCGATATCGACGAGGGCCCCAGCTGCGAGGACATCGCCCGCTTCGGCGGCGATGAGATCACGTGCCCCTCGTGCAGCACGGAGGTCTACTACGACGCGACGTTCTGCCACGAGTGCGGGCATGTGCTGGAAGAGCGCACGACCGGCTCGAAGAAGTGGATCGGCGTTGCCGCGTTGATCGCGCTGCTCGCTTTCGGCTACATCACGATTATCTGAGCCGGCATGTGATCCGACGTGTGATCCCGCTCAGAGCGAATCGACATACTCCGCCAGCAGCCTGACGCCCCAGCCGGTGGGGGTGTCCTTGGCGACGACGCCCATCTCCGTTTCCGCATCCGCAACACCCGCGATGTCCAGGTGGCACCAGGGGGTTTTGTCGCTGACGAAGTACGACAGGAACGCGGCGCCCTGGATCGGGTGCGCCTTCCTGTTGGGGTTGCTGTTGAGGATGTCGGCGCAGGGCGACTTCATCATCTCGCGGTACGACTCATCATGCGGCAGGCGCCAGGTGCGCTCGCCGGTCGTCGCCGCTGCCGCTTCGATCTTGTTGCGCAGCTTGTCGTCCTCGCACCAGAGGCCGGCGAAGGTCGAGCCCAGCGCGGTGATGACACCGCCTGTGAGGGTCGCCATGTCGATGATGCAGGCTGGTTTCTCTTTCGCTTCCGCCCAGCACAAACCGTCGGCGAGGACGAGCCGCCCCTCGGCGTCGGTGTTGGTGATCTCCACCGTGACCCCATTACGGAAGGTCAGCACGTCATCGGGGCGGTAGGCCTCGTCGGAGATGCTGTTCTCCGCTGCGGCGAGCAGGCCGATGACCGGGACGTTGGGCTTGATGACGGTCGCGATGGCGTGCATCGCGCCGAGCGTGTTGGCGCCGCCGCACATGTCGCCCTTCATGCCGGCCATGAATGCCGGTGGTTTGAGCGAGAGGCCACCGGTGTCGTAGGTGATGGTCTTGCCCAGCAGGACGATCGGCTTGGCGCCGGCCTTGGCTTTCTTGGGTTTGTATTCCACGCGGATCAGGCAGGGGGCGTTCTCCGAGGCCTTGCCCACGTTGATGTGCCCCTCCATCTTCTCCTTGACGAGGGCAGCGCCGCGGATGACGCGGACGCTGAGCGTGTCGACCCCTCTGGAGATCCGCTGCGCCTCCTTCGCCATCCAGTCGGGCGTGGCGATGTTGGGGGGCGTGAAGCCCCAGCGGCGGGCGTGGTTGACCGAGACCGCCAGCGCCGCGCCCCGCTTGAGCGCTGCGGCGGGCGCGGACTTGCTCGCGCGGAGCGTGATCGAGGGCCAGCCGGAGTTGTCCGAGGCGCTGCCCTTGTACTCGTTCTTGTCGAAGGTGAGGAGGCCGAAGACCTCGCCGATGATCTGGCCTGCGTCCTTGGGCGCGATCTTGCCGCTGGCGAGGGGGCCATCGAGTTCGAACCTCGCGTCCTTCGCCTTGATCGAGGCGAGGCGCTTGGCGACCGGGTGCATCGCCTTGCGGAGGGCGTGCGTGTCGAAGGCGTCCTTCTTGCCCAGCCCCACGATGAGCACGCGGGCCGCTGGGTTGTTCTTGTCCGGGAATGCTTCGGCGATGCAGCCTGTCGCGCCGGTGCACTCGTCGCGCCTGGTCGCCTTGGCGATGTCGCCGCCCTTGTCGAGCTTCTTCGTCGTAGCGTCGAGCGTGGACGCTCCGCTGGCGCCCTGGAAGACACCAACGACAAGCACAGCGGGTTTCGCGCCGCTCTCGGCTCCGACACGGACAGACTTCAACATGGGCGGCAACTCCTTCGGGGATCAGCGGATTGGTGTGCAGAGGTTCAGCGCCACGGCATCCGGGCGAGCGGTGGGCCAGGGGCGTCCTGCGAGTGTACCGAGGGGGCGATACTCTTGTTCCGATCAAATGACCGATCACCCCAAGAATCCGAAGCCCCCGGTCCACCGGGACACGCTGCACGCGCCGTGGCGCGATCAATACATGCGCCTGCTCTCCAGCGAGTTGCAGGCGAGCCGCGACGCCGCCAAGGCGGGCGCCGAGGACGCGCCCCCCGATTCCTTCCTGGGGCAGTACTGGCGTTGCCCTGACGAGGACGAGCCCAACCACGTCATCGCCAGGCTCGAGTGCGGCCCGACCGGTTGCGGCGCCATGATCCTTCTCAATCGCTACCCCTACGCCAATGGGCATCTGCTCGTCGCGATGGGGGAGGGGCGGCCCAGGCTGCTCGACTACAGCGCCGAGCAGCGGTCGTCCCTGTGGGGCGCGGTGGACCGCGCGGTGGAGCTGGTCGAGACGGCGCTGTGCCCCCAGGGGGTCAACGTCGGGATCAACCAGGGCCCAGCCGCTGGCGCTGGGGTTCCCACGCACCTGCACGTGCACGTCATCCCCCGCTGGATGGGGGACGTGAACTTCATCGACACGGTCGGGAACATCCGCGTGATCCCCTGCGCGCTCGACGCGATGGCGGAGCGGTTACGCCAGGTCTGGGCGACCATGCAAAGCGACTGATGAGGTTGATCTGAATCAGGCCGCGAGGCGGCGGCCGTACTCGACGCCGACGCGGAAGCACTTGCCCATCGCGACGCAGCGCACCACGCGGCCGGTTTTCCAGGGCGCCGAAGCCGGGCCGATGCGGACTTCCAGCACTGTTCCAGGCGCCATCGGAGTCGCTGAGCGGAAACCAGCGCCGGTGATGCTCTCGTCGATGAGGCTGAGGTCCACCTTCGGCTCGATGTGCATCGATTCACCGCCGGCGCGATCGGCGCTGTGCATGCGCACAGCCTCGACCTGCCCGATCGTCTCGAACCGCTCGGCGACCCGGCGCTCCAGGCGCAGCGGCGCTGCGGTATCGCTGGTGCGTCGATCGGGTGACAGTTCGGCGGTGCTGTGCGTGGACATCGGTACTACCCCGAGGTGATCGCCCCTGGCGGTCGGCGCCAGGCGGTGCACCGGGGGTTATCGACCTTGGGCAAGGCCGACTTCACTGTGCGGCGTGAATCACACCTTTTTTCGGGACGCGGCGATCGCGCCGAGGCGTTTCGCGACCCTGAACGCCATCTCCAGCGACTGCTGGTAGTTGAGGCGAGGGTCGCAGAGCGTCGCGTAATTCTTGCGCAGGTCCGCCTCGGTGACGCCGGAGCCGCCGCCGACGCACTCGGTGACGTCCTCGCCGGTCAGTTCGAAATGGATGCCGCCCAGCCACGTCCCCGCCGCCTGGTGGACATCGAAGGAGGTCTCGATCTCGCTCAGGATCGCGTCGAAGCTCCGTGTCTTGGTGCCATCGCCAGCCTTCATGCCGTTGCCGTGCATCGGGTCGCTCACCCACAGGACCGTCCGGCCCTCGCGCTGTACGCGCTCGACGATGGGGGGGAGCTTCTCCGCGACGTTCCCTGCCCCCATGCGCACGATCAGCAGCAGCTTGCCGGCTTCATCTTTGGGGTTGAGCGCATCGATCAGGCGGATGAGCTCGTCGCCGGTGATGCCTGGGCCGACCTTGACACCGACCGGGTTGGCGATGCCGCGGAAGAACTCGACGTGCGCGCCATCGACATCGCGCGTGCGCTCGCCGATCCAGGGCAGGTGCGTGGAGAGGTTGTAGAACCCTTCTCTACGAGGAACAGCGCGCGTCTGCGCCGATTCGTACAGCAGGTTCAGCCCTTCGTGGCTGGTGAAAAACTCCGCGCGGTTGAGATCCTCGATGTTCGTCTCGCCCATCGCTTCCATGAACTCCAGCGCCTCGGCGAGGCCCCGGCTGGCGGCGAGGTACTCGTCCCGCAGCTCCGGCGAGAGGTCGTCGTGATCGACGAAGCTCAGGTCCCAGTACTCCGGGTGGTGCAGGTCGGCGAAGCCGCCCTCGGTGAGGGCGCGGATGAAGTTCAGCGTCATCGCGGCGTGCTGGTAGCCGCGGACCATCAGGTGGGGGTCGGTCTTCCTCGCGTCGGCGGTCGGCTCGGCGCGGTTGATGAGGTCGCCGAAGTAGCTGGGCAGCGTGATCTCGCGGCCCTCGTTATCGATGATGGTTTCGGTGGGGCTGGACCGGGGCTTGGCGTACTGCCCTGCGAGGCGACCAACGCGGACGATGGGCAGCTTGGCGCCGTGGACGAGCACGAGCGACATCTGGAGAAGGATCTTCAGCTTGTTCGTGATAATCTCCGGCCGGCACTCATCGAGGGTTTCCGCGCAATCTCCGCCTTGGAGAAGAAAACGCTCGCCGCGCTGGGCCTGGGCGAGGAACCCCTTCAATCGCTCGATCTCCCACGACGTGACGAGCGGCGGGAGGGCGCCGAGCTTGGCGACGGCGCGGTCCACCGCGGCGCGATCCTCGTAGACCGTCTGGTGCGCGGCAAGCTTCGATTTCCAGCCTGTGGTGGACCAATTGGGCGGGTTGGCGGTCAAGGAAACGGTCTCCGATCAGTGAATACACCGGTGCGCATCGGGGAGTTCATCGGTTGTGTTGCGCGTGCTGAACAGTATGGATCGGGCAGCGTTGCGCGGCGCGGTGACTCCAGCGCAAAGTGAGTTTTTTTAATTTTCTTTGCAGTTTGATTTACAGCGGACCACGAAACGCAGCCGATTGCCCCTCGCGTCGGGGTGATCCGGTTCTCGGATCGCCCTGCGACGACTCACAGTCGGCCCCCTGTTCGGGGCCGGTCGAATCAGCGTCAGGATCGACCGCCCGCTTGTGCGGACAGGACCGACCGGCGAGAACCAGCAACGACGGAGCATCCAAGATGCCAGCCAAACGCACCACCGGCCGAACTACGACGGCCACCCGACGACGCAAGGCGACCACCACCGGCCGCAAACGCACGACGGCCAAGAAGACCACCGCCAAGCGCAAGCCCGCCGCTCGCAAGACGACGGCCAAGCGGAAGACCACCGCCCGCAAGCCGGCCGCCCGCAAGACCACGGCGAAGAAGGCGACCGCCAAGCGCAAGACCACCACGGCCAAGCGCAAGACGACCGCTCGCAAGACCACCGCGAAGCGCACCACCGCCAAGAAGACGACCCCTCGTCGCAAGAAGGCGACCGCCCGTAAGAGCCCGGTCCGCAAGACCACGGCCAAGCGCAAGACCACGGCCCGCAAGGCGACCGCCAAGCGCGCCACCACCCGCAAGCCCGCCCGTCGCAAGACGACCGCGAAGAAGCGGACCACGACCCGCAAGCCTGCCGCTCGCAAGACCACCGCGAAGCGCAAGCCCGCCGCTCGTAAGACGACGGCCAAGCGGAAGACCACCGCTCGCAAGCCCGCCGCCCGCAAGGCGACCGCCAAGCGCCGCACCTCGACGACCGCCAAGCGCAAGACGACGGCCCGCAAGTCGACCGCCAAGCGTTCGACCCCCCGTCGCAAGAAGGCGACCGCCCGTAAGAGCCCGGTCCGCAAGGCGTCCACCGCCAAGCGCAAGACCACGGCCCGCAAGCCGGCCCGCCGCAAGACGACCGCCCGCAAGACCACGGCGCGCAAGAGCACCGCTCGCAAGACCACCGCGAAGCGCAAGCCCGCGGCCCGCAAGACGTCCGTGAAGCGGAAGTCCACCGCCCGCAAGCCGGCCCGTCGCAAGACCACGGCTCGCAAGACGACCGCCCGCAAGAGCCCGGCCCGCAAGACGGTCGCCAAGCGCAAGCCCGCCGCCCGCAAGACGACGGCCAAGCGCAAGACCACCGCGCGCAAGAGCCCGGTCCGCAAGGCGTCCACCGCCAAGCGCAAGACCGTCGCCAAGCGCAAGCCGGCCGCCAGGAAGACCACCGCTGCGAGCCGTCGCAAGACGACCGCCCGCCGCAAGAGCAGCAGCTCGAACCTCCGCCTCGTCGGTTCGTCGAGCAGCAAGCGTCGCTCGAGCACGACCCGCCGCAAGTCGGCCGGTTCGCGCCGCCGCGCCGCCTGATCGGTCCTGACCCATCGGGTCAGTTCCAGGCACACGACTTCGAAATGGTCGCGCCGACGAGAGTCGCCGCGGCCGTTTTTCTTTTTTGCCCCTGACGACGCCAGCAGGGGGGGCGGTGGCCCCCGGATTGCGATGGATCGGTGTTGAACCGGCGTGCGGCCGGTTCCCGGACGGCGTCTCGCCTCCGGGAATCTGTGATTGCGCGTCCGGACGTGTTTTTCGCGCGAAGTTTGCGCCAGGATCAGCCGATACCCAACGTGTGTCGAGGCCTCGGAATGCAGCAGCCCGCCAGCGCGGGCCGACAACGCTGGAACCGAAGCCAACACCGCCAAGCGACGGAAGGAACTCCACCATGCACCAGCAGCACAACGCCAACAGGACGAACGCGAAGGCCAACGCCGACGCGGTCCGTGAGGCCAGGGCGATCTACCAGCGCGTGCTGGCAGGCTGGGCGATGGATGTCCTCGAGCTCCGCCGCGGCGGCCTCGACCGCCCCTCGCTGCGTTGCACCGGCGAGACGATGCCGATGGCGCCCTGCCGCAAGGCGGCGTGACCCCGGCCGTCCGATCCGAGGCGCAGCACAGACGGTTCATCTGAAGAGACGGAGGCAACGGTCATGGGTGGTATCTCTTCCAGCACAGGTTTGTTCAGCGGTATCGATACGTCCTCGCTCATCGAGCAGCTCCTGCAGATCGACGCCCGGCCCAAGCAGCTCGCCCAGCAGCGGATCACGCAGCTCCAGACGCAGCAGACCGCCTTCCTCGACATCAACTCCAGGCTCCTGGGCCTCAAGTCCGCCGCCGCGGCGTTCAACAGCTCCAAGGTCTTCGACGCCACGCGCGCCAGCAGCTCGAACCCCGACGCCATCACCGCCACCGCCAGCGACAACGCCACGCTGGGCACCTTCAACTTCAACGTCGAGCGCCTCGTCAGCACGCACCAGCTCATCTCGCGCCGCTTCGCCGATGACAGCACCTCAGGCCAGGGCGCGACGGAGTTCACCTTCGAGGTGGGCAACGGCGGTCTCGCCACCGACACGAACCTCGCCGACCTCAACGGCGGTGAGGGCATCAAGCGGGGCAAGATCCGCGTCACAGATTCCTCCGGCGCCTCGGCCACGATCGATCTCTCCAAGGCGGTTACCGTCAACGACGTGCTCGACGCCTTCAACGAGAGCAGCGAGATCAGTGTCACCGCCAGCACCGATGGGCAGGGCATCCGCTTTACCGACAACGGCGGCGGCGCTGGCAACTTCACCATCGCCGAGGTCGCCAACGGGACGACCGCCGAGAGCCTGGGCATCAGGCAGACTGTCGCAGCAGCAGGCGATATCACGACCGGCGACATCCTATACCTCTCCGAGAACACCTCGCTGAGCGTGCTCAACGACGGCGCTGGCGTCTCCTTCGGGCCAGGCGGCGCCGCAGCGACCGCTGATTTTGTCCTCGATTACGGCGGCACGTCCTACGACATCAACCTGGGCGAGATCGGCGAGACCGTCGATGGCGAGTACGAAGCGACAGGCACCCCGGTTGTCACGATCAAGGACCTGCGCGAGCGCATCGAGGAGCAGACCGACGGCAACGTCACCCTCTCCATCACGCCCGATGGGACCGGCCTCTCGATCGAGGCCGTCGACGGGATCAGCACCGTCGAGATCGATCCGGGCAGCGCCGCGCGGACGACGCTCGAGCAGCTCGGCTTCACGAACAACCAGAACGGCGTCGGCTCGATCACCTCGACGAGGCTGCTCGCCGGTGTGAACTCCGTGCTCGCCTCGAACCTCAACGGCGGTAGCGGCGTCGGCGACGGCACGATCCAGTTCACCACGCAGGACGCGACCATCTTCGCGGTCAACGTCAACGCGACCGATTCCGTCGCGGAGATCATCGACCGCATCAACACCGATGGCGCCGGCGCGATCACCGCCAGGGTCAACGACTCCGGCAACGGCATCACCATCACCGACAACACCGTCGGCGGTGGTTCGCTCATCATCGCTGACACCGTCGGGACCGCTGCAGAGAGCCTGGGCATCGACGTCGTCGCCGATGACGACGGCGTCGTCGATTCGGGCAACCTGCAGTTCCGCTACATCAGCGGCGGCACGCTCCTGAGCAACCTGAACAACGGCGCTGGGATCGGGACAGGCTCCTTCCGCATCACCGATGCCGAGGGCCTGAGCGCCGAGGTCAGCGTCAACGACGAGCTGCGCACGATCAGCGACCTGGTCAACCGCATCAACTCGCGCCCCACGAAGATCACAGCGCGCGTCAACGACAACGGCGACGGCATCATCCTCGAGGACACCTCCGCGAGCGCCAGCCCGCAGGCGCTCAAGGTCGAGGAGATCTCCGGCGGTGTCGCCAAGAAGCTCAACCTGCTCAAGACCGCGGACTTCGAGAGCGGCGGCGATGTCGCGGACAACGTCATCGATGGTTCGTTCGAGCGCTCGGTGAAGTTCGAGGCGACCGACACGCTGGAGGACATCTCCAACAAGATCAACGCCGCAGGCGTTGGCGTGGACGCGACGATCATCAACGACGGCGTCGGGGCCTCGCCCTTCCGCCTGATCCTGACCTCCGAGACGAGCGGCGCGGTCGGCCGGCTGCTCATCGACACGAAGGGCTTCGACCTGGGCGTCTCGACGCTCAGCGAGGGCGAGGATGCGCTGGTCTTCTTCGGCGCTGACGACCCGGCCAACGCCGTGCTCATCACGAGCAGCAGCAACACGCTCGACAGTGTCGTCAACGGATTGACGCTCGACCTGAACAACACAACCGACGAGCCGGTCGAGGTCAGCGTCTCGCGGAACGTGACCTCGATCGAGGAATCGCTGACCAGCTTCGTGGACTCGGTGAACGCGGTCTTCGACCGGCTGGACTTCCACGAGCGCTTCGACGTCGAGACCGGCGAGCGCGGCGCGCTGCTGGGTGATTCGACCGTCTCGAACATCCGCCGATCGATCCTGCGCACGATCCAGGGCGAGCCGCTGGGCACGCAGGGGCAGTTCTCGTTCATGTTCGAGATCGGCATCCGCGTCGGCAGCGGCGGGCAGATCGACTTCGACAAGGATCGCTTCCGCGAGGCGTACGAGGAAGACCCCGCCGCGGTCGAGGAGCTGGTCGCGGCCTTCGAGCTGGGCGAGCGCGAGCCGGTGGAGGTGACGCCCGGCGTCACGGTCGCCGCGACGGAGGACAACTTCCTCCAGCAGGGCATCGCCGAGCTGGTCGAGAAGCTGATGGACGACCTGACGAACTCCGTGGACGGCACGCTCAAGCGCAAGGGCGACACGTTCCAGACGCAGATCGATCTCCAGAACGATCGCATCACGCAGTTCGATCGGATCCTCGAGAACAAGCGGGTCCAGCTCCAGCGGCAGTTCCTCGCGATGGAGCAGGCGCTGGCCGGCCTCAACGGGCAGCAGCAGGCGCTCTCCGGCTTGCAGAACATCCTCGGATGATCGCTTGGGCGGTGGAGTTATCGGGCCTCGAAATAGTTCACGCGCTGCATCGCGCATCCCTCAAGCATTGGGGCTCGGCGTTCGATAACAAAGCCACATGAGCACCGACATCAACAATCAGTACCTCCGCACCAAGGTCCTCAGCGCCAGCCCCGAAGAGCTGCGCATGATGCTGATCGAGGGCGCGGTCCGCTTCGCCCGCACCGGCCGCGAGGGTCTGGTTGAGAAGGACTACGAGAAGAGCTTCGAGCACATCAGCCAGTGCAAGGCGATCGTGATGGAGCTGCTCAACGCGTTGGAGCCTGAGCACGACCCGGAGCTGTGCAAGCAGCTCAGCGGCCTCTACACCTACATGTACCGCCTGCTGACCGACGCGAACGTTCAGCACGAGCTCGAGCCCATCGACGAGGCGATCCGCCTGCTCGAGTACGACCGCCAGACGTGGAAACTCCTGATGGAGCGCGTCGCGGAGGAACGCGCCGCAGGCACGTTCGCTGGCGACAACGCCCAGACTCCCGGGGCCAACGACGATGCTTCAGTCGCGGCAGAGGCGTACACGCCGCTGTCGGTCGAAGGCTGAGCACCCAATCCAATTCAAAGATTCAGCGGACGAGTTCCGCCGCGAGCCCCTCGAAGGCGAGCGCGAGCTGCACGTTCGCGCCGATGCGCTGCCTGGTGCGCTCGACCGACTCGATCGCCTGGATCGGCCGGCTGGTGTCCATGCCCGCTTCGATCGCGTGGCGGAGCATCAGCCTGGAGCGCGTCGCGATCAGCCCCAGCGCCTTGGCAGCGGCGACATCGTTGGCCGCCTTCTTGCTCGCGTTGGGGTTCGCCTTCACGAAGCCGGTCGCCCAGCCATCGACGAGGTCCTTGATGACTGGCCCAAGGTCAGGGTCGAACTCGCCCCGGTCGGCGCGCTGGAGCATCGGCTCCAGACGCCGAGACCATTCGTGGAGCCCGCAATCGACCGCTTCGAGCAGCCTCCCAGGCGAGCCCTCGCTCGCCTCGATGTGCCACTCGGTTTCCTCGGCGCTCAGCGACAGCCCCGAGCGCTGCATCCATTCGGCCATGCCCTGCGCGTCGAGCTCGCCGAAGGCGATGCGCTGGCACCGGCTGCGGATCGTCGGCAGCAGGTCTTC
>CAYGNN010000044.1:11396-15088 GCA_964351165.1 uncultured Phycisphaeraceae bacterium
TCCGAGTAGAGCGCCAGCTCCTTCGTGATGACGTGCAGGTCGGGGTGCGCGCCCTGCGCGATGAGCCGCTGCGTCTCGCTCTCCGGATCAGGCTCGATCTCGCCCATCAGGTTGGGGCCTGTCGACGGGTCCAGCAGCGCCGCTGCGAACGCGCGGGCCGCGGTGAACTTCCCGACGCCCCTGGGGCCGGCGAAGATCCACGCGTGATGGATCCGCCCTGAGGCGATCGCGCTGCGCAGCACGCTGAGCGCGTGGTCATGACCGATGATGCTGCTGAGTGACGTCGCGTTGTCTGTGGCCATCATGTCGCTCACGAGTTCCCCCGCAGCCACTCGATGGTCTGGGCGATACCCATCTCGTAGGGCGTGACGTCACCGCCGAACTTCTCGCGGAACTTCGAGTCGTCGAAGACCGCCGGCGCGCGGTAGATCGGCGCGATCGGCTTGAAGGCCTTGGCCTGCTTGTCGAACATCGAGCCCAGCGTGAGCTTCATCCCGCTGATCTCCTTGAAGATCGGCGTGCAGCCCAGCACGCGCCCTGCGATCTGCGCGATCTTCGAGGCGCTGATCCCGCCGGCGCCGCCGATGACGAAGCGCTCGCCCTCGGTGTTCTCGCTGACGCCAAGGTCGACCAGCGCCTTGCCCAGGTCAGGCGTGTACACGAACTCCCGCAGATCACCGACCGGCGCGAACCACGGCGCCGGCTTGCCCTGCGCGATGGCTTCGAGCGCGCTCATCAGCACGCCGTGCGAGCCTGGGCCATAGAAATCGGGCAGCACCGCGACCCGCGCGCCGGCGCCGAGCAGGATCTTCTCCTGCTCCAGCCGGGCGCCGCTGAACTCGTCGGTGGGGCGGTGCTCCGTCTGCTCGTTGATGGGCAGCGCCGGCGCAGCGCCGTACGACCAGTAGCCGCTGACGAGCACGCACGAGGCGCCGGTGGACCGCATCGCCTGCGCCGTCGTCTTGCCCAGCTCGACGTGCTGCGTGTACCGCTCCATCGGGAGCCCCACGCAGTGGAAGATCACGTCGCACCCATCCGCGGCGTACGTCGCGTGCTCAGGGTCAAAGAGGTCCGCTTTGACGCGCTCTGCGGCGGTGTGGCCGAAGTCGCGCTCGAGGTGCGTGCTGCTACGCGAGACGACGCGCACCGCGATGTCGCGGTCCAGCAGCTCCTGCGCAATGACCCGGCCGGTGGCGCCTGTCGCGCCGAAGATGACCGCTTTCCGTCCCTGCATCAACGTTCTCCTTGTCGTTTCCGGTACGACCCCCGGAGTCGTGACGGGGCGTGGCCGAGCAGGATACACGCTCCGGCGTCAGAGCAAGGTCCGCAGGGCCCCTGCGAGTGTCTCGTACTCGTCGAGCGAGTTGTAGAGCTGCGCCGAGATCCGCAGCACCCGCCTGGGGGGCGCCGGCCAGGGGATCACCGGGACCTGCACCCCAAACCGCTCCAGCAGCGCCGCTTGCAGCGGATCCGCGTACAGCGGCGAGGTGGGGGGCTCCTTCGAACCACCGTCAGGCAGGGGGACCGACGCGATCGACCCGATCATCGACTCCGGCGCCGGCGGTTCGATCCCCAGCACGCCGCAGAGCAATCCCCGCCCTGCGAGCGCCTTGGCCCTGTTCCGCTCAGCCAGCTCCCTCCAGCCGCCCTCGAGCACGTCTTCGAAGAACCCCATCGCCGCAGGGATCGACAGGCTCGCGGAGTGATCGCTCGTTCCGGTCCAGTCCGCCTCGATTCGGAAGCGGGACCGATCTGTGCGCGCCGAGTTCGCGCCGTGGCTGATGGAGAGCGGCCGGATGAGGTCCTGCAGGTCCCGGCGCACGTGCAGGAACGCGGACCCCTTCGGGCAGCACATCCACTTATGACAATTCCCCGCGGCGAAGGCGGCGCCGAGCGCGCCGAGGCCGACCGGGATCATCCCCGGCGCGTGCGCCGCATCGACGCACGTCTCCACACCCTTCTCGCGCAGCGCAGCAACGATTTCATGAATCGGCAGCACCAGCGCCGTTTGGCTCGTCACCCAGTCGATCAGCGCGTACCGCGTCCTCGGCGAGACGCTCGCGAGCACCGCCTCGGTCGCCTGCTCCGGTGAATAGATCGGGAAGGGGATGTCCGCGACGACGACCTGCGCTCCGGCGCGTTCCGCGGCGAACTCGACGATGTTCCTGCACGCGTTGTACTCGTGCGAGGTCGTCAGGATCTCATCGCCAGGCGCCAGCGGCAGCGACCGGAAGACGGTGTTCACCGCCGCCGTCGTGTTGGGCAGCAGGCACAGATCATCAGCATCAGCGCCCAGGAACGCGCCCAGCTTGGTGCGCACGCCGTCGAGCAGGCCTTCTAAGTCGCGCACGAAGAACCGCATCGGCTCCCGCTCCATCCGCGAGCGCCAGCCGTGCTGCGCCGTCAGCACCACCTTGGGGCACGCGCCGAACGAGCCGTGGTTGAGGTACAGCACGTCCGGATCGAGCGTCCAGTGCTTGCGGAATGGGTTGGTCGCTGCGTTCGGCTCCATGCGCCACAGGCTAGCAGCGCGGGCGCCGATCAGCCGGTGACATCAACGGAGGAGCCCAGCGCGATCCCGGTCGCCGCGGCGTTGCGGTCGGCGGGGTGCGCATAGATGGGCAGCGCCGGCGTCTTGGGAACGGCAGTCCCGTCCGCCGTGAAGGAGACCGACCCAGGGACCACCTGCGCGACGAGCTTCGAGACATCGCTCGCAGACTTGCGCTCGACCGGCGCGATCTTCGCGATCGGCTCGGCGCCCTCGACAACCGAGGGCTTCGTGACGCGGGCGGCAGGCTGCGTTGCGCGCACGCCGTACGCGCGAGCGATGTGCGGCGGGAATGTGGCGGAGGTGATCTTCATCAGCACGGGAAGGGTAGGTCGGCAACAAGCCGCGCGTCGGCGTGCACGGTCCGGATCGGGTTATTGTTGATATCGCGTTGAAAATAGCGTGATGGAACTGGACCCATCATCGATGCGAACGGTGTCAAGATGACCAACGGTTCGAATCCAGGGCGACATACGAAACGCGAGAAGATGCTCGCCGCGATCGTGATCGGAACCGCTGCGGCCTACATGGTCCTGATGCCACCCTGGTGGGGACACGGGTGTCGTTGCTGCGATCCAACGATCATTTCAAGCAGTTTTATTCGGCAGGCAATCACAGGGCATTCGCTCGACTCATCATCCGCGCTGCCGCCGAGATGCGTCCGGTCGATGCTCCTGGATGGAACGCTCGGGGATCATGTGTTCCGACGCCGAGACTACGAGGACACGCTGGACTCGGTCGTCATCCGAGGCCGAACACTCAGCGCCATCGAATCCAGCCCCGAGGCACGAAGAGCAGTGCTCGCTGAACTCCAGCTTCCTCAGGAGGATGGCGGATGGGAAGAGTTGGGTCGATTCCGATTCTCGATGGAGCCAGGGCTCTATGACACCTTCGAACCACATGTCATCGTGGCATTGTCCTGCTACGAAGAAGAGGGCGTACTCGTCGGCTTTGCGGATATCCGGGTGCATTGCGTTGAGTCAGCGAGTGAACTCCACGAAATGATGATGCTTGATGAGAAGGCAAGAACCGCGATCGGATTCCCACCGCTCGCGATCAATCTGGAGCACGAGATCAACAGCTACCGAGTCGGCAAGGGCCTGCCTCGATTCGCCGATTGACGGATCCATTTTGCATCCGATAC
>CAYGNN010000045.1:0-11519 GCA_964351165.1 uncultured Phycisphaeraceae bacterium
AGGGGGTAGCCCTGGATCAGGCTCCCGAGCGGGATGCCGACGAGCGCGAGCACGCCGGCCCAACTGCTGGCAGTCACGAGCTTGTTGATCCCCGGCACGCTGGCGCCTGCGGCGACCGACACAGTCTGCCGCATCAGGCCGACGAGCACGAGGCAGGTGATGATCCCGATGGCGTCCACGAGGCTGACGACGAGGCTCATCGAGCGGTCGGCGGTGCTGGGGACGAGGTTGGCGTCGGCGCTTTCCTTGGGGCCCTTGGGAGGCGGGGCGACGATCGTTGTCTGCGGCTCGACCGCGCCCTCGACGACAGCGAGGCTCTGCTGCGGCTCGGCGCCCTCGGCCTGCGTCCAGCGGACGTCGGTGAAGTGGACGAAGCCCCAGATCAGCAGGTGGATGCCGATGCAGATCCCCAGCACGAGCGTCGCGACAACAACCCCCGAGCGGAGGTGCTGAAGGGCGGAACAGACGTGCGGTCGGTGCTGCCTGGGCATGGTGCTGGTAACTCCTGATTACTGGCGCGCAGAACTCGTCCGTGCTGGCTATCGGGGGTTTCTGGCTGTCGCTGAAGGTCCGGGGCTGGTTCTCTGGCAGTCTTCAAGGGGCGAAATCGGGCCTCCAGACCGACGAATCCCTGGAGGCGCGGCTAGGATGCCAACCGAGCGAATGGCCCTGACCCAGGGGGCCTTCGTGGGAGCAGGATTGCACGCCGGGAGCGGAGCACGCATGACGACGATCTACAAGCCGACACCGACGACGCCCGATGCCGACGCGCTGGACCTGGGGTTCCTGACGGCGGTGGCCCGGGGCGAGGTGCGGATGACAACGTCCCAGAGCTTCGACCTGTACACGAAGGCGCCCCTGCACTTGCTTGCGCGCGTGGCGGACGATGTCTGCAAGCGGATCCACGGGCCCTCGATCCGGACGTACGTCAAGGACCGGAACATCAACTACACGAACGTCTGCTCCGCCAAGTGCACGTTCTGCGCCTTCCGGCGCGATGGGGATGAGCACGACGCGTACACGCTCGACCACAGCGCGATCGAGGACAAGGTCGCGGCGCTGGTCGCGATCGGCGGGACGCAGATCCTGATGCAGGGCGGGATGAACCCGGCGCTGCCCCTCTCGTGGTACGAGACGCTGCTCAAGCGGCTCAAGAGCAGGTTCCCGCAGGTGCACATCCACGCGTTCTCGCCTCCGGAGTTCATCGAGTTCGTCGAGTACTTCGATCCGCCTGGCGACACGCTGGAATCGAAACTGAAGTGGGTCATGGTCAGACTCCGCGAGGCGGGGCTCGATTCCGTCCCAGGCGGTGGCGGGGAGATCTTCGCGCACCCTGTGCGGCGGAAGATCGGCCTTGGCAAGTGCGACGCGGAGGCGTGGCTGACGACGATGTACGTCGCGCACCAGTTGGGCATGTTCACCAGCGCGACGATGATGTTCGGGCACATCGAGGGCCTCGCGGATCGTGTGCACCACATCGAGTTGGTCCGGCAGTGGCAGGACAAGGCGCTGCTGGAGCTGGGCGACCACGCGAGCGGCGGCGAGCCTGGCGTCAGCGGCGCTGGGCATTACAAGGCGTTTATCTCCTGGCCCTTCCAGCGCGAGAACACGCCGTTGGGGAGGCTGCCTGAGTGGGGCGATGATCCGAGTGATCGTGATCGCGAATTCCCTGGCGATGTTGTCGCGAACCTGACCGGCGATGGCGATGCGAAGGCGGATGCGCTCTTCGGGCGGCGCGCGCGCATGGCGGGCGCGACGGAGTACCTGCGCACGCAGGCGCTGAGCCGCATCCACCTCGACAACATCTATTCGATCGGCGCGAGCTGGGTGACGATGGGACCTGCGATCGGGCAGGTCGGCCTGCGCTTCGGCGCCAACGACATGGGCAGCGTGATGATGGAGGAGAACGTCGTCAGCGCTGCTGGAACGACGTACTGCCTCGACGAGCAGGTGCTGTGCCGGCTGATCCGCGAGGCGGGGTTCATCCCGGCCCAGCGCGATAATGGCTACGACCTGCTCCGCATCCACGACGGCGCCCAGAGCCCCGACCTGCTGGTCGAGGACTGGTCCGAGCATCGGGCGCAGAAGCTGCATGTCGAAACAGCAACACCCGCAAGTGCGCCTGTGGAGTTGACAACGAGCGGCGAGTAATCCCGCAACCTCTCAGCCCGGCGTCTCTCCGGTCATCTCCACATAGATCGCAGCGAGCGCCGCTGGCAGGAGCCTGGGCGAGGCGTAGTTCTCTGTTCCAGGCATCGGGAGGCGGTAGGTCTGCTCGCGCGTTTTGCCATCCTTGATCGCCTTGGCGACGGTCTCGCGCAGGTCGCGGATGTAGTCGCGCTGGGTTTCGAGGCCTCGGATGTTGGTGACCGGGCCGTGGCCGGGGACGACGACGGTGTCCTCATCGCAGAGCTTGATGAGCTCTTCGACGCTCGCGTGCCAGCCTTTGGTGGAGACGCCGCCGTTGAGGTCCACGAAGATGTGCATCTTGTGGAAGCACAGGTCGCCGGTGTGGAGGATGTTCTCGCTGGGGATGAAGATCGCGAGGTCGTTGTCGGTGTGGCCTGGGCCGAAGTGGGGGCTCTCTACGGTGGCGTCGCCGATCTTGATCTCCGCGTCGCCCTCGATGGTCTCGGTCGGCGCGTACGACGCGATGGGTGGCGACTTCGCGCTGGGATCGCGGCGCTGGAGCGACTGCTCGTAGCGGTCGAACTGCTGGGCGATGCGCGGCGCTGCGTTGGCGTGCGCGGTGAGCGGCGTGTCCCTGGTCCAGTGGGCGTTGCCGCCGGTGTGGTCGGCGTGGTGGTGGGTGTTGACGACGCGGGTGACGTTGTAGTCGGCGCTCTCGATCAGCCCCCTGGTCAGCTCGCCTCCGACCGCGACCTTGGTGTCTACGAGCAGCGCCTCGCCCCCATCGGCGAAGACGAGCGCGTTCCCGCCCAGGCCCTCGATGGCCCTCGCGTTGTCGTTGATGCGTCGCCACTCGATGGGTGATGGCCCCTGCGCGAAGAGCCTCCGCGAGAGCGGGCCGGCGAACGCGGTCGCGGCGAGCGCCGCGGCGGAGGATTGGGTGAATTGGCGTCTTGTGATCGGCATGGGGCTGCTCCTCGGTCGTCAACTGCTTGCTGGATCGCGGAGAACCAGTGTAGCGGGGGTCGCGGCTTCGCTGGAACAACGCCGCGTGTCCCGCACCGGACGGGGATGCCTTGCGAGGCATTCGCACGCTGTTCGGGGCTGGGCGGCTCTGGCGGGATACAATGGCGGCCCCTGCCGCTGCTGGCGGGGCGCCCCGGTCGTGTGTCCAGCCTGCCGGGGCTTCCAGCCGATTCATACAACCCAACGACTTAACCCAGCGGAGCCTCCCACGTGCGCGCCAACGACATCAAGCAAGGCATGGCAGTCACCCTCGACGGCCGACTCTACACCGTGATCAAGACCTCGCACGTCAAGCCGGGCAAGGGCCCAGCGTATGTGCAGCTCAAGATGAAGAGCGTCGGCGCGAGCGGCCACATCGAGAAGCGCTTCGGCTCGACGGATGACCTCGATGTCGCGACGCTCGATCGCCGCGACATGGAGTTCCTCTACGACGCGGGCGACGTGTACACCTTCATGGACATGGAGACGTACGACCAGGTCGAGCTCGAGGGCGAGTTCCTTGGCGACTCGACGGATTACCTCACCCCCAACCTGCAGCTCGTGGTTCTGTTCCACGAGGGCACGGCGCTCTCTGTTGAGCTGCCTGGCTCGGTCGAGCTGGAAGTGACGGACACGCCCCCCGGCATCAAGGGCGCGACGGTGACGAACCAGCTCAAGGAAGCGACGCTGGAGACTGGGATGAAGACCCGCGTCCCGCCCTTCATCGAGCCTGGCGAGAAGATCAAGGTCTCGACTGCGGACGGCGCGTACATGTCGAGGGCTTCGGAATAAATCGGCCCGGATGATCGTTTGGACAGGTGCGCAGGATTCTCGAAAGCGGAGGGTTCCCCATGGCTGACGCGGTGATCGACAGGATTGATCCCAAGGACTCGGCGACGATTGCGCACCTGTACAACCAGGTGTACAAGCCGGAGCAGGACGTGGAGTTCTTCGAGCGTCGGCTGCGCGACCGGATCGCGCCGCTGGTGCTCGTCGCAAGGATCGAGAACGAGGCGGTCGGCTTCTATATCGGGTTCGAGCTGCGTCCTGGCGTCTACTTCTCGTGGGTCACCGGCGTCTTCCCCGATGCGCGCCGGATGGGCATCGCCACGCAGCTCATCTGCGCCGCGGCCGACTGGGCGAAGACGGAGGGGTACCAGATCATGCGCTTCGAGTGCACGAACAAGCACCGCCCCATGCTGCACTTCGGCATCGCGCAAGATTACAACATCGTCGGGATCCGCTACGACGGCGAGACGATCGAGAACATGCTGATCTTCGAGAAGCCGCTGGTCTGATCGCGCTCGATACCAACCACCAATGAACATGGCCGCGCCCTGGGGCGCGGCCATGTTGTTCGATCAGGTTGTCGGGCGTCACTCAGTCCTCATCGGGATTGGCGTTGCCCAGCGATTCGCCCGGCTTCTCGCCTGCGGGCTTGCCGGCGTTCGGGCCGGTGGAGAAGCCTGGGCCGGAGATCGAGCTCGAGCCGAAGGCCCGACCGGCGAAGGCGGCCTGCGAACCGGCGGCTGAGGTCATCATCCGCGCTGGCCTGGCGTCTTCGCCCTGCTCAGTGTTCTCGCCCTGCTGCTGTTGCTGCTGCTGCGCCGCCTGCTGCATGGCGCGCTGCTGGGCGGCCTGCTGCGCCTGCGGCTGCTGGACAACCTGCGGGACCATCTGCAGCTTGAAGATCTTGTCCGTGACCTGGTCGCGGATGGTGATCTCCATGTCCTCGAAGAGCTTGGCGCCCTCGCGCTTGTACTCGATGCGGGGATCGAGCTGGCTGAAGGCGCGGAAGCCGATGCCGTCGCGGAGGCGGTCCATCGTGGCGAGGTGGTCCTTCCAGGTGGAATCGAGGACCTCGAGCAGGACGAACCGCTCGAACTGGATCATCTCGGCGCGGAGCACGCCCTCGACCCTGGCGCGGATCGCGTTGTCGCGTTCCTCGCCCTCAAGACGGTGGAGGATCTCGTTCCACTCGATGCCCAGACGTTCCTGCATGAACGTGTTGAGCGCTTCGTTGTCATCCCGGAGGGCCATCGCTTCCTCGAGCGCCTGCTCGACGACGCCCTCTTCGACATACTTCTGCGAAGCGCGGAGCAGCTCCTCGCGGAGTTGCTGCGGCATCTTCGTGCGGACGACAGAATCCTCCCAGCCCAGGTCGAACCTGCGGTTCGCCCAGGTGGAGAGGCGCTCGGAGGCCTGCTTGGGGTCCTGCCGCATCATGGCCATGGTCATCTGCAGGTTGAAATCGACCGGGTGGACGATCTCGCGCTCGATGTACTTCGACTCGGCGGCCTCGGCGAGCCTCGTTGCGACCTCTTCGTTGGTCTCCAGCTCGACGATGTCCTCGACCGGGACGCTGACCTCGAAGCGTTCGTTCATCCAGCGCTGCAGCTCTTCTGCGCCGAAGTGCGGCGTCATGAACATCTGCACCTCGTGGATGTCGGCGCTGTTGATCTGCCTGTGACCGGCCTCGGTGAGGGCGTCAACGACCTGCCTGCGGGTCATCTCGCGGAGTTCGCTGGGCTTGACGTCTGCGTTGAAGCGTTCCTTCGCCCAGTTGCTCAGGCCCTTGAGGTCGTAGTCCTCGGGGAGCGCATCGTCGGGCATGTACTCGCCGATGGTGACGGTGATCTCGCCCTCGATGTCCTCGTTGGCGACCTGCTTGACGCGCTGCTCGATCTCGTCGGCGGCGCGGCCTCTGAGCCGCTCCGGGAGGATGGAGATGTTCATGATCTCCTTCGCCCGCTCGGCGACGCGCTCGTAGGGGTAGTCCTTGTCGAGGTCGGTGTCGACGGCGTCGGTGCAGGCGTCGTGGATGTAATCGAAGATCAGGCCCTTCACGTCGCGGCCTTCCAGGACGCGCTGGCGGAGGCCATAGAAACCGCGGCGCTGCACCTCCATCACCTCGTCGTACTCAAGGATGTTCTTGCGGATCTGGAAGTTGCGTTCCTCGACCTTGCGCTGCGCACGCTCGACCGCCTTGCTCATCATCGGGTGCTCGATGGAGTCGCCCTCCTTCATGCCCAGCCTGCTGAGGATGCGGAGGGTGGTCTCGCCTGCGAAGAGCTTCATCAGGTCGTCTTCCATGGAGACGAAGAAGCGCGAGGAGCCGCGGTCGCCCTGACGGCCGGAGCGGCCCCGGAGCTGGTTGTCGATGCGGCGCGACTCGTGGCGCTCGGTGCCCACGACGTGGAGGCCGCCGAGTTCCTCGATGGTGTTCACCCAGCCGATGCGGTGGAGGATGAAGCGGTCCTGCGCGTCGAGTTCGGCGCGGAGTTGGTCGGCGTTCATCGATTCGATCTTCTTCGCGTCGGCCCAGGTGTTCTCCAGCGTCCACTTGCGCAGGAGCATGAGCTCGAGCTCGCTCAGGTCCATCGACTCGGCCTCGGACTTCTTGATGCCCAGCTCGCGGGGCGCAACCTTGCGGTAGACCTTCTCGCGGATCTGCTCGTCGGTGTCTTCCGGTGAGATATCACGAGGGGCGAGGTTGCGGCGCTGCCAGTGCTCGATCAGCTCCTCGCGCGAGACGGCGGGGAGCTTGATGTCGGTGCCGCGGCCGGCCATGTTCGTGGCGATCATCACCGCGCCGAGCTTGCCGGCGCCCTCGATGATGTTGGACTCGCTCTCGTGCTGCTTGGCGTTGAGCACCTCGTGCTTGATCTGGTGCTCCTTGGCGAGCATGCGGCTGAGCATCTCGGAATGCTCGACGCTGGTCGTGCCCACGAGGACCGGGCGGCCGACGTCGTGGAACGCCTTGATCTCATCGACGATCGCCTTCCACTTGTCCTTCTCCGAGAGGAAGACGGTGTCGTTGTGGTCCGCGCGGATGGTGGGCTTGTTGGTGGGAATGACCACGACGTCGAGCTTGTAGATGTCGTGGAATTCCTGCGCTTCGGTGTCCGCGGTGCCGGTCATGCCGGCGAGGCGCTTGTACATCTTGAAGAAGTTCTGGATCGTCACGGTCGCGACGGTCTGCGTCTCCTGCTTGATCTGCACCTTCTCCTTCGCCTCGACGGCCTGGTGCAGGCCCTCGGACCACTGGCGCCCGACCATCGGGCGGCCGGTGTTGACGTCCACGATGACGATCGCCTCGGTGGTCTGCCCGGAGTGGGGGTCGGGGGTTGGCATGATGATGTAGTCGCGGTCGCGCTGGTAGACGACGTGCGCCCTGATCGCCTGCTCGAGCAGGTGGGGCAGGTCGGTGTTCTCACCGACGTAGAAGGAGCCGAGGCCTGCGATGCGCTGGGCGGCCTCGATGCCGTCGTGGGTGAGCGCGGCGCGCTTCTTGTCCATCTCGACGTCGTAGTACTGCGTGTGCTTGTCTCGGTCCGCCTCGATGTGCGGGAGCTTGTCGCGGAGCTCCTTCAGCTCGGCCTGCATCGCTGGGACAGCGGACTTGTCGCGGGCGTTGCGGATGTCGCCCTCGATGCCCTTGATGCGCATCTTGCAGGCCTCGACACCCTTGTCGGCCTCGGCCCAGGGCTTGTGCATATCCACCAGCTTGCGGGCGATCTCATCGGCCAGCGCGTAGCGCGGGGCGTCGTCGTGCGCCAGACCTGAGATGATCAGCGGCGTGCGCGCCTCATCGACGAGCGTGGAGTCCACCTCGTCAACGATCGCGAAGTCGCGGCGGCGCTGGACCTGCTCGCCGACGGTGCGCTTCATGTTGTCGCGGAGGTAGTCGAAGCCGAACTCGCTCGTCGTGCCGTACACCACGTCGCAGTGGTACATGACGCGCTTGAACTGCTCCGGCTGCATGTGCTGGGGGTGGATGGCGCCGACGGTCATGCCGACCGCGTGGAAGAAGGGGAAGGTCCAGTCGCGGTCGCGCTGGACGAGGTAGTCGTTGACGGTGACGACGTGGATCGCGTCGCCGTTGAGGGAGGCGAGGTACGCCGCCAGCGGCGCGACGATCGTCTTGCCCTCACCGGTCTTCATCTCAGCGATCTTGCCCTGCGAGAGGACCATCGCGCCGATGAGCTGCACGTCGAAGGGGCGCGCGCGGAAAGGCGGCTTGGAATCGGGGTAGAGCTCGCGGACCGCCTCGTACAGCTCGATGGGGATATCCACCTGCAGCCACCCGCCCTGGGGCGTGGTGCAGCCGAGGAACTCGCCCACCGGGTCGGCGTCAGGGGTCTCGTCGATCTTCGCCTTCGTCTCGTCGTAGAGCTTCCGGGCGTGCTCCGGCAGGCGGCTGGGATCGAACTTCTCAGCATGCTCAGGGTTGAAGATGTTGCGGATGCCAACCGCGCGGTCCATCGCCTCGCGGCCGACAGCGAAGACCTCGTTCATAATCTCAGTGAGCTTCTCCCCCCCATCGACGCGCTCGCGGAAGGACCTGGTCTTCTCGCGGATCTGCGCGTCGGTGAGTTGGCGCATCTCCGGTTCAAGGGCGCCGATCGCTTCGATGCGGCGGGTGTAGACCTTGACGGCGCGCTCGTTGCGGGCGCCGAAGAGCTTGCGGATGAAAAAGCCGATAATGGGGATGTCTTGGTCCATGGTTCCTGCTCTGCATGGCGCGGTCTGAATCGCGCTGGGTCGCACGGGCTCGATCGCCTCGCGTGCGTTGTGTGCTGTACGTGCGGATCGGTCGCGGAGCGGCAAGTACTGACCGCGCTGCGATGGATTTCGATGTAGGTGTGTTCGCCATGGCGCTGCGCATACGCGGCGCGGCGCTGGATCAGCCCTGCGCCGGGGGCGGCAGGTTGATCAGGCCCTGCTGGGGCCATCCATCGGGGATCGTCAGCAACGATGGCTGCTGCGAATCGAACGGACGCGGCGCGGCGGGCGCCTCGTCGGTGATGGTCAGGAAGATGGGCGCCGAGACGCGTGCCGCGGCGCTCGTCGCCTTCACCTCGGTCGAGGCGAGGTCACGGGCGGCCTTCGCGACGGCATCCGCCAGCCAGCGGACCGTCATCTCGCGCGGCGCCTCGCGGCGGTCGAGACGAGCGGGGTCCGAACCCTCCAACGCGCCGGCGGACGCGACCGAAGCGGTCAGCGCCAGCAGGATCGCCATCGCCAGGATGCCGGGCGACACCGGACGGCAGGCGGCCGTGGGGTCGGCCTGCTCGGGACGGAGCGTCGTGGTCTGGGCGGTTCTGGGGGTCATATTCGCTACTGGAGTATCGACCGCGACAGGGGGTCGGGCAAGGCGGCAAGGACGGATTCCGGGCGGAAATGCGCTGGGAACCTCCGGAATCAGGGACAGCCGGGGGCGTCTGCCTCTTCTATTGTTCAGGTGAGCCCCAGGTTCAGGAGATCTCCGCGATGCCCAGGCCCGAAAACCGACCGCTCCCGGAATTGGAACACCTCGACGAGATCGATTCCACCAGCCACCACGCGCGGCGGCTGATCGAGGACGGCCGCTTCGGCAGCCACCCCAGGGTCTTCCTCGCAGGGACGCAGACCGGCGGCGTCGGCCGGTTCGGCAGGGCCTGGGCCTCCCCAGCAGGCGGCGTCTGGATGACGATGGCCTGGCCGGTGGTCGCCAACACAGAGAAGGTGCTCGATGGGCTGGGCCTGCGCGTGGGGCTGGCGATGCTGCGCGCGATCGATCACACCCTCGCCGCGCACGGCCATGACAGCGATGTGCGCATCAAGTGGCCCAACGACATCTTCATCCACCGCAAGAAGGTCGCAGGCGCCCTGTGCGAGACGATCCCCTACGGCGCGACGACGTACATCCTCGTCGGTGTCGGGATCAACGGGAACTTCCCGGTCGGTGATCTCCCGGAAGAGCTCCGGACCACCGCGACCACCATGCTCGACGAGGTGGGCTCCAAGGTGAACCTCGACCGGCTCATCAATGATCTGACCAAGGGGCTCGCGCAGGCACTGACCAGCCATGGGATCAACCCTGCCAAGCTGGGGGTGATCGAACGCCGCCTCTACGGCGTCGGCGAACCGACGACGGTGACGTTTCCTGACCAGACCACGCTGACCGGATCGCTGGTCGGGCTCACCGGCGATGGGCGCCTGCGGATGCACGTCGACGACGATGGGAGCCAACGCGAGATGACGCTGCCCTCCGGGATCGAGCTGGCGAGCGGGGATTCCTGATGCTGATCGCGCTGCAAGTCGTGCTTGGCCTGATCGCGGCGGTCTGGTTCCTGACGATGCTCGGGAACCTGCGCGCGATCTTCCAACTGCCGAAGCCGGCGCCGATCGATTCGATCGGCGCTGAAGAACTCGAAGGGCGCCTGGTCTCGATCATCGTCGCGGCGCGGGATGAGGTGGGCCGCATCGAGGAGACGGTGCGCCGCGCGCTGGCGCAGAAAGGAGTCCGGGTCGAGGTGATCGCGGTCGATGACCGGTCAACGGACGGGACCGGTGAATCGCTCGACGCGCTGGCCGCGGAACATCCTGCGCTGCGCATCGTGCACATCGAATCGCTCCCGGATGGCTGGCTCGGCAAGTGCCACGCGCTGCACCAGGGCGCGGCGATCGCCAGCGGCGACTGGCTCCTCTTCCTCGATGCGGACACGCACCTGACGCCCGGCGCTGTCGCCGGCGCGCTGGCGGTCGGCCTGCGCGAACGCGTCGCGCACGTCACGCTGCTGCCAGGGTTGGTGCTGCCTTCCTTCTGGGGGCAGGTGACGATGGGGAGCTTCTGGGTGCAGATGGGAAGCAGGGCGATGCAGGTCAACAGGTGCAGGCCGATGTCGTTCATGGGCATCGGCGCCTTCAACCTGATCACGAAGGAGGCCTACCGCGCCTTCGGCGGTCACGAGCGCCTCAAGATGCAGGTCGTTGACGACATCACGCTGGGACTGTGCGTGCGCAAGATCGGCGAGCAGACCAGGGTGCTCGATGGGCAGGCGATCGCGGAGGTGGAATACGGCACGGACCTGCCCACCGCGTTCCGGCTCTTCGAGAAGAACGGATATGCAGCGCTCAATTACAACTTCCCCCTGCTGCTCGCGGCGTCGGTCATCATCCCATCGTTCGTCTTGGGCGCGCTGCTTGGGCCGGTGTGGGCGCTGCTCTATGGCGCCTGGGCCGGGTGGTTCGCGCTGGCAGGGGTCATCACGTGGGGCCTGCCGGCGCTGATCGTGACCAGGAAGACCGGCGGGAGCCGGCTCGCGGCGCTGCTGACGCCGCTGGGGCACCTGTTCTTCCTGCTCGCGCTGCAGCGATCGACGATCGTCACGATCAAGCAGGGCGGCGTGCGCTGGCGGGAGACGTTCTATCCGCTCAAGGAACTGAAACAGGCGCGCTTGTCCTGGCGGGTTGGGGTTCCGCTGCCGGAGATGGAAAGCGGGACGCAGGACCGGTCTGGTGGATCGGTATCCGAGCCTTCGCTGCGCTCAGACTCGGCGTCCGTGTCGTAACACATGAGATCGGGACAAGCAGGTCTAATGCACCAGCGCGACAGGCGC
>CAYGNN010000045.1:11529-15041 GCA_964351165.1 uncultured Phycisphaeraceae bacterium
TACTTCGCCGTTGTGCCGCCGAAGATCAGGTCGTGCAGGCGGCTCTCGGCGAAGGCGCCCATGACGACCATCGCGTACCCCTCGGTCGCGACCGCGTGCTCGCTGAGGACGCCGTGATCGTGGAGTTCCTTCTCGCACATCGGGGTGACGGTGGCCTCCGGCGCGAGGTCGATGGCGCGCTGGGCGGATTCCTCTTTGGTCAGCGAGGGGCCATCGATCGCCAGGACGAGGTGCGGCCAGCCGGCGGCTTGGGTGATGCTGCTGGCGAATGCGATGGCGCGTTTGGCTGGGACTGTCCCGTTGAAGATCGTGACGATGCGCACGATGGGCTTCGCCTCGGCGCTGACGATCAGGACCGGGCACGGCGCGTGCTCGACGAGCGAGCGCGTGGTCGAGCCAACGCCTCCTGCGTGGAAGCGGCCCTTGTGCCCCACCGCGATGAGGTCGCCGCAGCCGGCGGTGTCGCACAGGAGCGGGACGAGGCGTCCATTCTCGATGCGTGTCGTCACGTTGACGCCCAGCGATTCGCCGTGGCGCTGCAGATCGGCGAGCGCTTCGGTCGCCCACTGCCGCTGCTCGTCCGCGGCTTCGACCATGGACGCCATCGCTGGACCGGCGTCGAACCCCATCGCCGGGTCGATGATCACCGGCGGCGGTGTTGGTTCGAGCGCGTGCAGGACCTCAACCGAGCAACCGGTCGAGGCGGCGAAGGTGCAGGCGTAGCGGAACGCTTCCCTCGCGAGTTCGGAGCCGTCGTATCCAACGATGACGCGTTCGAGCATTGGGGGCCTCCGGTTCAATTGTAGAATACCGACATTCGAGTCTGGTATCCTCAAGAAACTCGGCGCCAGTTGGTTCGCGTGCAACCTCAAGGCGTTTGTGGCGTTGGGCTGGTGACGGAAGGATGACCGGAGGCGCGGACGATGCCCGCAGCAGCGATGCACAACCCAGGGGCGGCGCCCAGCGCCTCGATGCGCCCCATCAGCGCCGAGGACTTCACCCCGGCGCACGCGCGGTCGCTGCTCTGGCGCGCCGGGTTCGGCGGGACGCCCTCGCAGGCGCGGACGCTCGCGGAGTGGGGTCCTGAGCGCACCGTCGATTTCCTGCTCAACACCGACGCGATCGACTACAACCGCCCAGACGACCGTTCGTTCAGGGGGGACATCATGGTCCCATTGACCGAGCGGGAGCGGCAGGCGCTGGCCGAGGCACGGCGCCGGGGCGATGAGGAGGCGGTCGCGCGGTACAGAACAAAGCGGCAGCGGGCGCAGCGCGAGGACCGGGGCCAGATGGCGTCGATCCAGCGGTGGTGGCTCGCGAGGATGATCGAATCGCCCAAGCCGCTGGAGGAGAAGATGGCGCTCTTCTGGCACGGGCACTTCGTCAGCGGCTACCGCGCCGTCGAGAACAGCTACCACCTGCTGATGCAGAACAACCTCTTCCGCGCGCACGCGTTGGGGAGTTTCGCGGACCTGACGAAGGCGATCATCCGGGACCCAGCGATGCTCGAGTACCTCGACAACCGGCGCTCGCGGAAGCGCTCGCCCAACGAGAATCTCGCGCGGGAGCTGCTGGAGCTCTTCACGCTCGGCGTCGGCGCGTACAGCGAGCGGGACATCAAGGAGGGCGCCAGGGCGCTCACCGGGTACTCGTTCAACGGCAACGAGTTTGTCTTCAACCGGAACCAGCACGACACCGGGACGAAGACGATCCTCGGCGTGCGCGGCAGCCTCGATGGCGATGGGTTCGTCGATGCGATCCTGAAACAGCGGGCCTGCTCAGAATTCCTGTGCTGGAAGCTGTACCGGTTCTTCGCTGCGGATATCCCACCTGATTTCAAGCGGACGCCGGATTGGGCGATGGGCGTCATCAAGCAGATGGCGCGGACGATGCGCAAGGAACGGTACGAGATCCGCCCTGTGCTGCGGGAGCTGCTGCTGAGCGAGCACTTCAACGACCCTGCGCTGCGGGACGCGAAGATCAAATCACCGGTGGAGCTGGTGGTCGGCGCGGTGCGCTCGTTGGGGGCGCCAACGCGGGCGATCGGTGTTCTGGTAGATGCGCTCGACCTGATGGGGCAGGACCTCTTCAACCCCCCCAACGTCGCCGGGTGGTCTGGGGGCAGGGCGTGGATCAACACCTCCACGCTCTACGCGAGGCAGAACACGCTGACGTACCTCCTGACCGGCGAGACGCCGGGCGAGCAGCGCGCGCGCGGGAGGCGGCCGGCCAACTTCGATCCAGCTCCGATGATCGGGGAACTGGGCGTCTCCGCGAGGGACAACGAACTGCTGGCGGCGGCGCTGCTCGGGCACCTGCTGGGCGACGCGGCGATGCCGGTGCGCGCGCAGCGGGAGCGGGCGGTGATCGCGGCGCTCGGGTCTGCCGAGGGTGGTCAGCGGACGGCGCAGCTGCGTGAAGCGGTCGGGCTGATCGTGGCGCTGCCGGAGTATCAGCTGTGTTGAGTCAGCACGGAATGGAGTGCGCATGAGCATCGACCTGCACAACGCGACGACGTTCACCCGGCGGCGGTTCCTCCAGACCGGCGTGACACTCGCCTCGTGCGCCGCGACAGCGCCCTGGTTTGTCCACGGCGCGGCGCGCGCGCTGGCGCAATCGAGCGGTGGGTTGTCATCGGTCGCTGGGCGGCCAGACGAGCGCATCCTTGTGGTCCTGCAGCTCGGCGGCGGCAACGACGGTCTGAACACGGTGGCGCCGGTGGACCTCAGCGCGTACCACAACGCACGACCGACGATCGGGATCCGCGCGAGCGATGCGCTGCGGCTCGATTCTCGCATGCCGATCGGCCTGCACCCCAGGCTGACCGGTTTGAAATCGTTGTATGACGATGGGCTGCTGTCGGTGATCCAGGGCGTGGGGTACCCCAACCCCAACCGGTCGCACTTCAAGTCGATGGACATCTGGCACACCGCCGACACGGACGGCGTGGGGCTGGGGTGGCTGGGCAAGTACTTCGACAACCAGTGCCAGGGGCAACCGAACCCTGATCCGGCGATGGGGCTGGCGCTGGGGCGGAAGGCGCCGCTGGCGATGGAGGGGCGGGAGATCCGGCCGATCAGCTTCGAATCGCCTGAGTTGTACCAGCGGACTGGCGCTGGTGATGACGAGCTCAAGAACCTGTACGACGAGTCGATCCTGCCCTCGCCTGATCTCGATCCCCACTCGCCGGCGGCGTACCTGATGCGCACGGCGATGGATGCGCAGCTGAGCAGCGCGATGCTCCGCGCTGCGGTGGACCGGCAGCCGGTGACGGAGTTCCCGCGCTCCGGGTTAGGTCGTCAGCTGGCGATGGTCGCCGGGATGATCGGCGCTGGGATGACGACGAAGGTGTACTACGTCACGCTCGGTGGGTTCGACACGCACGCGGGCCAGGGCGGCGCGCAGGGGCAGCACGCGAACCTGCTGGGGCAGTTCGGCGATGCGATGCGCGCGTTCTATGCCGAGTTGAAAGCCCAGCGGAACGACGAGCGGGTGCTGACGATGTGCTTCAG
>CAYGNN010000046.1:0-14751 GCA_964351165.1 uncultured Phycisphaeraceae bacterium
TAGACTGTCCGGCCCTCCGGGAAGCCGGAGGGGTTCGCTACGGGGTGTAGCGCAGCTTGGTAGCGCGCTTGACTGGGGGTCAAGAGGTCGCTGGTTCGAATCCAGTCACCCCGACTTACAACTCCGAGCCCTTCGATCGTCTGGTCGAGGGGCTTTTTCATTGCATGCGTTCGATTCGGTGACGTGTGACCGCACGCCTGATGGATTACCCATGGGGGACATCAGGACAGTGATGGCTGCTAGTCTGTAGGGCGTTGGAGGCCTGATTGACAAATCATTCGAATCAAGACGGTCCGCGGCTGTCGCAGCCCGATCGACCCCGCGTGATGGCGGCGCTCGAGGCGCTGCACCAGCGGTATCGCGGCTGCGACGAGGGCCGGATCGCCGACTACATCCCCGAACTCGCCAAGGCGGACCCTTCCGCCTTCGCCATCGCGATTGTCACCGTTGATGGGGAGGACTTCGAGGTCGGGGATCGCGAGACCGAGTTCACGATCCAGTCGCTCTCCAAACCCTTCACACACGCGCTGGCGCTGGCGGACAGAGGACGGGAGTACGTGATGCAGCGCGTCGGCGTCGAGCCCTCCGGCGATTCGTTCGACAGCATCATCCGCCTGGACGCGACGAACAGGCCCCACAACCCCATGGTCAACTCCGGCGCGATCGCGGTGACGTCGATGATCGCTGGCGACAGCCCATCGCACCGGCTCGACCGGATGTGCGAGATGCTGGGGCGCACGATGGGGAAGCGCCCTGCGATCGATGATGCGGTGTTTGAATCGGAGCGGACGACAGGGCACCGCAACCGCGCCATGGCGCACCTGATGCTGAACTTCGGGATCCTCGATCGTGATGTGGAGGAGATCCTTGATCTGTACTTCAAGCAATGCTCGGTCGTCGTCACGGCCCGGGACATGGCGACGATGGCCGCGACGCTCGCCAATGGGGGCGTGAACCCAAAGACGAACGATCGCGCGGTGCAGCGCGAGTACATCCGCGATGTGCTGACGGTCATGCACACCTGCGGCATGTACAACTACGCCGGCGAGTGGGCGTACACCGTGGGGCTCCCAGCCAAGTCCGGCGTCTCGGGCGGCATCATCGCGGTCGTCCCAGGGCAGTTCGGGATCTGCGTGTACTCGCCGCCGGTCGATGAGCGGGGCAACAGCGTGCGCGGCATCAAGGTCTTCGAGGACCTCAGCCGGAACTCCGGCATGCATGTCTTCGAGACCTGGCATCAGCACGGGCAGGTGCTGAACCACATCGACGAGGTGCGCGATCCGGCGCCGGCGCTGCCTGACACCTCGCAACCAGCCGGGGACGCGACGGTGCACAAACGCGAGACCGAGCTCGATGATCGAGCCGGTGATCTGCGGTAGGATCGTGCGAAGGCCGGTTTGGACGCATCGAGCCGGGCGAACACCAGCGAGTCATCCTCCATGTCCAGCGAATTCCGCGACTTCCTGCATACCTGGGCGCCGGAGTACATCCTCGTCGGCCGGCTCTGGCGTCAGCTGCTCCGCACGGATCCGTTCCAGGGCGACATCGAGCCGGCGCGGGTCCCGCTGTTCTCGTTCGGCTCCGACCGCCCGACGCTGCCATTCCCGCACCCTTGGAATTACAGGAAGCCGATCCGGATCCTGGAGACGTACTTCTGGGATGCGGAGGAGATCGAAGGGGGCGGCAAGCACAACCGGTACCTCGACGCGATGGGCTTCGCGCCGGTGCTGGTGACGCGCGACCCTGGTGTGATCCGCGCGATCTCGGTGATGACCGGCGACCGCGAGGGGCAATTCGACCGCGACACGCTCCCTTCGAAAGGTATCGCCAGGGCGACCGGCAAGGACTCGCTGCTCTATTCCAACGGCAAGAGCTGGAAGCGGCAGAAGAAGCTCGCCAACCCCGCGTTTGCGCGCACGACGCTCTTCCAGCCTGAGCGGTTCGGCGAGTTCGCAGAGACATTCCGCGCCACGGTGATCGGCCGCCTCGAAGCGCTGGACCAACTCGTCAAACGTACCGGCGAATCGGTCGAGGTTACGCTCGAGCCGGAGATCAAGGCGGTCATGCTGGAGATGCTGGTCAACAACTTCTTCGGCGCCTCGATCCCCTACGAGCAGATCCGGGACAAGTACGTCCCGGGGCTCGACCGCGTGATCGATCACATCGTGCGCGACACGGTGGTCAACAAGAGCGGCTGCCCGCTGCACCGGATGCCGAGCTTCACGAAGGGGATCGCCCAGGCGAAGGAGGCGACCGGTGTTTTCGAGGAACTGACCGACCTGGCGCTGGCCGGCAGGGCGGAAGGGTTGGGGCTGTGGGGGCAGTTCGATTCTGAGGCGCCGGACGAGGCGCTGCGCAGCAACATCCGTGTCTTCCTGGCCGGCGCGCTCGAGGCGACGACATCCTACGCGAGCTGGGCGATCGCGCACCTCGCTCGGCATCCAGAGGCGCAGGACTTGTTGTACGAAGAGGTGCGCACGATCGACGATTACACCCCTGCGGCGCTCGGGAGCGCCACGTACCTGGGGCATGTGCTCGACGAGACGCTGCGGCTGACGCCCTCGCTGTATTTCCATCCACGCCGCGCGACAGCGGAGACCTGGGTCGAAGCAACGGACGGCCGGCGGCTGCTGATCCCCAGGGGCACGCACATCCTGATGGATGTCTGGCATGCGAACCGGCACGAGGATCACTGGGGCGTCGAAGCGACCGGGTACCCGGCGATCGAGTTTGTCCCGGAGCGGTGGGAGTCGCTCGCCCAGCAGGGCAAGGGCGCCGGCGACTTCCTGCACTTTGGTTTCGGCCACGGCCCAAGGTTCTGCCCTGGCAAGAGCCTGGGGCAGATGGAGGTCGCGCTCGTGGTCGGTTCGTTCGTGAAGCTCTTCAGGTTTGAGGCGGTCGAGCAGGCGAATCCCGAACGCGCGGGAGTCTCGACGAAGCCTGAGGATGGTGTGGTGGTTCGGCTGACGCCGAGGTCTGCGGAATAAGATGCTGCAGCGCGGTATCGGCCTGCGGTTCTGGTTCAATTGCTGGGGGCCAACGGATGCTCAACAGAATCCCGTTCATCAGCCGGCTCCTGTGGAAGGAGCCGTGGGCCATCGGGATGGATCGCTGGAATCGGCGGCTCTACCAGCGAGTGCGCACGATCCCGCCGCGGTGCCTGGAGGGGTTCGTTGTGGAGGCTGCTTCCGATCCCACGAAGGCGGAGATCGTGGAGTGGGCGCTCGCTTGTCAGTGCGGCGGGTGTCATGGCGAGGTCTTGGGCTATTCGCTGCGTAAATTGAATAAGAAGTACAAGGGCGATGAGCTCCTGGTTAGCCCGATCGCATTCCGGTGCGGTTCGTGCGGCCGGACGATTGAAATGATCGACACGGCGCAGCATGGGTGTGACGCGGAATGCGCGAAGCGCTTCGGGGGCAAGGTGTTCCCCGGCTACCGGGGCGAGGGCGAGCGGGACGGCTCCGCCTGCCCGGAGTGCGGCGCCGATGTGCACCGGGTCCGCGCAGAGTTCTACTTCGCCCACTTCGACCTGATCGATGACGAGCCGGATCTTGAGCCGGTGGCGCAGGAATTCTTCGATGCGTTCGGTTGCTCCGGCATCTGCGAAGCCTGCGGTCATGAATGGCTCATCGCGAGCTTTGAATTGGCGTAACCGGGGGCACGAAGTGGAACGCGAATCTCTGCTCCTGATCAATGTTGGGACGATCGCTGGATACGCGATTGTCGGGCACCTGCTCCGCAAGTGGGCAGGGCTCAAGAGCGGTTTTCATATCTTCCATTACATCGTTCCTGCGTTGGTCGTCCTCATCATGTTCATCACCTTCAGCTTCATGCGCGGTGTGACAACCGCGCAGTACGCCGCTGGTGATCCGGTCACATCGCTGCTCCTGACGCTGTGGATGTTTCTCTGGCCGGCTTTTCTGTTCGGGTTGCTGTTGGCCGGCGCGTTCCAGTTGGCGTGGGGCATCTGTGCGTTGTTCCGCAAGGGGCGTCTCGTGCTGGCGCCGTTGGCGTTCCTTGGTGTGGGCCTGTGCGGTCTGACCTTCTACACTGTGGCGATGCACTTCCCGAGCGTCTGACACGGCGCTCCCAGCGCGAGGCCCTCCGGCGATGCCCATTTACGTCTACGAAACGATCACGGACGACCCCAGCAAGCACGAGATCTTCGAGGTCTCGCAGTCCATGCACGATGACGCGCTGACGGAGCACCCGGAGAATGGGCTGCCTGTCCAGCGGATCATCCAGCCGCCGCACATCGGCGGGAAGTGGTCGTCACCGACGAAGACGAGCGAGGGCCCAAGCGACAGCAAGCTGAGCGACCTGGGATTCACGAAATACGTGAAGACCTCCGGCGGGACGTACGAGAAGACGGTCGGCGAGGGGCCCAAGGGCCTCGATCCGCGCGGCACAGGCTGAGTGAGTCGAACGCACGATATCCGAGCCTTCGCTTCGCTCAGACTCGGCGTCCAACAGCTTGAATAGAAAAACGCCCCATGCCGTGTGAGCAAGGGGCGCTTTGGATCGCGAACTACAAGTTCACTTGTTCAGGCGTGTTGCCATCCGCTCCGCAACGAGCGATCGGCGCCTGGAAATAACTGCTGAAACTCAGCGGCGGCGACGGGCGCCAGCAACGCCGGCGACACCGAGCAGCGCGATCGCGCCGGGGGTCGGGACGTTGGAGGTGCCGGGCGAATCGGCAGGGCCAGCGCCCAGACCGAGGCCGAACTCACCGATGCCCCAGGCGCTGCCACCGTCGTTGGTGCGGTAGACGTGGCCGGGGACGAAGTTGCCGTCGGGACCGATGCCGGGACCGAACTGGCCGGAGTAATCCCACTCGTTGGTGTTGGAAACGTTGGCGTTGTCCGTCTCGACGAGCGAGATGGAATCCTCAACGCCGCCCCAGGGGGTGACGTCGATGGTGCCGTCGCGGTCGGTATCGAGGATGTCGCCCAGCGCGCCGCTGAAGTTGCGGACGAGCATGTGCGTGACATTGTCGCTGTTCTCGAAGACCAGCGAAGCGGTCAGGTCGACGGAGCCGGAGAGGCCGGCGGTGCCGAAGCTGCTGGTGGCCGCCAGAAAGAAACCATCGGCAGGGATGGCGCTGCCGGTGAGGTCCAGGACGTACTCGACAACGCCGGAGCGCTTGCCGACGGCGCCGCTGCCGTCACCAGAATCGTCGCCAATAACGACGTAGCTGTAGCCGTCGAGCGAAAAACCCGAGGGACCGTGAAGTTCGAAGTACTCGTCGGTGTCGGAGCCGCTGTGATCAACGCGGATCTCGTTGATGTAAACCGGCGAGCCCGCGTGGGCGAGACCGGCAAGGCCGAAAGCGGCGACGCCAGCCGCCACGATGTAGCGCTTCATGATTGTGTTCCTTCCTGTAAACGCTCTCTCGATTCCCGGCCCACGCTGGACCGAGTCCCCTCAAAAGACCGTGCCTCGTCTCGAGGCGGTGTTCTTCATCCGTAGAATAAGGGGAAGCAGGCCCGAATACAGACAAAAGAAGGCGTTTCCACAAGAAAATGGCCTCGGACATGTCCCGGAAGGGCCTCTGCTACCACATCTGGTGGTTCGGAATATGTTCGTGATCGGGCCTGGCGCAGAAAAACACCCGCACCAACGAGGCGCGGGGTGTTTCGGATCGGGGAGGCTGGAAACCAGCAGTTTGTGTTGGCCTGTGTGTGAACCGCTGCGCAACCAACGGCTCACGGCCTGAAAGTCAATCGAATCGGTGAATCAGATCGTCGTGATCGATGATTCAGCGGCGGCGACGCAGGCCAGCGAGGCCGGCGATGCCAGCGAGGGCCACAGCGCCGGGGGTGGGAACACCGGTGACGCGGAGGTTGTCGATGGCCAGGTCCTCATCGCCGGAATCCAGGAACCACGTGACGCGGATCTGCATGGAGGAACCGGAGACGCCGGCGAGGGCGGAGCTGAACGTGCTGAAGACGTCGGTGACGGAGACACCGTTGACGCGGGGCTCGGTGTTGAACTGGGTGACACCATCGCCGGTCACGGAGAAGATGTTGTTCCAGCCGGCGTTGTCGACGTTGTACTCGAAGTCAACGTAATCGAGGAGGTCGTAATCCTCGTTGGCGCCGTCCTGGTCCTCGGCGAGGTCGACCGCGAACTCGAGGTCGGTGAGACCAGCGATGCTGAAGGCGTCGAAGGTGATGTTGATGGGGAGGCCGGCGCCTTCGCCGTCGAGGTCCATGCCGGCGAAGTAGCTGCCGGTGGCGCCGGTGTAGTTGACGAAGCTGCCGTAGTCGCCGGCGGCGTCGTTCGTGCGGAGCCAGAAGTCACCGGCGCCATCGGTGAACTCGGGGACGCTGGTGGTGTAGCCACCGGGGGTCTCGAAATCGTGGTTGAAGGCCTGGGCGAACGCGGAGCCGCTCGAAGCGAGAACCGTGAGCGCAGCGATAGCTGTCATCTTGTTCATGACGTGTTCCTTTCCTGACTTGAATCGTGTCTCTCTTGCCCGCTCCGACGCGGCGCGGGCGTTCCTTCCGGATACTTCCGAACTCAACTCTCTCTCATCTGGATGCGAAGAAGAACGTGAGGAATGGCCTGTCTTCGCGCGGGGAAAATAGTCGTTCGAAGCTCCGTGTCCAGCCCGAAAAAGCCTGAATTCAGAGGAACTTTCGCGCGTCGGCCGATTTGCACAACACCTTGTGTGAACGCGCGCCTGGCGCATCAAAGTTTTTTTTCGGTGCGCGAGCCGATTCAGCGACGTGTGGAAAACAATGTTTCAATTGCACATCATGTTGTGCGGCGCGTTGGCACAACATGCGGTGCAGCACAGGCCGGGATTCCCTTTCCTGGCAGGCGTGGCGCCTACGGGGCAGCCTGACGCTGCAGATCGAGGGATCGGGCTGTCAGGCGAGACCCGTGCTATCCTCCCGACATGAAGAACAGAACCCACCGGACCCTGGTTGATTCCCTGCACATCCGCGGTTGCCTGGTCGGCGCCTCGATGGTCGCGTTGTCCTGTGTGACCCTGCCTGCGGCCGCACAGGCGCCAGGCGGCGGGATTTCCTTTGATGGGCATACCGAGGACTGGGAAGCAGGGGTTGGCTCGGTCGCGACGGATCGCTGGACGTTTTTCCGGCACGACACCGAGCAGCTCGGTTCGATCCAGAACGGCCAGGTGATGACGGTGCTGCAGCTCGATCTGGATCAGGACATCACAACCGGCATCGCAACGCCGGACGGAGCGCTGGGGGTCGATCTGGAGATCGCCATGACCACGCTCGACCGGCGCGACCCGACGAGGCTCGGGGGTGGGATCGAGATCAGCGCGTTCGGCCCTGATGCGGCCTTCGAAACTCTCTCGCATGCCAATGTTGGTTTCTCCTGCCTTCCGACGCATGCCTCGCGATCGTTTGAGATCCGTCTGGCGAGGGACCTGCAGGGCCCCCAATGGCTGGAAGCAATGGCGAGCGCATCAAACGGGATCAACTACAGGTTCGTGCACCGCGACGCGATGTACATGGACCTGTGGAACGGCGACCGGCGCGCAGTCGAGTTGCCGGCGCTGACGCCGGGACGCGAGCGGTTCGATGCAGAGATCCCGCCTCGTGTGGATGGGGCGCTGCGCGTGGTGTCGTGGAACGTGCTCTGGGGCACGCCATCGAAATCCCCGGATGGGTTCGCGCGCGTGCTCAAGGCGCTCGAGCCGGACGTCATCCTGTTCCAGGAGTGGGACCATGGGTACTGGACCGACGAGCCGCGGATGCCGGAACGCGAGTACACCGATTGGCTGAACCAGCGACTCGGGGGTGGTTCGTGGTCGATCATGCGCGGCGATGACCGCGGCGTGCTGGTCGCGAGCCGATCAACGATCACGCCGTTCCTGCCGGCGAAGATTCAGGTGGCGCCGGATCGGAGCGCCGGGATCAACAGGGCAAGGACTGTCCGGTGCGCTTCGGGCCGCGTGCTGACGCCGCTCGGGGAGGTGGGCGCGGTCAGCCTGCACCTGAAGTCGCAGGGCGGCCTGGATTCCAGGGAGGACCGGATCCGGCAGGCCGAGGCGACCAGTGTGCATGATGCGATCAAAGCCGCGATGGGCGAGCGCAAACCGGACTATCTGATCATCGCTGGGGACTGGAATCTGGTGGGGGGGCGAGGCCCGCTGGAGCATGCTGTCGCAGGGATCGATCGCGCAGGGTCCGATCTGCGGATCGTCGAGCCCAGGCGTCTGGGCATCGACGACGTGATCACCTGGCGCGATCAGCGTTCGTCCTTCGCGCCAGGACGCCTGGATTACGCGCTGATCGCTGATGATGGCGTCGAGCTGGTCGGCTCCTTCATCCTGGACACCACGCTGCTGTCCGATGCATCGCTCAGCAAAGCGGGGCTGATGCGGACCGATACGGACGGGAGCGACCACCTGCCGATGGTGTTGGACCTCCGCAGGACCGGTCAGCACTGAGCACTACATACGGTTCGGGTGTTCAGATCTTGTGGTGCTGAGGGCGCCGATAACATCAGTCTGCGCATCGGATTCCGGCTCTGATCAGCGCCTCTGCGCATCACCATGGGAGGGCTCCGGAACGACTCTGTCCCGGTGGTAGATCACAACGTTTTTTGCTGTTTTTTTGCCGTCAACGCTGTGGATAAGTGCTCGGATTCGAGAATCTGACGTGTCCCGGATACCAGTGCTTGTGGTGTCTTAAAAATGATCCCAAATCCTTGATTTCCGGTGTCTCTGTGCAGTTCTGCCGTGCTATTCTGGAGCCGACAGGCTGAGCGTAATAGTGCGATTTGACGCAAGGAGCGGCATCTCGCGGAGTGCTGTTGGTGCTTCCACCTGTTTGAGGAATGGCCGATCAACCGTTTTCTGATCATTCAACAGTGTCTGTTCGACCACATCGAGAGAGAACAACAAGAGGAGAGATATCAATGGCTCATCGTCAAGGAATGATGGCGGCGCTCATCGCCTGTGCCGGGATCGCGGTCCCGGCTCTGGCGCAGGACAGCGTCAGCAACAACGCATCGCCTCAGGCTGCCGGCGCCAGTGACGCGCTGAGCCCCTGGGACGCCGCCAGCCAGGACAACGCGTTCATCCTGAACCTGACGCCCTTCACGTCCAGTTGGGGCACCACGTTCGCCACGGCTCCGCTGTCCAAGTCGAGCAAGACGTCCGCCGGTTTCGAGTCCACCCTCATGAGCGCCCAGGCGATCAGCCGCGGCATCACGCAGGGCGACCCCAAGGCCGCGTACGACGCGTGGCGCGTCTCCGGTCAGGGCATCAACGGCGTCAACAACGACGCGCCCGGCAGCGCCCCTGGCTCCAACGGCTCGATGCAGTTCGGCTACGCCTTCACCGAGTTCGGCACCAGCGATTCCGGCGACAACGTCGGCAACATCATCGGTGGCGTGGTCAACGTCTTCCCGACCAACTCCTGCAAGCTGTACGTCAACCGCACGGTTGCCGCGACCAGCTCGCCTGACGGCACTTCGTTCACCGCCGCGCTCAACATCGGTTCGGTTGACGCGCACGGCAACGTCGCGATCCGCGCTGACAACTTCGGCACCGATCCCGGTGGCGTTGTTGACAACAACATCCTGATCGTTGACACCAAGGCCCGCAACGCCGCGGTCGTCAACAGCATCAGCGGCGCTGGCGCCGCCGATGCGGCCGCGACGACGTTCGCGATCACCGGCAACCCCGACGTGCACAGCACCCCCAACCTCGTCCCTGAGGAGCTGGGCGGCCCTTCGTACATCGGCACCAACTTCAACGTCGAGTACGTCTTCAACAACGGCGCCTCGACGACCGGCGCCCACCTCGCTGGCGCCCCTGACCAGCGCGGCACGCTCGCCTTCTCCAACAAGGCCCTCTACAGCGGCGCTGGCGCTGTCGGCTCCGCCGGCACGCTCGCCCGCGATGCGTCCGGCGCTGTCACCCGGTCGTTCTCGATCTGGGATGTGGATGCGACCGGCGCCATCGTCGGCGCTGCGGCCAACTACGTCGCCCCCGCCGGCATCGGCGACCCCTGCTACGCGGGCGATGAATACCCGAACTCCGGCGGCGTGACCGGCTGGGACGCCAGCTTCTTCGAGTTCGATCACTACCACTCGCAGATCCCCTTCAACGGTGGTAACTCGCAGCTCGCTCTGGGTCAGGATGCCGATGGCAACCTGCTCGCTGCGGGCATCGCGTACAAGGTCGGCGGCAACCAGGACGCGACCAACGCGATCGGCGTGCTCCGTGACACCGACCCCAGCAACGGCAGCGGCGGCGGTGAGGAATGGACCCTGGCCGCGTGGAACGGCGACATCAACTTCGCCTTTACCGCTGCTGGTCGCGGTAAGCCGGTCCTCGATGGCCCCGGCGGCAACGAGATCGGTTACATCAGCACGCTCCTTGAGTCCACCGACGGCGTCCTGACCGGTCCCTCGATGTCCGGTTGCTCCATCGACGCGATGGGCAACATCTGGTTCGTCGCCCCTGTTGAGTACCCCTCCGAGGAGCTCGGTGAGTTCGATCTGATCGACACCGCCGACATCCACACCACCCTCATCCGCGCCGTGTACAACACCGACGCTGGCGAGGCCTGCTGGGATCTCGAAGCGGTCATGCGTTCCGGCGATATCTTCACCGGCAGCAACTCGACCGAGGATTTCCTCGTCGGTTTCATCGGCATCGCCGACAGCAACTCGGTCTCGTCCGGCACCTTCTGGTCGCAGAACGCGGTCCAGGACGCCTTCGCCGGCATGAGCACCGAGGGCATGGCGCCTCGTGACCCCCGCTCCACCGGCGGTGTGCTGCTCAGCACCTCGATCGTTTACGACACCGACGGCGACGGCATGTTCAGCTTCGATTCGGAGCTGGCTGGCGACGACGACGAGTCGTACAACGTCATCATGTACATCGGCGCCAACACCGGCACCTGCGCTGACATCAACGGTGACGGCCTCGTTGACACCGCCGACCTCGGCATCGTCATCGGCCAGTTCGGCACCACCGGCGCTTCCGGCGACATCAACTGCGACGGCGTGGTTGACACCGCCGACCTCGGCGCCCTCATCGGCCAGTTCGGCGTTGGCTGCAACTGATCTGATAACAACCTGCCAGGGATCACGAGTTCCTGGCATCTACAACTGACACGCGCTTCCGGGGGCGGGAAACCGCCCCCGGAGGCTTCCGAAGAACTCGACGCAGAGGAAGGCAGTGATCGGGCCGCCTCCGACAGGCAATGCCCGACGGGCGAAGGGATATCGCAATGAGCACCGCATCACGCTCCAGCAAACTTCTGGCCGGGCTCGCCGGTCTGGCGATCACGGCAACGGCCGGCGCCTGGGATCCCAACAACGGCGACTGGTCGAAGAGCGACCCCAACGATTTCCGCGTCATGACCTGGAACGTGCAGGACGGGATCTGCTCGACCAACACCAAAGCGGATGCGCTGAACAACTGGAACGCCATCGTGCGCACCATCGCCGCGATGAAGCCGGACGTGCTGATCCTGCAGGAGTGCGCCGACAACAGCGGCAACGGCACCGGCGGGTCATGGGACTCTGTCTCGACGCTCGAGTCCACCCTCGACATGCTCATCAACGGTGGGACCGACACGTTCAACGGCGGTGTCGCAGTCGGCTCGTACCTGAAGAAGTACGACGCAGCGCTGGATTACCCGGTGGTCTTCGTCAGCAGCGATGGCGATGGGTTCAACCGCAACGTCATCCTCTCGCGGCACCCGCTCGGTGATGTCAACCAGGACGCGGGCAACAAGACCACGTTCGATGACATCGTCGTCTTCGCCGATCAGTACGCCCCAGGCAACGACGGCGGGATCCGCGGCTACATGTTTGCTGAGCTCGACCTCCCGGACGAGATCTACGCTGGTGATGTCGTCATCGGGAACGGGCACCTGAAAGCCGGCGGCTCCTTCAGCGATGGCGCCCAGCGCGAGGACGCGGCGCAGAACATCGCCTACTGGATCGATTACTTCTACAACGGCGCTGGCACCGGCGCGCCGGACCCGAACTCGAAGATCCCATTCGACATCCCCGGTTCGACCACGATCCTCGACGAGAACACCCCGGTGATCTGGGGCGGCGATTTCAACCAGAACATCGGCTCCTCGTCAGGCAACAGCAAGAGCCCAGCGCAGTGGACGACCGAGGCCCCGAGCAACGGCGGCGCCGACGGCACCGACCGCGACCGGACCGACAGCGAGTGGGACACCGCGAGCCACCCGCTGACCGGCGCCACCTCGACGCAGGGGAGCTCGAGCAAGCTCGATTTCCTCTGCTGGCAGGACAGCATCGCGACCGCCAGGCGGGAGTTCATCTTCCGGTCGTCGAACGGTTGGCCCTCAGGCACGCCGTACCCTGCTCCGATCGACTCATTCCCGCCCTCGCCGGCGCTGATCAGCAGCTGTGCTTCGGATCACCGCCCGGTTATCATCGATTTCATCCTGCCGCTGACGCCCCCGATGTGCTCCGGCGATCTGAACGGCGATTCCATGATCGATACGGCGGATCTGGGCATCCTGATCTCGCAGTTTGGCGGCCCAGGCTCAGCGGATATCAACGGCGATGGCGTCGTGGATACGGCGGATCTGGGCATTCTCATCGGTGTTTTCGGCACGAGCTGCCCCTGACGGTAGTGAACAAGCCGCTCTATCGGATGAGCGGCAACCCCAAGATGTTGCGGCATTTGCAGCGACGACAAGTTTTCCCCGACAGCCTCTCGGCTTGAACCCCGGCGCCGGATTTTCGGTACCATCAAACGTTCGGCCGATCAGTTAGAGTTCCACGACGAACGAAGCACAGTCCCCCATGACCCTCCCACGGCGTCGCGAGATCCAATCCTCCCACCGCGGACCCGCCGCCATTCCCCCCAGGCGACACGGATGAGCTACTCAACGCAAAACCTCGGATCAATTATGGATGACCTCGGCTCCGAAGAGGGCGCCGGCGGGAAAGCCAAATCACGCGGTGGTGCGTCGAGTGGGCCGTTCTGGAAGTCGCAGGGGTTCGCCGCGGTGCTCGCGATTGTTGCGCTGTTGGTCCTTGTCGGTGGGGTGTACGTTTCGTTTTTCAACTCCGGCTCGCCCAAGCCGCCTGAATCGATGACGCTCATTGATTTCAATACAGGCGAGCTGTTCTCCGCCAAGCTCGGCTCCCGGTCCTATGTGATCCCGATGAAGAACCCGAATTCAGGCGAACGCACGCTGCTGCCGGTCGTCCAGGAAGACAACGGGGACTGGGTCGTGACTTCGAGATTCCGGGAGCTGCTCCCGGAGCAATCACCCAACAACAACGCCGTTCGAAACGCGTCGATCGGGGTAGTCGAACCGATCGATGACACCGTTACGAAATTGAAGTAGCCGTTACTGGCGCCTGCGGATCGCACAGCAATGAATCACAAAGAGCAGCCAATTCAACCCGCTCAAGCTCTGGGCGTCGCTCGTTGGAGAACCACGATGAATACAGCACTCAGGAACCGGATCACGCCCAATGGTGCGCAGGCCAGGCGTAGTCATGGGCGAATCGCAAGTGCGTTCACGCTGATCGAACTGCTCGTTGTGATCTCCGTGATCGCGTTGCTGATCGGCATCCTGATGCCGGCGATCGGCTCCGCTCGTGGCGCTGCGAGGCAGATCGTTGGCGCTTCGCTGCACAAGCAGCTTTCAACAGCCCAGTTGACCTACGCGTACGACCACCGGGGCGCTTACGCAGGCCCCAACACCTCAAACATTCAGTACCTGGCCCGATCCGTCGGCGGCGGCTCGCCGCTCCAGTTTGGTTCTGCTGCGTTGCTCGGCAACACGACCTCGACCACCCCGGTCTCAACGCACGACTGGATCAGCCCGATTTTGGGCGACTCCATGGGGTTCTCGGAAAACCGCGCCGAGCGGACCGCTGATATCTTCAACAATCTCGCTTGCCCCGCGGCCACACGATTCAACGATCTGCTCTTCGGCGACGCCGAAGACCTCGATGATTTCGAAGAGGTCCAGAACAAGCGCGTGTTCAACCAGATCAGCTTCCTGTCGCCGATGGGCTTCCATTACTGGCCCACGCACAGCGGCCCGGCTCCCCGCCTGCCGATTTCGCCGGCTCCCGGCAGCATGGTGCAGGTCGGGCGATACGTCGGTGACTCCTTCAACGCGCCCGTCGAGATCGCCGATTCGTTCCGTCGGACTGTCGATGCGATCGCCACCCCGTCCTCGAAGATCCTGGTCACCGACGGGTGCCGCTATCTGGATGGTGATGGGGTCCTCGATTTCGACGTTGATGTTGACCCCGGCACCTATGGTTCGTTCTTGACGAGCAGCCCGATCTTCCATGGATCCCGTGCGTTCGCGCGTCCCGGATCGACCGGCACCGCGAACCTGCATCCTGATTCGTTCAAGTTGTCGATCCGTCACGGGGGCTTCTCCTCGATGAACGTCTCGCACTTCGACGGGAGCGTCTCACGGATGACCGATGAAGAGGCCTACACCGATCCGACGCCCTGGTTCCCGGCAGGCAGTGTCTTCACCGGGTCTGGCGCAACGCCGGAGTCGATCGAATTCATGGCGCAGATCTCCAACGAGACCGGCGAGTCTCAGCCCAGGCTGAACTGATCGACTCTCTGATCGGAGAGATGCTCAAGAAACATCCGGCGAACACGCCGGCTCGCTGGACAAGCCGAAGGGTCAACCTACGATTGCCCCACCCGCGGGCGTAGCTCAGTTGGTAGAGCGGCAGCCTTCCAAGCTGCATGTCGAGGGTTCGAGTCCCTTCGCCCGCTTT
>CAYGNN010000047.1:0-14696 GCA_964351165.1 uncultured Phycisphaeraceae bacterium
GGCCGCTCCCCTTTGAGCAGCCTGCCGAGACCGGTCGAGTGGTGGATGAGACAATATTCGCACTTGTTGATCCGGCTGACCGCGGAGGCGACGATCTCGCGCTCGACCCTGGTCAGCGGGGACGGCTTGTGGCAGGCGCTGACGTACAGCTCGAAGTGCGTGCGCAGGGAATCGACGTTGAGCGAGTGGACCTTCATCACGTCGTCGATCGTGCCGTCGGGGTTGCCGACGCGGTCGTACCAATCGCGGAGGTCGCCCTCCGCCTCGTCTCGCTCGATGGTCCGGATGTATGCCATAGCGACGCATGGTGACGAGGGGCGCCCCCAGGCACAACACACCCAGCGTCCGATACCCACAGCGGTCCTGACCAAGGGGGCCGGGAACGCCGATAGTGAACCGACCTGCGATGACCACGCTCCCGATCAATCAGAACGAATCCGCTCCTGGATCGGCGCCAGCGAACAGGCCGCCATCGGTGCGCCCCTTCCTGCTCTGGCTCGGGCTTTTCTACATCGCCTGGCTGGCGCTCGTCGCGATCGGATCGCACTGGCAGACTGTCGCAGAGCACTGGCCGATCGCCGCGGCGATGGCCGCCGGCTCCTACTTCGCAGGCTCCACCCCCATGGGGGGAGGCTCGGTTGGGTTCCCGGTGCTCGTGCTGCTGCTCGGCGAGACCGCGGCGCTGGGGCGCGACTTCAGCCTCGCGGTGCAATCGATCGGGATGGTCTCCGCTGCGATCTTCATCTTCGCGACCAGGCGGCCCCTCGAATGGGCGCTGCTGCGGTGGTCGATGATCGGGACGCTCGTCGGTGCGCCGCTGGGCGCTGCGTTCATCGCGCCGATCATCGGCGACCTGCAGGTGAAGCTCCTCTTCGCGGTGATCTGGTGCAGCTTCGGTGTGATGAACCTGATCAAGCTGCGCGAGATCGTTGGCGCCAAGGGGATCACCGCGTCATCGACCGGGTTCGACCGCGAGGTGGGGCTGCTCATCGGCCTGCTGGGGGGCGTCAGCGCCTCGATCACCGGCGTCGGGATCGACATGATCCTCTACGCGGCGCTCGTGCTGGTGTACCGCGCGGACCTCAAGATCGCGGTCCCCACGTCCGTCGTCGCGATGGCCTTCGCCTCGGTGGTGGGCCTCGTCGCGCACGCGGCGCTGGGCAGCCTCAACCCCCAGGTCTTCGGCCATTGGCTCGCTGCGGCGCCCATCGTCGCGGTCGGTGCGCCCCTGGGCGCGTGGGTCGTCAACCGGATCCCGAGGACCCCCACCATGCTGATCGTCTCGGCGCTGTGCGTCGGGCAGTTCGTCTGGACGATCGTCGATCAGGATGTCCGCGGCCTCTGGCTCCTCGCATCGCTGGGAGGGGTCCTGCTCTGCAACGGCGCGTTCCACCTGATGCACAGCGCCGGCGCCCGGTTCAGCAGGACACACGAACACCTCGATCAGCCGGCCGCGAACTGATTCAACCAGCTATTGATTGCGGATGAGCGTCCCGATCGGCTGGCCATCGATGACCTTGCGGATGTTCCCGCTCGTCTTGAAGTCGAAGACGATCACCGGGACGTGGTGCTCCTGGCACATGGCCAGCGCCGTCATGTCCATGACCGCGAGCTGCTTCTCGATCGCCTCGGCGAAGGTGAGCGATTCGTACCGCCTGGCGTCAGGGTTCGTGTTGGGATCAGCGTCGTAGACGCCATCCACCTTCGTCGCCTTCAGCACCGCCTCGCACTCGAGTTCGATCGCGCGCAGCGCGGCGCAGGAATCAGTCGTGAAGAACGGATTCCCGGTGCCTGCAGCGAGGATCACCACGCGGCCCTTTTCCATGTGCCGGAGGGCGCGGCCCCTGATGAAGGACTCCGCGACCGCAGGGATGTCGATCGCGGTCATGCACCTGGCCGGGACATCGAGCGATTCGAGGGCCTCTTTGAGGGCGATCCCGTTCATCACGGTGCCCAGCATCCCCATGTAGTCGGCGGAAGCCTGGTGGACGAGCCCTTCCTTGGCGAGTTCCGCGCCGCGGATCATGTTGCCGCCGCCAACGACGACCGCGACGCTCGCGCCGGAGGCGAGGGCGTCCTTGATCTCGGAGGCGATGTGCCGGAGCTCACCGACATCGATGCCGGAACCGGCCCCCGACTTGCCCAGCGCTTCGCCTGAGAGTTTGAGGAGGACGCGCCGCATGGGCTTCCTGTTTTCCGGCATCAGTTGGGCCTCTCGGTGCGTAGAACGATGGTGGCGCTGCCGCCTCGCTGGGGATGATCCAGCGTCCATCGCCGGTCTGGATGGCATTGCACCGCCCCGCGCCGTCGCGGTCAAGCAGGACCGGCCGCCGGATCAGTCTTCCCTTCCCGAAAACACCGACCACGCCGCGAACCTGCGCGCCGAACCGCTGGTAGGATTGCCCGGATATGCCGACCCCGAGGACATCTCCAACCATCACGATCGAAGCGCCCAGCAGCCCCTGGCGCCGGCTGATCCTCTGGATCAGCGGATCGACGATGGCCGCGGTGATCATCTCGTTGCTCGTGCATCTGGGCGGCGCGATCCTCGCTGCGAACCTGCTGCTGGGGATGCCAGGAGGCAGCGGCCAAACCCCTGGCGCCAGCGATATCGAACTCGCGGTCGTCACCGACACCGAACTGACCGACCTGCAGGATTCCATCACCTTCGAGGCGGACCCCCAGCTTTCCTTTGATGAAGCGGTCCTGGATGATTCGCTCGCGGCGCCAGAGTTCGAGGTCGAGATCTCAGATGCCTCGCTCATCGGTGGCGACCTCGGCCAGATCGCCCCCATCGGCGGCGCTGGCGAGGGGCTCGGCGATGGCGCCGGGCTGGGCGCCAACGTCGGCGGTGGCGGCGCCTCCTTCTTCGGCGTCGAGGCCCGCGGCTCCCGATTCGCCTACATCGTCGATACCTCAGGCTCCATGGCCGACGAGCGGCTCGCAGCGCTGCAGCGGGAGCTCACCCGATCGGTGGATGGCCTGCTCGAGCACTCGTCCTTCACCGTCGTCTTCTACTCCAGCACCGCGCGGGTGCTCGGCGGCCGGACGCGGTGGATGCGCGCCAACCAGCGGCACAAGACCTTCGCCGACCGCGAGATCCGCGCCGTCTCCGCAGGCGGAGGGACCAACCCCACCAAAGCGTTTGAGATCGTCTTCGGCATGCGCCCCAGGCCCGACGCGATCTACTTCATGACCGATGGCGAGTTCACCGATTCCGTCGCTGCGGTCGTCGCGCAGCTCAACGAGTCCGGCGGCAGGAAGACGCCGGTCCACTGCATCTCCTTCATCGACCGCATCTCCGAGCGGCTGCTGCGCAGCATCGCGGAGCAATCGGGCGGGACGTACACCCACATCGCGGAGCCGGGGATCTGATGGCGCGGACCATGCCCATCCTGATCGCAGCCACCGCGCCGGCGCTCCTCGCGCAGGGGGTCATCGAGTTGCGCGGCGGTTCCGAAGTCACCGCGCCGATCGAGTCCATTGATATCGGTGGCGTCACTGTCGGAGGGTCTGCGCCGCGGACGATCACGTGGGACCGCGTGAAGGTGATCACCGGCGAGCACGCGAGCGAAGCGCTCGAATACGAAGAGATCGCCGGCGCCGCGTGGCGCGCCAGGACGCGCCTCGCCAGGGGCGATGCCCCGATGGCCGAGCCCCTCTACGCGTGGCTCTTCAACCTGTACCAGCTCACCGACAGCCCCACCGCGGCGCTCGTCGCTGATGGCTACCTGCAGTGCCTGCTCGATCGGGGCGCCCAGGCGGAGGCCGTCGCGCCTTGGCTTGATTCACTCCGGCTCGATTCGCTCCGCCTCGGCGGTGGCGATGCGTCCGACCTGCTGCCGGCGCTGCCGCCGATCTTCGATGATTCTGAAGCGACCCGCGCGCTGGGCGAGTCGGGGCTGCCGGGGCTGTTGCAACCAACAGGGGGCGTGCCGCACGCGCTGGCGTGGTGGTACACCGAGGCGGCGCGCCGCGATGCTGGTCTCCCATCACAGCTGCCCACCACAAGGCCAGGCGAGCTGAACGTCGCCGCGGACGACCTCGACTTCGTCGAGAGCCTCGTCCTGAGCCGGACCGGGGACAGCGCCCAGCGGAATCGCCACCGCGCGATGCTCCGCAGCGCCATCGACGACCACGCAGGGTCATGGCGCGAGGCGTGGGCGCGCGCCGCGATCGGTCGCTCGCTCCTGCTCGAACAGGACGACGCGGAGCGATCGATGGGCATCGTCGAGCTGCTGCACGTGCCGGCGCGATTCGCGAGCGAGCAACCGGCGCTCGCGGCGCTGACGCTGCTCGACGCGGCATCGGCGCTGCGCGCGATGGGCGACGACGCCGGCGCGGAGGCGCTGCTGCGGCAATTCAAGAACATCGACCCGACGAGGCCGGCCCCCGCGCCGCTGCCCAGGTCTTCGCACGTCAGCGCCGAGGCGCCCGACCAACCAATCGCATCAATCAGCACCGAACCCAGGAGCGGACGCCGCCCATGACCTCGATTCTTACGACCCTCGCGCAGGACAACGCCAGCGATGGCGGGAGCTCCGTCCTGCAACTCATCGCTGCAGGCGGCGTCATCAGCCTCATCATCGTCGCGCTCTCCTTCACGGCGCTGACGCTGATCGTCATCCACCTGATGCAGGTCCGCCTGCAGGCGATGGCGCCCGAGCACGCGATCGACGCCCTCGACGAGGCGCTCAGCCGGGGCGACGCCGACGCGGCGCTCAGGTACTGCCAGGACGAGGACAACGACTGCTTCCTCACGCGCATCCTCAGCGCCGCGCTCTCGCGGTATCACCGCTCCGCGTTCGGCCTGCTCGAACTCAAGTCCTCGCTCGAAGAGGCGGGGCAGGAGCAGGTCGCCAGGCTCTACCGCTCGACCGATTGGCTGGGGCTCATCGCGGCGATCGCGCCGATGCTCGGGCTGCTGGGCACCGTCGTCGGCATGGTCGGCGCCTTCGACACGATCAGCGATTCGGAGGGCTTCGCCCGCCCCGATCAGCTCGCGGGTGATATCTCCAAGGCGCTCGTCACAACGCTCATGGGGCTGACGCTGGCGATCCCCGCGACCGCCGCCTTCACGTACTTCCGCAACCGCATCGACACGATCACCGCGGAAATCGCGCTGACCATCGAGGACCTCGCAGGGAAGCTTGAGAAGCACGCCGTCAGCGGCGGCGCTCAACAACAGCAGCAGGCCCAGGCCAAACCTGCGGCGGAGGCGGCGCGTTCGTGAGACTGTCCCCGGACCATTCCGGCGAGCGGATCCTGGACGTTGACCTGACGCCCATGATCGATGTCGTCTTCCTGCTCATCGTCTTCTTCATGGCGACGGCGCAGTTCGCCAAGCTCACGAAGGCGGACATCGACCTCCCCAAGGAGCAGGGCGAGACGGAGCGCGCCGACGCGACCTCCAGCGTCGTCGTGAACGTCAGCGCCTCAGGCGAGCTGATCGTCGATGGCGACGCGTACTCGATGGACCGCGTCGTCGCGATGGTGCAGGTCGAGCTCAACCGCTCGCAGGGCGACTCGTCACAGGTGGACCTGCTCATCCGCGCCGACCGCAACGCGCCGGCGTCGATCGTCAACAACCTCGCCGACCGGCTCGTTGACGCCGGCGTGCGGAGCTGGCGCCTCGGCACAGCGCCTGGGACCGGTTCCGGCGGTGGCGATGGGGGCGGCTCATGAGGTTCTCCAACACCAGATCCGCCAGCAAGCGCTCGATGCTCAGGCTGCAACTGACATCGATGATCGACGTGATCTTCCTGCTGCTGATCTTCTTCATGACGACGACCACGCTCTCGTCCCCCGAGTCGCGCCTCTCGACCGGCCTGCAGACGGAGCGCGACGATTCAGCAAGGGCCGCAGACTTCCAGCCGCAGATCGTCGAGGCGAGGCTGGTCGATGGCGCCCCGGCCTTCGTGCTGGGACAGCGGGTCTTCAGGGATCAGCAATCACTCCGAACCACGCTGGAGGAACTCCCCAAGGAAGCGGGCGTCTTCGTGCGCGTCTTCGGTGATGTGCGGATCGAATGGGTGGCGTCGGCGCTGCAGGCGTGCGAGGACGCCGGCTTTGCGAGGGTGAATTATGTCCCAGCGAAGTAACCCCATCCCGGCGTCGCTCGCGCTCCTCGCGCTCGCAGCGTGCGCACCGGGCGCCATCGCTCAGGGCGCTGACCCGCACGCCGACCCTGACTCCGCGATCGAGGCGTACCTCGAAGCCAACGGCCTCCGCGACCTGCTCGTCGTGCAACTGGAGCAACGCCTCGACCGCGCCAGGACCAGCGAGAAGACGCGCATCGTCGAGCAGCTCGCGACGATCTACGCGGAGATGCTCGAAGCCGCGCCGACTTCCCAGGAGCGCATCGCCCTCGTCGAGAAAGGGCGCCAGCTGTTGCTCAAAGCGCCGGAATCGGATTCCGCCGACCTGCGTCTCAGCCTGGATCGCGCTTCGTTCACCCGCGCCGAGCGCCTGGCCGAGCGCGCCAGGCTGCTCATCGGACCGCCAGAGGATCGGCAGGAGGCGGAGTCGGTCTTCGCGTCTGTTTCCGATGGCCTGTCACGCGTCGCCAAATCGACCAACGACCGCATCCGCTCGCTCGAACGGCAGGAGGAATCCGCAGGGGATTTCGATCCGGAGCTCCTCGAAGAGGCGCTGACCAAAGCGCGGCGCACGCGGTCGATGTCCAACTACCTCGCCGGGTGGTCGAAGACCTACCTCGCGGAGATGACCGACAACAAGGCGGAAGCGATCGAGGCCCTGGCGCACTTCGGCTGGCTCCTCAACGCACCGCCCAACCAGCCCCCCACCATCGCGCGCATCCCGACGGCGCTGCTCGAGTTCGAGCACGTCGCGCGGAGCGTCGTGGGCGCCGCGGTCTGCGAAGCGACCCTCGGCGAGACAGACAAGGCGCTGGCGCTGCTGAACGTCCTCGAGGAATCAGAGAACACTCCAGAGGCGGTGCTGGCGGAGCTCCCTGCCCGGCGCATCACGATCCTCACGCGCGGCGCCCGGTGGATCGAGCTCACCGAACTGATTGACAGCCGGCGCGCGCGCTCGTCCGTCGCTGGCGCGCTCCGGCAGGACCCCCTCGCCGCTGGTGAGGCGAGGCTGCTCGGCGTGCTGAGCATGCAGACGCTCGAGCGCATCGCCTCCACGAGCAACGACCCGGCGCGGAACCAGAAGCCGGAGATCGAAGCCCTCGCCCGGCTCGCACTCGCCGACCTCGCCTCGCGCAACGAGATGGGGCACATGCTGGATCTCACCATGCGCTTCGGCGTCGGCGCGCTGGGCGAGGATGGGTTCATCAGCCGCCACGTCCGGGGGCTTCGCGACTACCAGAACGCCAGGAACGCGCACGCCGAGGCAGGCGACAGCGCGCAACCCACCACGTTGCCCCGCGTCATCGACCGATACCGGCGCGCCAAGGCGACCCTCGACAGCGCCTTCCACGCGGATGATTCCGCAGACCACGCAGGACCCAAGGCCACCGACGCGATGCTGATCGGTCTCTCGATCTACTACAGCAGCGGCGGCTCGAAGGGCGACGCGAAACTCCGCGACCTCGACAGCGCCGCCGACTGGCTCGTGCGCGCAGCGAATGCGATGGGCGATGACCTGGCGCGGCAGTCGGACGCCTACTCGATGGCGATCAAGTCGCTCGACGCCGCGGCGGCGATCGACGACACGCTCGATCGCCGCCAGCGCCGCGACGAGGTCGCCATGCGGTTCCTCGAACAATTCCCGGAAGATGCGCGCGCCGGGACGCTGCTGATCCGCCTGGCGACCAGCGATGACGTCCCGGACGAGCAGGCGGTCGCGCTCCTGCAGCGCGTGCCGACCAGCGCGGAATCATCGGACGCCGCCAAGCGGCTCGCCGCACGCAAGCTCTACACGCTCTACCGCACCGCGCGATCCAGCCAGCGGCAGTGGGCGGCGCTCCGCTACGCCGACGCCGCCGAGCCCCTGCTGCTGAGCGACCGGATGCTCGTCTCCGGCGGCGCGACAGATTCCATCGACCGCGTGATCGTCCGCGGCCGGCGCCTTCTCGACGCGCTGCTGAGCCTCGATGCGCCGGACACGGCGCGCGCCCAGAACGCGCTGGACCTCGTCTGGGGCGTGCTCGACACGAACGACGACAGCGCCGCGACGAACGAGATCCGCGCCGAGCTCCGCTACCGGCAGGCGCAGATCGCCCTCGCCTCAGGGAGCGAGGCGGAAGCGCAGCGCCTCGTGGCGGAGCTCGACTCGATGAGCGCCGCGGAGACCTACCGTGACGCCGCAGCCCGCCTGCTGCACCGCAGGGCGGTGATCGCCTGGCGCGACGCCAAACGCCGCAGCGCCGGCGCGGAGACGATCGTCTCCTGGGCGACGCGCGTCGTCGATCACGGCGGGAGCCTGCTGCTGACGCTGCAGGACGCCTCCACCGGCGCTCCGACTGATTCACAGACAGATGCCGCGGCGCTCTTCGCGCTGCGCGCGACGATCGCGGAGGCGACAGCGGACCTCTGGCGCTACGACCAGGACCCGCAGGCGCGCGACCTCTCCATCGGGATGCACAAGTCGCTCCTCGGCATCGAGCCTGGCAACCGCACCGTGCTGCGCCGGCTGGCGGAGCTCGCGGAGGAAGCCGGCGACAACGAGACGGCGCTCGACGCGTGGCGCAAGCTCGCGTCCGGCCTGGCGCAGGGCAGCGATCCCTGGTTCGAGGCGCGGCTCCGGCAGCTCTCGTTGCTCGCGCGGCTCGACAAGGACCGCGCGATCGCCGCGATGCAGCAGCACCGGACGCTCTGGCCGGACATGGGCCCTGCGCCGTGGGGCGAGCGGTTCACGGATCTGGAAACCAAGCTCGGCATCAGCGTGCGCACAAGGGGTGGCGACCGATGAGTCGGATCGACGCCATCCAGCGGTTCCTGAGCCTGCCGCCCGATGATCGGTCGCCGTTGTCGCTGCTGAACATCACGATCGAGCAGTGCGAGATGGGGCTGATCGACGCCGCGCTGCAGCGTCGCCTCGACCGGGTCGCCCGGCACCCTGAGGCATCGACGCCGGACGCGGACACCGTGCGCATGGCGCTGCACACCGCAGCAGCGCAGCTCGCGGACGCGGCGGTGCGATCGCGCATCCTCAGCGAGCAGTCTGAAACGGTCGGCGCCTCCGATGCGACATCATCGACGACGAACGAGCCGGCAGCGCCGGCGCCAACGCACGCGCCGCCGATCGATCGGCAGGCGCTGCTGACGTTCCGGCGCACCGCGGTGCGCACGATCCTGCTGTGCCGGGGGTGGAACAGGAAGTCCCGGCGGATGCTCGCGGCGGTGGCTGGCGCATCCGGGATCGCGCCGGAGCACATGGCGATCGCGCTGCGTTCGTTGTCCGGCCCGATCAGCGCCGGCGCGGCGCCTGCCGCTGCGCCGACACCGGTGGCGCCGGCGAAGAAACAGACCTTCTTCGAGTCGCTGCACGAGAAGCCTGCCAAGGCGCAGGGCGTCCCTTCGAGTGTGATCCTCGGCATCGGTGGCGGCATCGCTGCGGCGGCGATCCTCACCATCGTGACGATCCGGCTGCTCACGCCAGGCCCTGCGCCGGACTCGGCGTCTGCGGACGACACGCTCGCGCCAATCGACCATGAACCGGCGATCACGCGGCGCGATGATTCGGCGCGAACCGATCGGTCCGATGCAGATCGAGAGATCGACATCCCGGATCCCACCGGCGCAGTCCCGAGCAGGACTGTCCAGGAGCCGCCGGACCCGGCGGGGCTTGTGCGCACGCTTAGGCGCTGCGTCGAGCTGGCCTCCACCGACCCTGGTGAGGCGGCTTGGCGCCTGGAGCAGGCGATCAGCACGCTCTCCAGTTCGTGGTCGATGCTCGAACCTGCGACGATCGAGGCGGCCAATGACGCGGTGATCGTCTTCCTGATCGAAGCGCCGGCTGGCGGTGAAAGCGGTCGGCGCGCGCTCAGCGCGGTCGCCGCTGGCGCCAGGCAGCAGGCGAGCGCGGACCGGCTCAACGCGTTCGAGGTCGCGCCGGCGGTGTGGTCGTGCGGCGCGCTGGCGGAGCTGCTCACCGCGCCAGGGGCGCCGATCCCGGTGCAGGAGTACGCCAGAGAGGTGCTCAGCGCCGCGGTCGGCTCGTTCGATACCGATCATTCCGCAGGGTTCGTTGACGGCGCGACTGCCTCGCTCGCGGCGATGGCGCAGACACTCAGCACGTTCGATGCAGGTCGCGATTCGCTCGCGGCGTGGGGGCGATGGCGGGAGTCGCTGCTCGCGGCGACCGGCGCGCTCTCGCCTGATGACATGGTCCTGCGGCGGGAACTGGAGACGATCGACGCGATCGAGGTCCTGATGCGCTCCGGCCCTTCGCTCGCGCAGCGGCCGGAGGTGTACGGCGAGTTGACGGCGCTGCTGGAAACGCTGCGCTGGGCGCCGGACGCCGCGAGCGGGCATCCCACCCCTGCGCGGCTCGCGCTGCTCCGGTGGTTCGACGACCTCTCGATCGAGACGGAGGACCTCGCGCTCGTCACGGAATGGATCGTCCGCGAGAGCGGCACGCCTGGCGTCGGCATCCAGATGACGCTTCGGCGCAACGCAGGCGTCGAGGGAAGGGCGGCGCAGCGCGACAAGTACGCCTCTGTCTGGAGCCTGGGCGATGGGGTGGGGGCTGATGAGCTGGCGACGAACTGGACCCGCGCGGCGCTGCGGTCGATCGACCCGGATCGCAACCCCAGCGCCGATATCGTCGGGGCGCTCATCCGCGCCGCAGAGCACGGCAGGCTGAGCGAAGCTGGCGCACGCCGCTGGCGGCGCGAGACGACCGCGGCGCAGCTGATCATGAACGATCCGTTCGCGTCGATCGTCGATGCGGCGAAGCCGACCTCGCGGCAGGGGACGCTGGAGAACGCCGGAGGGCGCCGGGATGGCGCCTGGGCGCTCGAGTACCTGGGCGCCGGCAACGCGGACGAGCAGAAGTTCGCCGCGATCTCCAGGCTGGAGCTCTGGGGCGGCTCGATCGGCCGGATCGATGGCGACGTGCTTGCGCGTGCGGCGCTGCTCGGTTCGCCCATCGAGGTGCGTACTGCGGCGCAGCGGACGGTGCGCAAGCGCGCCGATGAGCCTGCGGTGATCAACGGCCTGCTCGAATCCATCGGGGTCGCGCCGAGGAACAGCTCCACGCGTGCGCTCATCGAGAGCGTGACGAGCCAGTCGCTCCCTTCCCCACGGAACCCGGCGTGGCCCCACGCGTCGCGCTTGGCGCTCACCGAGCAGCTGCTGGAGATGCTCGCAGGACGGACAGGCCTCTCCGCGATCGATCGCATCGCGCAGGTGATGACCGATTCGTACCTGGCGCGTGCGGCGTATAGCGGCACGACGATGAGCCAGAACGCGCAGACGCCTGAAAAAGCGGGGCGCCTGCTGTGGACTGAGTGGCGGGACGAGGCTGGGCGCGTCATCGGGACGCCGCGCGCAAGCCGCTCGCTGGAGATGATCGACCGGCGCCGGCGCGGTCGGCTGACGCTGGCGACCGGTCCGGTGCAGCGCTTCGCGGCGGAGCAATCGAGCGTCGCGGAGGTGATGGGGTACGTCATCGCCTCGGAACGCCCCAGCAGGGCGGAGGACGTGCGCGCGATCCTCGACCGCCTGGGCACAGAACGGCGCAGCGTCGCGACCATCTTTGAACAGATCGAAGCGACCGAACGCGCGATGCTCATGCTTTGGATGATCCGCTTCGGCGAGGCGGTCCCGGGTTTTGAGAACCAAGGAGCGGACTCCGCATGAAGCGAGCAATCTTGATCTTGATCGCAGGGCTCGCGCTGCTCGGTTCGGCTCCGGTCGAGGCAGGCAGCGGCGTGCTGCGCCTGCGCGAGCGGCTCGCGGCGCTCGATGCCTCGGATCCGCTGGCGTACTACGAACTCGCTGAAGAGGTCGCCTACGAGCAGCCTGAGGACATCGAGCTGGCGCGCACGCTGTACGTGCTTTCCTTCGAGCTGGCGCGGCGGACCGATCCGAGGACGCCCCTGGGGCCCAGCGCGTGCCTCGCGCTGGCGGACCTCTCGACCTCGGCGCGCGAGCGGCGCTGGCTGCGTTCGCTCGCGCAATCGATGACCGGTGGCGGCGGAGCGCTGCTGCCAATCACCGGCGGTGACGACGACATCAACCCAGCGGTCGCGATGGAACTGGCGGCGGCCCTGGGTGACTTCCACGCTGGCGAGTACCGCAAGGCGATCGAAGCGATCGACAAGGACCAACGCGTGCGCGACGCGTTCGAGCGCGAGACGGAATCGATCCCAGGCGGCGCGAGCAGGATCGAGGACGAGCTGCGGTCCGAGCCCCAGTGCCGGCGGTGCCGGAACAAGCGGATCATCCGCGGCAACGAGGCGAACACCTGGCAGCTGTGCCCCATCTGCGGCGGCAACCCTGGGCCTGACCTGACGGACGCGGAGCTGATCGACCTGCTGCGCGTCGAGTCCACGCTGCTGGGCGGGACGTCATCAACGTGGAGCGCGCAGTTCGTGCTCGATAGCGGCAGGCCGCTGCGCGACATCGATCCGGAAGAGCTGGCGCCCTGGTTTGATGTTGATCCTGAAGCGACCGCCTGGGACGACGAAGGGCTGCGCTGGGTCAGGCCGGGCGCGCTGCTGGATCAGGAATCAGCTGAGATCAAGAACAACGAGGAAGCCGAGCCGGTCACGCCGTGACGAAGCGGTTCTTGCGCTTGATGATGTCGAGGACATCTTCGAGGCTCGTCTTGTTGTTGACCGCCCACCAGGGCCAGAGGGTGTCGGCGGTGCGGTGGCCGGCGACGAGGCCATCGCGGACGAACCGCTTGAGGCGGCGCATCGGGAAGGACGTCGCGAGATCGACCTTCAGCGGGATCGCGATGATCACGAAGTCCGGGTGCGGCACGAGGTACGCCCAGGCGTCCGTTTCGTCGCTGGGGTGATCGAAGGTGAGGCACCACTTCCACGAGGGGCCCTGCCAGGCGAGCTCTTTCGTCACGCCCTCGTAGGAGCCGATCCGCTTCTCCGCGTTGTTGAAGAGATCCAGCAGGGGCTTCGTGTAGGGCTTTTTGAGGTCCGCCATCGTGGGGACCTCGAACCGGTTTTCCCACACCTCGTGCGGGGTTACATCGGGCTTGATCGTCACGCTCATCTGGTCGTCGGCCCCGGAAATGCGGTTCTTGGCGCTCCAGAGCGGGTCATCCGCCCTGCGAGGCGGGATTCTAGGCGCCCGATCCCCCACTGATCCGCCGCCGATCCGGTCCATGCGTGTCCTTCCGATCGACCCTCCCCCCTTCCGGGCTTAGAATGCGGTGTTCAGGGCGTCCGGATCAGCGATCCAAGGGCGCCGGCACGCCGATTCCCGAGGATCCCCCGCCTTGTTCCAGCCCCAGCCCCTCCGCGATCCCACCCCCCCTGCCGACGCCAAGGCGGACCCTGCGCCCTCGCTCGATGACCTCGACCTCAGCCAGTCGAGGATCATGCTCATCGACGACAACGAGCAGAACCTCGAACTCCTGCTCGCCTACCTCGAGGACCTCGGCGCCACGCTCGTCACCGCCCTTGATGGGATGGAGGCGATCGACGCCATCGAACGCGAGATCCCCGACCTCATCCTGCTCGATGTCATGATGCCACGCATGAGCGGCTTCCAGGTCTGCGCGAAGATCAAGGGCGATCCCGCGACGCGGGACATCCCGGTCGTCATGGTCACGGCGCTGAACGAGGTGGCGGACATCGAGCGCGCCGTCGAGTGCGGGGCGGACGACTTCCTGACGAAGCCGGTCCACAAGCTGGAGCTGGTGACCAGGGTGAAATCCCTGCTGCGCGTGCGGCTGCTGAAGAAGCAGCTCGACGAAACGCTGAAGCGCGTGCAGAAGCTGGGGGGAACCGGGATCGATTGATGGGCTGGTCCCTGATCGTGAGGACGGCATGGCGCCAGAGCAGGGTCCCAAGCAGGCCGAACCCCCAGAAGAACAATCGACGCGTGACGATCCGCCGTACATGGGCAAGACCATCGCGGTGTTGTGCTATGGGTTCTCGGCTGGCGCGGCGCTCGCTGCGGTGGCGCTGACCTGGCTTGCTGTTCGTACGCACTACAACGTGGGGAACCTGAATTCATCCGCAACGAGCACGGTCCCGACGCTCGCGGCTGGATCAGCGATCTGCCTTCTTTTCGCAGGCTTCTTGTTCATCCTGCCATCGCTTCGAGAACGGTATCCCTGGCTGGCCTCCGGAGGACCGAGCCCTTCCGTCGACCCTGATGCGCCAACGGATCTATTCACATCTCGGAAGATGACCAAGGCGGCGATCCGCGAATGCTCGCCGAGACTCCGACGGTTGCACCGGTTCCTCCGATGGTGCCCGGCGATCACCGTTATCTGCTTTGCGATTGTCACCATGATGAGCAAGCAAGGATTGGTTCCTGCGCCATTGCAATGGCTTGATGCACTTTTTTTGAATCTCGTCGCGATCTACGGGCCGCTGCCATTGATTTTCGTTGTGATGTTGGCGCCATCTTTGATCGCAGGAGAAATCGAACGACGAGCCATGCGCGCACACCGGCGCCGTCTCAAGCAATTGAGATTGCACCCTGAGCTCTGCCCTGAGTGCGGCTTCGACCGGTCGCCTGACGGCGCAAAGACGCCGTGAGCGACGGTCCGTCCCACCAAGCACGCGGCCGTCGCTCACGGGAGCG
>CAYGNN010000048.1:0-14691 GCA_964351165.1 uncultured Phycisphaeraceae bacterium
ATTACTGCTCGATCAAGTTCAAGCACAAGTTTTTTCAACCGCCTAAGTAAGCCGCCACCCGATCACCCGATCACCCGATCGTCACAACGCCACCAGCGATCATCCCGCCCAGCACGATCGCCAGCGCCGTGCGCCAGGTGATCTCGTCGATCGTTTTCTGAGGCGACCCGGAGCCGTGCGGCTCGCCTTCCTCGACGCTGACGTGGTGCTTCTTGCCGCGTCCGAGCCAGATCATCCACACGCCGCCCAGCGCCAGCGCCGCGAGGACCGGCCACGTGCTGAAAAGGTTCGCCTTGATGAGGTCGTTGAGCAGCACGCCGAAGACCGCTGCAGGGAGGAACGCGACGATGAGGTTGATCGCGAGCCGTCGCCCTTCAGGCGATTTGCCCAGGAGCCCCAGCAGCATCTGCACGATGCGGTTCCAGTAGAGACCCATCACCGCGAGCCTTACCGCCCTCGGCGTCGCGACCCAGCAGCGCAGAGACAATGATCAGGTGCCCTGTCGAGCTGATCGGCAGGTACTCGGTGATCCCCTCGACCAACCCCAGGATGATGGCGTGCCAGATCTCCATATCCCGAGCCTATCGGTGGTTATCCCGCCCCGCTTGACGCCGAGAGGCGGACCAGCAGCACATTGAGCAATGTCCCCGGCTCCAGGTAGTTCTCCGGCGGTCGGTAATACACCTCATGTTGCGTCCCGCCCCGATCCCTTGGGGCCAGGGCGCGGACCGTCCCCTTCGCGCCAGCGAGCGCCGCGGCCAACGCCTGTGGATCCTTTGTGCGGAACAGCACGTCCTTGTCCTGCATCGTGACCGACCGGACCCCAAGATCCGCGACCGCGATCCGCAGCTGCGCCAGCCGCAGCAGCGCCTTCGTGGACTTGGGAGGCTCGCCGTACGCCTGCGTCAGGTCCGTCTCCAGCTGCTCGACGCCCTCGGCAGTCTCGACGACCCCCAGCCTGCGGTACACCTCCATGCGCCGGCGGTCCGAGGGCACGTACGCCTTGGGCACGCTCCCGGCGACGCCGATCTCGACCGTCGTCTCGACGGTGCGCTCGACACGCTCGTTGCGGAGCGCGCGCACCGAGTCTTCCAGCAGGCGGCAGTACATCTCGTACCCCACCGTTGCGATGTGCCCCGACTGCTCAGGCCCCAGCAGGTTGCCGGCGCCCCTGATCTCCAGGTCGCGCATCGCGATCTTGAAGCCTGCGCCGAGCATCGAGAACTCCTCGATCGCCTTGAGCCGCTTCTTCGATTTCTCCGTGACCTGCCGGTCTTCAGGGAGCAGCGCGTAGCAGTACGCGCGGTGCTTGTAACGCCCCACGCGCCCTCGGAGCTGGTGCAGGTCCGCGAGCCCGAACCGGTCGGCGTCGGTGATGACCATTGTGTTCGCGTTGGGGATATCGACGCCGGACTCGATGATCGTCGTGCAGACGAGGATGTCCGCCTTCCCTCGCATGAAGCGGAGCATGACCTTCTCGAGTTCCTTGGGGGCCATCTGCCCATGCCCCACGACGACCTCCGCGTTGGGCGCCATCGCGCGCACCTGATCTGCAACTTTGTGGATCGACTTCACGCGGTTGTGAACGAAGTACACCTGCCCCTCGCGCGCCAGCTCCCGCGCGATCGCGCGCTTGATGCGCAATTGGTTGTAGGGAATGACCTCCGTCACGATGGATCGGCGGTCCACCGGCGCTGTCGTGAGCGAGCTGATATCGCGCAGCCCAAGCATCGCCATGTGCAGCGTGCGAGGGATCGGCGTCGCGGTGAGCGTCAGCACGTCCACCGAGGTGCGCATCGAAAGAAGCTTCTGCTTGTGCTCGACGCCGAAGCGCTGCTCCTCGTCGACAACTACCAGCCCCAGGTCGGCGAAGTTGACGTCCTGCGAGAGGATGCGGTGCGTGCCGATGAGCACGTCCACCTTGCCCTTGGCCGCCCGCTTGAGCAGGGCGTTCTGGTCGGCCTTGGATTTGAGCCGCGAGAGCGATTCAATGACAAAAGGATAATCCGCGAAGCGCGCCTTGAACGTGCGCTCGTGCTGCTCGGCGAGGACCGTCGTCGGCACCAGCACCGCGACCTGCTTGCCGTACTCGACCGCCTTGAAGGCGGCGCGGATCGCGACCTCTGTCTTGCCGTACCCCACATCGCCGCAGACGAGTCGGTCCATCGGCTGCTCGGAGCGCATGTCCTTCTTGATCTCGCTCAGCGCCGCGAGCTGGTCGTCCGTTTCCTGGTATGGGAACTCCGCCTCGAACTCCTTCTGCCAGGGGGTGTCGTCTGGGTAGCGCACGCCTGGCAGCGCCGCCCGCGCCGCCTGCACGCGGAGCATCTCCGCCGCGAGGTCGCGGACCGCCTCCGACACCTTCTGCTTCTGCGCCGACCACTTCTTGCCTCCGATCGTCGACAGCGGCGGCGAACCTGAGAACCCGCCGACGTACCGCTGCACCTTGTCGATCTGCGTCATCGGGACGTGCAGGCGGCTCTTGCGCGCGAACTCGATCGTCAGGAACTCTTCGCTCGAACCGGTCGAGGCGACCTTGGCGCGCTCCATCGTGCGCAGGCCGACGAACTTCCCGACGCCGTGATCCGCGTGGACGACGTAGTCCCCCTCCTCGATGGTGAGGAAGGTGTCCATCGCACGGCCGGTCCCGATGCGGCCGATCTTTCTGCGCACGTGGTACCGGTGGAACAACTCGTGGTGCGGCACGAAGACGCTGGGGCGGTCGGGGTTGTCCTCGAGGATGAACCCCCGGTGCAGGTAGGCGACGAGCGTGCCGACTTTCGCGTCCGGCGCGCGTTCCTCCAGCAGTTCGAGCAGCCTCGACTGCTCGCCCTCGTTCTCGCAGCAGACGACCAGCTCGCACGCGCTCGCCATCTCGGCGAGTTCTTCGATCGCGGTCGCGGCGTCCGGCGCAAATCCAGGGAGTGTGCGCACCGGGAGGTCGATCGCAGCGCCGGCGGCTGGGGAACCGCCGGAGAACTGGTTGATCTCCGCGACCGACGTGAAGCGCTCGCCCAGGAGTTTCAGGACGGCGGGCAGCCCCAGCACGCCCTGGTCGTCGATGACGCGCTCGTGGTAGCCGCGGGCCTGCTCGTTGATCTCGATCAGTTCGTGCAGCAGGATGCGCGCGCTCGTCGGGAAGAGCTCCAGCGCGCACTGACCGCCGGGCGCCTGCTGGGCCTCGGCGGCGCCCATGCTGACCAGCTCGACCGCGTCGATCGCGCGGTCGGAGCCCATCGTGTCGATGTCGATCTCGAAGAGCGCGTCGAGCTCATCGCCGAAGAAGTCCAGCCGCACCGGACCCGCGGCGGCGGTGGCGCTGCCCAATCCTGGCGCGAAGATGTCGATGATGCCGCCGCGGACGGCGACGTCGCCGGCCTCCTCGATCGCGTCGAAGCGGCGGTAGCCGGCGGTGTCGAGCCAGCGGACGAGGTCGCCGGGGTCGAGCGTGTCGCCTTTGGCGCAGGTTCGGAGCAGTTCATCGAGCCGCTCGACCGGCGGGATCGTCTGCATGAGCGATTGGATGGGGCAGACGATGACCTCGCCAGTGCGCACGTCGCCCGTGACGATGCGGCGGACCTGCCCCAGCCTTTGCGCTACGAGTTCGATGCTGACGTCAGACTCGCCGGGGAGCGATTGCAGCGCCGCGAGTTTCGATGCGGGCCGTCCCATCGCGGTGAGCTCGTCCACCGCCTCGTCGGCGTCGTCGAGGTGCGCGGTGATGAGCACGACGAGGCTGCCGGCCTCGGCGATCGCGCCGGCGAGCATGGACGTGGACGATCCGCAGGAGCCGAAAACGCCGACGCGTTGGTGCTGATCGAGGGTTTCGATCAGCGAGCGCGCAGCGCCGCTCCGCCCAATCGCTACGAGAGGGTTGGTCGCGGGGATGGACGCCGCTGGGGCGCCTGCGGGACTGGTCGCGCGGTCGGACGCAGTCATCAGGGTGAGTGTATCGGCGCGTCCGGGGCCGGGCCTTGCCCGTGTTTAGAAATCAGCGGCGGCCGCGATGCGCTCTGCGGTCTTGGGGCCGATGCCGCGGACGCGCTGGATGTCCTCGGCGTCCGCGTATGGGCCGTTCTCGGCGCGGTCGTCGATGATCCGCTGCGCCATCGCCGGGCCGATTCGTGGGAGCAGTTGCAATTGGGCGTACGACGCGGTGTTCACGTTCAGGCGCACATCGGCGATGGGCGCAGCGTCGGTGCGCACGCCGGTCGTCGTTAGTGCGCCGCGGAGTAGACCGATGGACGCGATGAGCGTCAGCAGCAGAACCGGCGCAGCGCCGGCGGGGCCGGTGATCCAGTGCGACCTGGTGTGATGACCGGATCGCATCGGTTCAGCCCTCGGATCCGGGCGCCGGCGCGTCGTCGCTGGGCGCATCGTCCGGCCCTGGCGTGGTGGGCGCTGGTTTGACGCCGTGCAGGACCTTGTGCAGCGCCAGCGCGCGGGTCATCGATTGCTTGGGGACGCCCTCCGCTGAGATCAGCCCCCCCATCGGGAGCTCGCCTGGGCTTGGCACGTCGTAGAGCGATTGCCAGCAGACGCTGGAGACGTAGGGCTTACCCAGCGCGCACGAGACGAACTTCGAGAGCCACGCGGCCTGTGTCTGCTCGCTCCACGGCTCACCGACGAAGCCGGGGTCGAGGTGCGGCTCGCCGGCGGGCGGCGGGAGGCTCGGTGCGCTGACCGCGGTGATCGCGATGGGTTTCTCGAACGCTGCGAATTGATCGAGCATCCCTGAGACGCTGAGCATGTCGCGGGCGACACCGCCCAGCTTGGGCTCACCGATCTGGATGCGCAGGCCCAGCGCATCGACGTCGATCTCCGCCTGCGCGAGCAGCTCGGCGTAGAGGTACGCGGGGATCGTCGCGCGGTTGACGCTGCGGTTCTCGCTCCAAGGCTGGTCGAGCTCGACGGTGATGCGCGCCTTGGGCTGGAGCCTGCGCACAGCGAGGACCGCGGTCCTGGTCAGGTCGACCACCTGCTCGAGCGAGAGCGTGAAGTGCTCGTTGCAGTGGATGCCGCTGACGACGGTCCAGCGCGAGACGGCTTTGCGGTAGCGCGTGACGACGAGCTTGACGTGCTCGAAGACCAGATCGCGGAGCGTTTCGTAGTCGTGCTCCCAGATGCTCAGCCAGTCCGGCGTGCAGCCTGGGCGGAAGTCGATGAGCGGGCCGCCGACGACCGGGAGCTTCGCCTTGAGCACGGCCCACTCGACCCACCGGTCGGTGCGCGCAAAGGCGTAGGTTCCTTCTTCCGGTTCGAGGTCGGTCCATCGCATCGGCGCGTTGATGAAGTCGAAAGCGCCTGCGACGACCTTGCACAGGGGCTCTGCGAAGCGGTCCGGCGCGACGCCGACGCCGAACCAGTGCTGCTTGCGGCGGTCGCCATCCTTGTTCATCGCCAGGCGGGCGCGGAGTGTGGCGCTGGCGGCGCGCTCGGCGAGCATCTCGCCGGCCTGCAGACCGAGTTCGAGCGCCTTGCGCGCGAGGCGGGCCTGCTCGACGTTGAACTCACCGGCGCCGCCCCCTGCGACGAGGGCCTCGGTGAACGTGGACCGGGCCTCTTCGAAGCGGACGCTGATCGGGTCGTCCGCCGGGAGGTCGGTCAGGAGCCACTGCTCGGCCTTGACGAGGTACTGCATCAGCCGGTGCCTGGCGAGCTCGAGGCTGAGCAGGTAGGGACGGTTGGACGCAGGGAGGAGGCAGGTCTGGAGCCAGGTCGCGCCGACGCTGTCGGTCTCGTAGAGCATGCCGAGGGCGGTGGAACCCTCTTCCTCGCGCTCGCAGAGGATGAATCCGTCCTCGAAGCGGACCTCGCCAGGGACGATGGAGCCATCGGTGGCGACGACGTTGGCGTGCTTGATCTGCCAGTCGGTCGCTGGGCCATCCTGGTTGAAGACCGCAAAGCGGAGCATGGTGGGGTTGGGCCTCCCTGGGCCTGTGGCGTCCGGCCTCAGGGCACGCGCAGAACAGCCGCGTGCCGATTCTTCATTGTGACGGTCCGCATGCGGATTACAACTGGAGGTCTGCTGACGGTCCATGGTGATGTCATGGGAAGCGGGGCCGGGCGTTTTCACCGGCAATCCACAACCGGTGGTGGCGTAACCCCAGCATTGGCGTGGGTCTGTGAACGCGCTCCGGCATCGGTACCTTGCCGCACATGACCGGAGCCAACACCATGACCACCACCGCCGCTGTTCAGCGGACCGACCTGCCCTACAGCAACCGCCGCGAGGGCAAGGTCCGCGATGTCTACACCCTTCCTGCGACCGAGGAGGGCGGTTCGCCGCGGATCCTGATCGTCGCGACCGACCGCCTGTCGGCCTTCGACGTGGTCCTGCCCACGCTGATTCCAGGCAAGGGGCGGATGCTGACCGGGATCGCGACGCGGTGGTTCCAGTGGATCGAGGAGCAGGGGCTGTGCAAGACGCACGTCCTCTCGACGGACGCCGACGATCTGCCGGGGCTGACGGACGAGCAGCGCGAGCCGCTCAGGGGACGCGTCACGATCGGGCAGGCGTGCCGGGTCGTCCCGATCGAGTGCGTGGTGCGTGGGTACCTGGCCGGCTCCGGCTGGGCGGAATACAAGCAGAGCAGGACGGTCTGCGGCGTGCCGCTGCCTGAGGGGCTGACGAGGGGGGCGAAGCTTCCTGAGCCGATCTTCACGCCGGCGACGAAGGCGGAGATCGGCGAGCACGACGAGAACATCGATTTCGATCGCGCCTGCGAGATCGCTGGCCGGCCGATGATGGAGAAGCTGCGCGACATCTCGCTGAACGTCTTCAAGGCGGCCTCCGAGGTGGCGCTGACGCGCGGGATCGTGCTGGCGGATACGAAGTTCGAATTCGGCCTGCCCATCGGTCCTGACGGCGAGCCGATCGGGGACGAGCCGATCATGATCGACGAGGCGCTGACGCCTGATTCTTCGCGGTACTGGCCGCAGGAAGAGTGCGGCAACCCCGGCGTGGAGCCTGCGGCGCTGGATAAGCAGTTCGTCCGCGATTACCTGCTGGAGCTGGTCGAGGCTGGCAAGTGGGACAAGACAGCGCCGGGGCCTGAGCTGCCTGAGCGCGTGGTCACGGAAACGATCAAGCGGTACGAGCAGGCCCGCGAGGCGCTCTTTGGGAGCAACGGCTGATGCCCAACCCGCAGCGCACCAGTCAATCGACGAAGCGGTCTACTGGCCGGCGGCGGTCCACCCCCAAGGAGACGCCGATCGAATCGCAGGCCGAGCAGGCGCCGATGGAGTCCGATTCTGCACCGGCGGCGAGCGGTGGTCCGATAGTTCCCTCCGTGCCAACGCCGGCTGCTGATTTGGCCGGGCCTGATGGCGCCCAACCGGAGGCGAGCCAGGACATGATCGCGACCCGTCGAACACTGCCTGAGACCCGATCATCTGTCACGCACAAGTTCGCGGTGGCGGGGCACGAGGGGTACCTGACGATCGGCCTGCACGCTGACGGCAAGCCGGGCGAGATCTTCATCAAGATGTCCAAGGCGGGCTCGACGCTCAGCGGGATGTGCCAGGCCTTCACGCGGGCCTTCAGCCTCGCGATGCAGTTCGGGCTGAGCCTCGAGGACGCCTGCCGGCGGTTCAAGGGGATGCGGTTCGAGCCGATGGGGATGACCCAGAACCCGGAGATCCCGGAGGCGGACAGCATCATCGATTACGTCGCGCGGTACCTCGAGCTGACGTTCTGCGAGGTTGACCGGGGCTGAACCGGCCTCGGCGGCTGTGAACGCCGGAACCATCCGCCATCGATTCCGAACTACTGTGGCGTCGTGGCGATCTCCCATGTCTGCAACTCGTGCGGGTTTGATCTGGCGCGGGTCGCGCCGTTCCAGGATGCATCGCTGCGCCTGCCGATCGTCGTCTGCCCGACCTGCGCGCACGCGTGCGTCCGTCGACGGCACCCGATTCATGCAGTCTGGCGGAAGGCGCGGCGGATCGATGCGGCGCTGTCCATCCTGGTGGTGCAGGTGCTCTTTGCGTCGGCGCTGCTGGGGACGACGGTCGGGATGATCTACGGTCTGGGCGAGATCGCGCAGGACCGTGGTGAGTCGATGGTCGAGTTCCTGACGAACGCGTTCGAGAACGAGACGAGGTTCGAACGCCGCGGTAGGCACATCATCCGCAACGATGATGGGCGTGACGCGGCGGTTGTCGCGACGGCGATCTTTTCTGCGATGTGCGGGATCTGGTTGACGGCGACGATGGCGCACCTGCGCTTCTGGCGGCGGTGGGCGACCTGGGCGGTGATCCTGGTCGTGCTTGTTTCCTTGAACTGGGTTGGGTGGGTGTACCAGTTTTCGATCGTGCTCCTGGATCCCACAGCGTGGAACACAACGCAGACCCCTGGAGTCGAGCAGTGGCATGGTCGGCTGTTGTTGCTGATCGGCTGCCTGCTGGTGATGCTGATCGCTTCGCCGGTCGGTCTCCCGGTGCGGTGGATCCTGGGAGTGGTGCGCGGCGCGATGTGGCGCCGGCAGTTGCGGCGGGCGCGGTATTCCAGGGGGCGCGATGCATGAGCGATGACGCGGTGAAGAACGAGAACGGGGCTGCTGATCAGGTCGTCGGCGTGATCCAGGGGGACCGCGTGTGCATCGCGTGCGGTTTCAACCTGTGCGGGCAGCGGATCGTGCGCGAATCGAAGTACAACCTGCTGATCGCGCGGTGCCCTGAGTGCGGGCAGGCGGCGGCGCTGCAGGAGTACCCCCTGCTGGGGCGCTGGTCGAACCGGTGGGCGGCGACGCTCGCGGGGCTCTGGCTCTTCCTGTTCTTCGCGGTGTCGATCGGCGCCGGCATGGCGATCTTCGGGCTCACGGTCGGGACGACGGAGATCTGCAAAGAGAACGTGCAGTTTGTCATCGGCGAGTTACACCGGCAATGGTGGGTGGAGCAGAACCCGGACAACCCCAACCCGATCACCCGCTGGTCGCAGATCGATCCGGTGTGGTGGGAGAGCGTCGATGGGGTCGCGGTTGTAGATGAGAACGGCAAGCCGAGCACGTTCGTTGCGATGGCGGCGCAGACGACATGGCCGGGGTTGTTCTTCGCGATGCTCCCGATCGGCTGTTTTGGTTCGGTCGCGTTGCTCGGTGTCCCCAAACGTCGCCTTGCGATGGCGGCGATCTTCCCGCTGGTGGTCGCTGCGATCGCGTCCACCATGTATGTGCGAGCCACCGATCAGCCGATCAGCGGCGCGCTCTACGCCAATGCCCTGTCGCACCAGATCGTCTGGGTGTGGACGGTTCCGATGACGATCGCGCTCGGGGGCCTGTCGCTGATCATCGGGATGCTGATCGGTCGGCCGCTTGCTCGGTTGCTGGTTCGCACGGCGCTCCCCGACCGGTTCGTGCAATCGCTGGCGATCCTGTGGACGAGCGAGGGGCGCGAGCCGCCGAAGCCGCGGCGGTAACTGCTGCTGCATCAACAGGCTCCGTCGATCTCCGGATCGAGCCTTTTCGGTCGCCCGCCTGCGCGGTACATTCAGCACGTTGAGTTGAGAAAACAGGGCTTCGCTGCGGGGGAATCAACGCGGCGGGCTCTGGAGAAGAGGGAAGACGATCCGATGATCGCGCCGATCCAATGCGCGCCAGCGCCGATTGTGTCTGTGGTTGTGCCGACGTTCCAGCGCCCTGCCTTGCTCCGAAGGGCGCTGGAGAGCGTGCGTGCGCAGACGTTCACCGGCTGGGAGCTGGTCATCAGCGATGATGATCCGGCGAGCGGGGACGCCGAGCGGATCGCATCGGAGGTCTTCGGCTGCGACGACCGCGTGCGCGTGATCGCCAACACCGGCGAGCACGGGCAGGCTGGCAACGTGAACCACGCGTTGCGCGCGGCGCGCGGGAAGTGGATCAAGCCGCTCTTCGATGACGACGCGCTCAAACCGGCGGCGCTGGAGCGGATGCTGTCGATCGCGGCGGCGTGCCCAGGTGCGGCGATCGTGCGGTGCCTGACAGACCGGGTGATCAACGGCCAGAGCAAGGGCGCGGAACGGATCGGGCGCCGTTCCGCGGCCGAGCTCATCCGCCAGCGCGACGTCCACCTGGCGATCTACCTGCAGGACCTGGACATCGGGACGCCGACGTCGGTGCTGGTGCACCGGCGCGTCATCGATGCGGGCGTGCTGTTCGAGGCCCCTGCAGGGATCTCCTCGTCGGTCGATGGCTGGTGGTTCATCCGCGCGCTGCGGCACGGCGACCTGGCGCTGTGCAACGAGGCGCTCGTCGAGATGCACCAGGGCGGTCACGAGACGGTGACGAGCGACACCGGCGACGACGAACGGTACGCGCAGTTCGAGCTGCTCCGCGCGTGGACGCTCCCGATGATCGACCTCGACCACGAGCCCCCTGCGCTCGAGAGCACGCGCGGGATGATCCGGCTGATCCGCTCGGCGTGCGACCTGGCGCACGGGCGGCCGGTCTCCGGCGTTCGCCGGGCGCTGGCGGAGCGGGACCCGGTCGCGTGGCGGCTGGCGATCCGCTGGGGGCTGCGGCGGGCGATGCCTGGCCGGTTCGAGACGATGCCCAGGCGTGTGATCCACGAGCGGCGCGAGCGTCTGATGACGCTGAGCAGGCCGAAGGCGAATGCGCCAGAGCCTAGGGCTGTGCGGCAGCCGGTCGGCGCTGCGGTCGCGTAGGCGCCTCCAGAAACTCGGGACAACTCAGCAGGTGTGCGTCCTGGCGCGATATGATCCAACGTCCGTTGCTGACACGCGATCCTTGATTCTTTTCACCGGAGTTTTCTGATGTCCATCCAACTCGGCGACACCGCGCCCGATTTCACGCAGCAGTCCACGCAGGGCGAGATCAAGTTCCACGACTGGCTGGGCGACAGCTGGGGCGTGCTGTTCTCGCACCCCAAGGACTTCACGCCGGTGTGCACGACGGAGCTGGGCACCGTTGCGAAGCTCAAACCGGAGTTCGACAAGCGGAACGTGAAGGTCGCTGGGCTGAGCGTGGATGGCCTGGCCGATCACGAGCAGTGGTCGGGCGACATCGAGGAGACGCAGGGCGTCGCGCTGAACTTCCCGCTGCTGGCGGACGCCGACCGGAAGGTGTCGAACCTCTACGGCATGATCCACCCCAACGCGGACAACACGCTGACGGTGCGCTCCGTCTTCATCATCGGTCCTGACAAGAAGGTCAAGCTCACGCTGACCTACCCTGCGAGCACCGGGCGGAACTTCGACGAGCTGCTGCGCGTGATCGATTCGCTGCAGCTGACCTCGGATTACCAGGTGGCGACGCCTGCGAACTGGGAGCACGGCGATGACTGCATCATCGTGCCTGCGGTGAGCAACGATGAGGCGAAGGAGAAGTTCCCCAAGGGGTTCGTCGAGGTGAAGCCCTACCTGCGGACGACGCCGCAGCCGAACCTCTGATCGGGAATCGCTGATGCCTGCACCCGGTGGTGACAAGCCGCTCGCGTCGATGTCTCCGGGATCGATCTCGGTCGCGGTGGCTCAGCGGTACGGCCGCGTCGCGACGGCGCCCGATCAGAAGCACGGCTTCCCGGTCGGGCGCGCGTTCGCAGAGCAGGTCGGGTACCAGGCGTCGTTGCTCGACTGGGCGCCTGCGAGCGTAGTGGAATCGTTCACCGGCGCTGGGAACCCTCGGCCTTACATCTGCGCCGCGGTCGGCGCTGCGGCGCTGGACATCGGTTGCGGCGCGGGGCTCGATGCGCTGGCGACGGCGCGAGAGGTCGGCCCGACCGGGACGGTGGTCGGGCTCGACTTCAGCGAGGACATGGTGGCGAAGGCGGAAGCCGGCGCGAAGGAAGCGGGGCTGACGAACACGCGGTTCGTGTGCTCGGAGGCTAGCGCGACGCCATTCGATGATGACTCGTTCGACCTGATCACGTTCAACGGGATCCTGAACCTCTCGCCTGATAAGGATGCGATCCTGCGTGAGATCGCCCGGCTGCTGCGCCCGACCGGTCGGCTGGTCTTCGCGGAGATCGTGCTGGAGCGCGAGCTCGATGATGTCGCGCGGGACACGCTCGATGACTGGTTCCGGTGCATCGGCGGCGCTGAGACGACTGGGGCGCTGCTGGAGCGGATGTCCTCGTGCGGGCTGAATAATCCGGAGGTTCTGGAGCTGGGCCGCAACGCGCGGACTGGGCATGAGGCGTCGCGCTGCGGGATTTTCACGGCGACCGTTTGATGCTTTGCATCGTGCGTTGTGCCGATACACTGGCACGGTGAACCTCGAACCCAATTCTCAGCTCGGGCAGTACCAGATCATCCGCGAGATCGGCCGCGGCGGGATGGGCGTGGTCTACCTGGGTCACGACACGCGGCTGGACCGTCAGGTCGCGATCAAATCGCTGCCTGAAGAGTTGGCGTCGGACCCCAACCGGCTGAGCCGGTTCGAGCGCGAGGCGCGGACGCTGGCGTCGCTGAGCCACCCCAACGTCGCGGGGATCTTCGGTTTGGAATCGATCGATGGGGCTCGGTACCTGGTGCTCGAGTATGTCGATGGCGAGACGCTGGCCGAGCGGCTCGATCACGGGTCGCTGCCTGTTGATGATGCGCTGGAAGTCGCGGTGCGGATCGCCAAGGGCGTCGAGGCGGCGCACGAGGCTGGGATCATCCACCGCGATCTCAAGCCGGCGAATATCAAGGTGTCGCTCGACAACGAGGTGAAAGTCCTCGACTTCGGTTTGGCGAAGGCGACCGACGAGCAGTCGTCCTCCACTGGCGGATCCTCGACGGAGCTGCCAACGGTCACGAGCCCTGTGCTGCATTCGCCGACGATCCCAGGGGCGATCCTGGGGACTGCGCCGTACATGAGCCCCGAGCAGGCGCGGGGGCGGCACGTCGACAAGCGCACCGACATCTGGTCGTTTGGGCTGGTGCTGTACGAGATGCTCACTGGTGTCCGCCCCTTCCATGGGGAGACGGCGACCGATTCGATCGGCGCGATCCTGCACAAGGACATCGACCTCGAACTATTGCCCGCCGGAACGCCCCCCATCGTTCGGCATGTGCTCTCGCGATGCCTGGAACGCGACAAGCATCAGCGGCTGCACGACATTGCCGATGCGCGCATTGAATTAGAGAACGCGAAAGCGGGGGATACGGACAGCTTTGTCAGCGCCGGGGCGGAGGCCGGGGGTTCGGGCGGCTCCCGGCGCGCCTGGGCGCTGGCGGCGGGGGTCCTCGTTTCTGCGGTCGCGCTGGGGGCATTGCTGCTCAAGCCGACGCCGGCGGTTGAGCGGGTGCGGCTGGTCTCGGAATTCGCGATGCCGGAAGACCTGGAATTGCGGCAGGACCACGGGCCGATCGAGTTCTCGCCTGACGGGACGCGGCTCGCGTTCATCGCGCAGCGCGGCGCCAAAGCCGTGCTGTGCGTGCGGGAACTCTCGACGGGCGAGACGCGGGTGATCGATGGGCTGGAGCGCCCCACGTTCCCGTTCTGGAGCCCCAACGGGAAGTGGATCGCGTGCTTCGACCGCGCTGCGCTGGTGCGGGTCAACGCCGAGGGCGGCCGCCCGGAGCTGCTTGTGGACAATACCGGATCGATCAATAACGGCGGCGGCGACTGGCGTGAGGACGGCACGATCCTGTTCGGGACCGTGCGCGGCCCGCTGATGCGGGTCGATGAGCGCGGCGGTGAGGCGGAAGTCGTGCTCGACATGTTCCCGGATCGGATGGGCGACTGGCCGGTGTGCCCCCAGTACCTGCCCGGCGGCGAGCACTACATCGTGATGAACCAGGACGATCACACGTCGGACTCGGGGCTGTATGTCTGCAACATGGAGGGCGAGATCGTCAAGCGGCTCTTCAGTTTCGAGACGACGGGGCGATTCGTCGCGCCGGACTCGGTGGTGTACTGGCGCGCCGGCGACCTGCACCGGCAGCGGCTGGACATGACGACGTTCGAGTTCATCGGCGATTCCGAGCGGATTGCCGAGGGGGTCTGGCGCGACGCGTGGCCGGCGTTCTCGGCGTTCTCCATCGCGCCGGGTGGCCTGCTGGCGTACGTGCCGCAATCCAATCAGGTTGCGGAATCGGAATTGGTTCAGTTCGATCGCGCGACAGATCAGTCCACGCCGCTGGGGATCACCGGTTCGCTCTGGGGGGCCAGGTATTCACCGAGCGGGGATCGCATCGCGTACGACACGACCTTCGACACGACGGCGGGCGATGTCGCGGTGTACGACCTGGCGCGCGGGGTTGAGACGATGCTCTCCAGGGACACCAACAACGAATCGCTGATCACCTGGTCCGCCGACGGCCGGTCGCTGCACTACTTCCGGGGGCCGGACATCTACTCCGTCCCGACGAGCGGGACGCGGCAGCCGTCGCTCACGCTCTCGACCGGGACGGCGCTCTTCCCGTTCGCGGAGACCAGGGACGGCCGGTCGCTTGTCTTTGGTGATATGGCCAATGGAAATATGGACCTGCATCTGCTCGATCTCGAAACCGGCGAGCACACGCCGTGGCTGGCCACATCGACGACAGAGGCGGCGACGCGGTTCAGCCCCGACGGCCGGTGGGTGGTCTTCGCATCCTCGCAATCCGGCGAGCGTCGCGTGGTGCTCCGGAGTTTCCCTGATGGCGATATCGCGATGCCGGTATCCGGTGGCCCTGGGGACATGCCTGTGTGGGTCGGCGATGAGATCTTCTATGAGACGCCGGAGCACATCATGTCGGTCCGCGTCACGATCGGCGAGGACGGGTAT
>CAYGNN010000049.1:0-14680 GCA_964351165.1 uncultured Phycisphaeraceae bacterium
ATCGCGATCGCCTGCACGAACGTCGTCGTCGCGGCCAACGCCGGCGGCGCCTTCAGCCCCTTCGGCGATATCACCACGCTGATGATCTGGCAGTCCGGGAAGCTCTCCTTCTTCGAGTTCTTCCCGATCTTCATCCCCTCGGTGGTGACGTACCTCGTCCCGGCGGTCATCATGAGCTTCTTCGTCACGAAGGGCACGCCGCCGGCGCCGACAAGACGCACGGACCTCAAGCCCGGCGCGCGGCGCATCTGCCTGCTCTTTGCGCTGACGATCCTGCTCGCGGTCACCTTCGAGCACTTCTTTGGTCTCCCGCCCTTCCTGGGGATGATGACCGGCGTCTCGCTGCTGATGTTCTTCACCGTCCTGGCAGGGTTCGCGAAGACCGACAACGACGACGAGCAGCTCGACATCTACAAGCAGGTGGGCGATGCGGAGTGGGACACGCTCCTCTTCTTCTTCGGCGTCATCTTCTCGATCGGTGGGCTGGGGGTGCTGGGGTACCTCCACGCCGCCAACAACGCGTTGTACGGGAATCTCGGACCGACAACGAGCAACATCATCCTCGGCGCGATGTCCGCGGTCATCGACAACATCCCGGTGATGTTCTCGATCCTGCGCATGGACCCTGCGATGCACCGCGACCAGTGGCTGCTGATCACGCTCACGATCGGCGTGGGGGGCAGCATGCTCTCGATCGGCTCGGCGGCCGGTGTCGGGCTGATGGGCGTCGCCCACGGCAGGTACACCTTCATGGGGCACCTGAAGTGGGCCCCGGTCATCGCGCTGGGCTACGCCGCTGGGATCGGCGCGCACCTGCTGCTGCACAACCCTGCGTCGCACTGACTACATCCGATCGAGCCTCGCGCGCACCGAACGCTCGATCCGCGCCGCGCTGCGGTTGAGACGCTCTTTCACGTCGTGCTCCCACACGCGGATCACGCGCCAGCCCTGCGCACGCAGCTCCTTCGTGATGCGCTCGTCACGCGCCATGTTCCGGTCGATCTTCGCGTGCCAGTACGTTGTATTGCTCGAAGGCCGCCGGCAGTGCTGGGGGCAGCCGTGCCAGAAGCAGCCATCGACGAAGACCGCCACCTTCGCGCGCACGAAGACGATGTCCGGCTTGCCAGGCAGTTGCTTTCGGAGGCTGTACCGCAGGCCGCGCCGGTGCAGCGCGCTCCGCAGGCGCACCTCGCAGGAGGTGTTCGCCCCTTTGACGCGGCGCATCGTCTCGGCGCGTTGTGCTGGTGTGCGGTCGTCGGCCAAAGCGGCTCCGATCAGCTGACCGAGAGCAGCCGGCACACGCCCTGCTCCCAGACGACGTCGAGCCTGGTGAGACTCAGCCCCTGCCCGTTGGCGCCGCGGAGTTCGAGGCGGTACGCGCTGTCGCCGATCTTCTGCAGGAACATGCCGGGGGAGAGCTCGCCCTGCGGCATCCGCTGGAGCATCCGCAGCACCTCGCGGCGGTTGTTGAACAGGAAGTCGATCGCCTCGTGCGGGTCTTTCCCCTGCTCCGCGTAGATGCTCTTGGCCTTGTTGCTCAGCACCTGGTCAAAGAGCACCTCAGGCTCGTCCTGCACGAGCGTCTGCCGCAGGTGCATCACGACGTGCCGAGGGGAGTTCATGATGAGCGAGACGCTGCCGTTCTCGTGCTCGATGCGGAGCGAGTTTGGGTTGAGGGGCGCAGCGCCGTCGCTGGACGCCTGATCCGCCATCGCCGCCTGGCGCTGCCTGCTCGCGAGGTCGCCGAAGGCGCTGCCCCTGGGGCGGTCCACGCGCTGGCTCTCGGCGAGTTCCTGCCCCTCGGCGCCCCTGATCCCTGCGAGACCACCCTTGATGGAGATCACCCGGCGCTCGCTCTGGCAGCCGCCCAGGAGCAGCACCGCGCCGAGCAGCGCCGCGAGCGCGAGCATGTGCCGGGATGTCTGCAAAGTGGGGGGCATCGCGGTCATTCTATCGCCCGCAGGGGCGCTCCAGCGCCAAGCGCGGTTGGGGCGGTACGATGCGATCCCATGACGAACGAAACCGGAACCAGCGACGGACGCCGCCTCGCCCTGCAGGTCGTCACGCTCCCGCGCGACACCAACCAGTACGGCACCATCTTCGGTGGTGTGATCCTCAGCCTCATCGATCAGGCGGGGTTCGTCGAGGCGCGCCGCCACGGCGCCCACCGCTGGGTCACCGCGTCGATGGACGCCGTCAGTTTCAAGGCCCCGGTCCGGCTGGGCGACATCGTCACGCTCTACACCTGGGTGAAACGGCAGGGGACAACCAGCGTGACGATCTGCGTCGAGGTCGAGGCGGAGCGGTACGTGGGCGAGGAGATCGTCCCGGTGACCAGCGCCACGCTGACGATGGTCGCGGTGGACGCCAAGGGCCAGCCGATCCCCTTCACCAGCCCTGCGACGGTGACCAAAGAAGACCACGCATGAGCAGCGGCGACGCCTCGCAACAACGCCCAAGGCTCGCGGTCTTCCTCTCAGGATCCGGCCGGACGATGGTGAACCTCGCGGAGGTGATCGCCAGGGGCGAACTCAGGGCGGAGATCGCGCTGGTGGTGGCGTCGAGGCGCTGCAAGGGCGCCGATCGGGCGCGTGAACTGGGGCTGCCTGCGCTGGTCATCGAGGGTGACATCCCGGAGTCGGAGTTGATCGCCCTGCTCGATGAGCACCGGATCGAGTGGGTCGTCCTCGCAGGGTACCTCCGGCTGATGCCGGTCCCGGATCGCTGGGCCGGCCGTGTCGTGAATATCCATCCAGCGCTGCTGCCGGACTTCGGCGGCCCTGGGATGTACGGGACGCACGTCCACAAGGCGGTGCTGGCGTCGGGCGCCGCGGAATCAGGCTGCACCGTCCACCTCTGCGATGGGCGGTACGACACCGGCCCCATCGTGCTGCAGCGGCGTTGCCCGGTGCTGGAGGGCGACACGGCGGAGGACCTGGCGGACCGCGTCTTCGAGCAGGAACTGGAGGCGTACCCCCAAGCGCTGCGGATGCTCCTGGAGGGCGAGTGGGGGCGACAGGACACGCCCCGAGATCCGAACAAGGCTCAAGGGGCGTCGTAAGAACACCCGACGATGGAAGGGCGACATCCGCGGGCTATAAAGAGGTTACGAACGAGGCCTCGGCCACCGGCCTGTCCGGCCGGTCAGTGCGAAAACGGAGCGAATGGGTAAAACGAGCGACAAGAGTTTCGGCAGCGACTTCCGGCATTTCTTCATGCGGGGTCTCATCGTGCTGCTGCCCACCGTCCTCACGCTCTGGATCGTGGTGCAGGCGTACCGATTCGTTGACACCAACATCGCGCAGCCGATCAACTCAGGGGTCCAGAAGCTCGTCATCGTCACCACCCCCAATGTGGTGGACGAGAAGCGCCTCCCTGGGTGGTTCAAGGTCACAGAAGATCAGCTCGAGCAGCGCCGCCAGGAACGCCGCAAGGCGAGCCTCGCGCCTCTATCTGAAACGGAGCTGCAGAGCCAGATCCGCACCGCCAATTTCAGCGACTGGTGGGACACCCAGTGGTACACCCGCTTCACAGGGCTCATCGTCGCGATCATCCTGATCTACCTCGCAGGGCGCATGCTGGGCGGCTTCATCGGCCGGCGCCTGTACGCGAGGGTCGAGCACCTGCTCGCGCGGATCCCGATCTTCAAGCAGGTCTACCCCCACGTGAAGCAGATCGTGGACTTCCTCTTCGGCGAGAGCCAGATGAAGTTCAGCAAGGTCGTGATCGTCGAGTACCCCCGCGCTGGGATCTGGACGGTCGGCCTGCTCACCGGCGATTCGCTCAAGGACATCCAGCAGCAGACCGGCAGCGACGAGGTCGTCAGCGTCTTCATCCCTTCGAGCCCCACGCCCTTCACCGGGTACACGATCACCGTGCCCAGGGAGGACGCGATCGAGTTGCCGATCTCGATCGAGGAGGCGCTGCGGTTCGTCGTCTCCGGCGGTGTGCTGGTCCCGGATCGGGAGCGATCCAGTGGGTTCACGACGATTCCAGCCGGTTCCGGCTTGGCAACAGACCCCGGCGCTGGCAAAATGCAGGATCCCGCAGCGGCGTCCGAGGATGCGTCCAAGGACAAGGATGAGCCAGGCGGGGATCGAGGCGCCGATGGGGCCCGCAGCAAGGCTGGCTGACCAGAGGTCGAACGACAACTCCCCGGGCCGCTGGATCGGCCCGTACTACTGATGAAGGAGCGGCAATGCGGATTGAGGTCACGAGCAAAGGAATGGATCTGACCCCGCCCATCGAGGAGCATGTGCGGACGAAATCCGAGAAGCTCCTGAAGTACTTCGACGGCGTGCAGGAGATCGAGGTCGTCCTGCACGCGGCCGACAAGGATTCGTTCCAGGTCGAGGTCATGGTGGATGTCGTCAAGCACGACCCGCTGATCGGCAAGTCCGACGGGTCCAACGTCTATAGCTGCATCGATCAGGCGGTCGATAGAGCACAACGACAACTCACCGATTTCAAGGAGCGCCTGCGCGACACCAGGCGCGCGACGTGATCACGCCGGAGGCGTTTGTATGAAGCTGAAGAACATTGTCTCTCCCAAGTCGATCGTGACGTCGCTGGACGCGACCAAGCGTGACGACGCGATCATCGAGTTGGTGGACGCCCTGATCGCCTCCGGCGCCGCCGACGCGGGGCTCCGCGATGAGTTGATCTCGATGGTCCTCGAGCGGGAGCAGAAGGGCTCGACCGGCTTCGGCCGCGGCGTCGCGGTCCCGCACGTCAAGCACCCCTCCGCCGGTTCGATCCACGCGGCCATCGGCCTCAGCCAGGCTGGCGTCGACTTCAACGCGCTCGACCGCCAGCCGGTGTACTCGATCTTCCTGCTGCTGAGCCCTGCCGAGAGCCCTGAGGAGCACCTCCAGGCGATGGAGGTCATCTTCAAGAACCTCAGCCAGGAAACCTTCCGCAAGTTCCTCCGGCAGGCGAGCACGCCGGAAGAGGTCATCACCCTGCTGGAAGAGGCGGACAGCCACCAGTACACCGGCTGATTGCAAGACCAGATGGCGGTTTTTGTAGCCCCCCGGCGCTGTCGTGCGCCCGACCGGAAGCCGACGCGCCAAGGCGCAGCCGACCGCTACACTGGCATCCACATTCGTCGAATCGCACCAGCGATCAGGAGCCCTCCCACCGGTGTCACAGCGCGCCACCTGCAAGGTCAAGATCAAAAACCGCCTCGGCCTGCACGCCAGGCCGGCGATGATGTTCGTTGACGCGGCGACCGGTGTGCAATCCGATGTCACCGTCAAGGGCAACGGCGAAGAGGTGGACGGCAAGTCCATCATGCAGATGATGATGCTCGCAGCGACGCAGGGCGTGGAGCTGGAGATCACCGCGGTCGGTGACGACGCCGAGGACGCGTGCAGGATGCTCGAAGAGCTGGTGAACTCCGGCTTCGGCGAGGACTGAAACCGAGATCCAATTCAGCCTGTGGTCGATCCTGCGAGGAGCGATTCCGGCGTCGCCGCGGCTCCGGTGACTTGCAGGTCCTGATCATCGACGCGCTCGATGCGCGCGCCGACTGCGTTGAGCGCCAGTTCCAGCCGCTCGTAGCCCCGGTCGAGGTGGTAGACGCGGAGGATTGTCGTCTCGCCCTGCGCTGCGAGGCCTGCGAGGACCAGCGAGGCGCTGGCGCGCAGGTCGGAGGCCATCACCGGCGCGCCGACGAGCTGCTGGACGCCGCTGACGATCGCCGTAGGGCCCTGCCTGAAGACCTTGGCGCCCATGCGCGTCAATTCCGCGACGTGCAGGAACCGCTCCGGGAAGATCTTCTCGGTGACGACACTGTGGCCGTCCGCGAGGGTGAGCATCGCCAGCGTCTGCGCCTGCAGGTCGGTGGGGTAGCCTGGATGGGGCTGCGTCGTGACCATGACAGGCCGGAGCCGATCCGGCGCGCTGACCTCGCACTCGGCGCGGAGCGGGTCCTGCTGCTGACCGATTGGGGTGACAGCGACGCCCATTTCGTGCAGGCGATCGAGCACCGCGGCCATCGCGTCGAGGGGGCAGTTCGTCAGGCGGAGCTTCCCGCCGGTGATCGCCGCGGCCATGATGAGCGTGCCTGCCTCGATGCGGTCCGCCATGACCTCGTGCGTGACGCCTCGCAGTGACTCGACGCCTTCGATGATGATCCTGGGCGAACCAGCGCCGGTGATCTTCGCGCCCATCGCGTTGAGCATGACAGCGAGGTCCACGATCTCCGGCTCGCACGCGGCGGACTCGATGATCGTGCGGCCTGTCGCGAGCGTCGCGGCGGACATCACGTTGGCCGTTCCGAGAACCGTCGAGCCGAAAGGCCCTCCCAGGAAGATGCTCGCGCCGCGGAGGCGCCGCGTCCCGTCGGGGCCCTTGGGCGCTGTCAGGACGATGTCGCCTGAGTCCATCGACATGGTCGCGCCGAGCGCCTGCAGACCTCTTAAGTGGAGGTCGATGGGGCGTTCCCCGATCGCGCAGCCGCCCGGCATCGCGACGCGGGCCTCGCCGCGTCGCGCGAGCAGGGGGCCGAGAACACACACGCTGGCGCGCATCGTGCGCACGATGTCGTACCTGGCGTGCCTCGTGGATTCGTCGTGGGTGCGGAGCGTGACCGATTGCCCCAGGCCTCGCGTCGTGGGGTCGGCGTCTGTTGGCTCTGGTGAGAACTCGGCGCTGCAGCCCAGCTCTTCCAGGACGCGGCCCATCGAGCGGATATCCGCGAGGCGGGGCACGCCTGTAATGACAACCGGCTCATCGGTGAGCAGGGCGGTGGCCATCTGGGGCAGGGCGGCGTTCTTCGAGCCGTTGACGCGGAGGGTCCCGGTCAGCGGCATGGATCCTTGGATTCTGAAAGCGTCGATCGCCGGACCTCCGTGTTCGAGCGTGGCGTCGTTGATCGTTCTCGGTCGCCGATCGGCGTCCGATCATGTTCACCATCGGTCATCCCCGTTCCATCGGGGCTGAATTGGCTCGTCGGCGGAAAAAAACGCCGACCGAGGGCCCGATCATAACGCCGCCGGCGACCGTTGATCGTTCGTGGAAACCGTGTTGACGGTGCGACCGGCACACCCCGCAGCTGCTTCGCAGGAAAGCACTTGCCAACGCTTCGATCCTCGGGCGCGGAATCGTAGCGTTGAAGGTGATGACCCTGCGGTTTGATCGCGTATCGATCGGCCCCGGCGGATCGAGGAGGTATCGAACAATGGAACGCAAGCCCAAGCTCGACAAGGTGATGACAGGACTCGGATTGACCGCGGCCGCCGCGGTGCTCCTGATGACGTCCCAAGCGGGGCTGGCGTCGGGCGGGTTCAACAACGTCGGCGGCGATACCGGTCACAATGACGGGTTCGGCCAGGCCGACGACGGCGGCGACGCCGTTGATCTCCCGGATTCGCTCACCCTCACCGGCACCGTCCGCGATTTCCGCGAGCGGAACTCCGAGGGCGGCCATATCGACTTCGAGAAGAAGCCCAACAACGGCTTCGCGCACTACATGGGCAACGTCGGTTCGACGCTCGACGACGAGGGCAAGCCGGTCTTCCAGGGCGGCGGCTACAAGGTCGGCGGCCAGTGGACCAACTCCGGCGGCCAGCCCATCCATCCCAGCCTGTACGACCCTGACCTCGGCGATCAGGCCGGCTGGATCAGCAAGCACAACTGCCCCGGCGGCATCAACAGCGCCGCGGAGTTCGCCCAGTGGTATCGCGATGTCCCCGGCGTGAACATGTCGGCGCCGCTGGAGATCACGCTCACCCTCAACGAAGCCACCGGGCAGTACGTCTTCGACGACCGCGAGGACGACGACTATCCCTCCGGCTTCTTCCCGATCAACGGCCAACTCTTCGGCAACTCATCGGGCAACGACAAGAACTTCCACTTCACGTTCGAGCTCAACACCGAGTTCACGTACAAGGCCAACTCCGGCCAGGTCTTCACCTTCCGAGGCGACGATGACGTCTGGGTCTACATCGACGACCAGATCGTGATCGACATCGGCGGTGTCCACAGCGCCAAGGAGCAGACGGTTGACCTCGACCGCCTCGACTGGCTGGTGGACGGCCAGACCTACTCGCTCGACTTCTTCTTCGCCGAGCGTCACCGCACACAGTCCAACTTCCGCATCGAGACGACCCTCAACCTGCGCAACGGCAAGCTGCCGAGCAGCTCGGGCCTCTTCGACTGAACGAACACCGGGCCACGATCGCGCCTCGACCAGAGCAAGGCTGGTCGCTCCGCGTGATTACTCGCTCGATTCCCCCCAGCCGTCCGTTCTCCCACCGGAGCGGGCGGCTTTTTCATGCGCGCCGCGTGCGCTGGTGCTGCTGCTGACTCACTCGTCGCCGCGGTCCAGCGGGAGACCGGCGCTCCGCCAGCCGGAGATGCCTGGCTCGTAGTACTCGACGCCCTCGTACTCCAGCTCGAGCAGGCGCTTGGCCAGGGCGATCGCTGTCGCCGATCCGGGGTTCTCGCCGTAGACGATCAACGGCGAGCGGCCGACGAGCCGCTGGTCGCGGGAGACGTAGGAGAGCTCGCCCAGCCTGATGTTGACCGCGCCGGCGATGTGCTCGCGCTCGTAGGCGGCGCTGGGTCTCGCGTCGATGAAGAGGGCGTTCTTCTCAGCATGCCGCACGTTGGCCGCGGTCGTCGTGATGCGGTTGACGGTGCGATCGCTGATCTTGGTCGTGCAGCCAGCGGAAACCAGCAGGGTCAGCACGAGGAGAAACACAGGAAGAACGCCTGTCAGGCGGGAATTGGACATGTCAGCCTCCGGAAGTGAATCAGAGAATATCATCATCCCTCTGATGGTTCAGAGGTATGACGAAAGAGCCCACCAGGAGCGCCCCGCCGGATGATGACCCTGACCCAACCCGACCTCCGCCTGTCCCTGATCGCCGCAACGACTTTCTGCGGCACGCTGGCTGCAGCCCCGCTATTCGCAGGGACAGGGACCCCCTCAGGGTTCACCGCTGCGGCGCAGCAGGAGCATGCAGGCGACGAGGGCGAGGCGATGACGCACGTCCGCGCCGAGCTCGGCCTCGATCGTCAGGTTGTCGCGAGCGGCAGCGCCGCGACGCTCGGCGTGCGGTTCCAGATCGAAGAAACCTGGCATCTCTATTGGCGCAACAGCGGCGACTCCGGCATGCCCATCAGCGTGACGTTCGAGGCGCCTGAGGGTGTGACCATCGGCGAGGTGCAATGGCCAGCGCCGCAGCGGTACGTCTACGGGCACGGCTCCGTCGACTACATCTACGAGCAGGAGGTCGCGCTGCTGGCGGACATCCAGCTGGACGACCGGTTCACAGCAGGCGACGAGGTCGCGATCACCGCCAGGTTCGACCTGCTCGCGTGCAAGGAAGCGTGCGTCTTCGGGATGGGTGAGCGGTCGATTGTCATCAGGATCGATGAGGACGACGTTGGGGATGAGCCAGGGTGGATGAAAAAATCTCGCGCGAGGATCCCCAGCGATGACCAGTCGCCCCTGGACCTGCGGTGGGACGGAAACGACCTGCTGATCTCGGGTTACAAATCAGACCGTGCAGGTCGTATTTCGTTCTTCCCGTACGGGCCTCTGGCGGCGTTGCCCACGAATCCGCTGGATGATGGAACCAGCGAAACCGGCAGGCTTCGAATCACGTATCCCAAGGACATCACCGAGGCCCCGCTCGTCGCTGGGGTCGTCGAGATCATGGGCCGGGAAGGCCCAGTCTGGATCGAGATCGAAACCACGCCCCCCGGATCGGCCAAGCGGGGCGGAGCGAACGAACCGACGAACCAACCCACCGATTCACAATCAACCAATCACCGTTCCGGGGACTGAACGAAACGGCCAGGCGCGTGTGCGTCGGGCCATCCAATCCCCGGGCGACGCCGCAATTCCGCGGCACCCAGCCCAACAGGAGACAGCAAATGAATCGCAAGAACAAAGCAGGCAAGCGCACGACCATCGCCGCGGCGCTCACCCTCGCGGCCGGCGCCGCGTTCACCGTCGGTGTGACCAGCGCGACCGCCGGCCCCGGTCATGCGCACCATGACGGCGAGCACGCCAAGGCTGTCGTCGGTCACGAGGCCCCCGACTTCACCCTCACCGACACCTCCGGCACGGAGTTCACGCTCAGCGAGGTGCTCGCCGAGGATGGCGTCAACGCGGTCGTGCTGGAGTGGTTCAACCCGGACTGCCCCTTCGTCAAGAAGCACCACATGCACAACAACACGATGGCCAGCACCGCGAGCAAGTTCGAGTCGGAGGGCGTCCGCTGGTTCGCGATCAACTCCGGCGCTGAGGGCAAGCAGGGCGCCGGCGTCGATCGGAACAAGGCCGCTGCCAGCGAGTACGGCCTCGAGTACCCGATCCTCATGGACACCTACGGCGAGGTCGGCCAGATGTACCAGGCGCGCACCACGCCGCACATGTACGTCATCAACGGCGACGGCGTCCTCGTCTACGCCGGCGCGATCGACAACAACTCGTCGATGCGCACCGTTGGCGACACCAACTACGTCGCTGCTGCGCTCAAGAGCGTCCTCTCGAACAAGTCCGTTGAGACGAGCGAGACCAAGGCGTACGGCTGCAGCGTGAAGTACTGAGCCACAGCGAACCCAACCGATTGCATTCCGAAGGCCGCCCCGTTTGGGGCGGTCTTTTTCATGCGCACCGGAGTGATGTCGTTGGCTACGACGCGGTCGCCATCTCGAGCACGCCTGCGGTGAGCAGGTCCACCGGGTCGTAGGTGGGCAGGCACGAGGACTCCGCGTTGATCAGCAGGGGGGCCTCGGTGGACGCGATGATCACGCCCTCGCAGCCTCGTTCAGCGAGGCGGAGGACGGCGTCGTGGAAGAGCTTGGTCGAGGCCTCGGTGACTCTGCCGTGGACGAGCTCGCCGAAGATGATGGAGTTGATCGCCTCGGCGTCGTCCTCCTGCGGCGCGTGGACGGCGATGCCCTTGAGGCCCAGGATCGTCTGGTAGGTGGAGCCGTACATGACGAGCTTGGTGCCGATGACGCCCACTGCTTTGCACTCGTCCCTGGTGATGGCGTCCGCGACGAGATCGATCATGCTGACCCAGGGCAGGGGGGAGCGGGACTCGACGTAGTGCAGGGCGTGGTGGGCGACATTGTCCGGGAGGATCAGGAAGTCGGCCCCGGCATCAGCGAGGCACTGGGCGGAGTTGAGCAGGAGCTCACCGACCGCTTCCCAGTCGTCGCTGTAGATCGCGTCGAGGTAATCGGAGAAGGGGTGGTTGTGCAGGGTGATCCTGGGGCGGTGGCTGGGATCGGCGATCTGCATCGCTCGCCTGGCGAGATTGCGGTAGCACAGCGCCGATCCCTCGGGGCTGACTGCAACGATGCCGATGTGTCTGGCCAAAAAAGCGCCTCCGTGCTTTGGGAAGACGCCCCGCGCATCGGCGCTGGCGACCCCGGTCATTCCATGCTCACCGATCGGGCGATCGGCGTCAAACATTTTCTCGGTCGGTGGTTGTGTGGATCCCCTGTGGGGCTGTGAGGGCGTCTGCGCTCGCAAAATGGCGTAGGATCACCCTGCGATGACAACCCCCAACGATCTCGATCCTTACGAAACCCTCGGCCTGCCCCGGTCGTACGAGATCGATCCGGCGCAGGTTCGCAAGGCGTGGCTCAGCGCCAGCGCCGAGCTGCACCCCGACCGCGCCGGCGCTGATCCGCTCGATGAGGCGGAGGTCGCTCGGCGCTCCGCTGCGATCAACGAGGCGAGGCGGCTGCTCGATGATCCGGAACTCCGCGCCGACACCTTGCTGCGGCTGCTCGGTGGCCCTGCAAAGGAGAGCGACAAGTCGCTCCCCGATGGGTTCCTGATGGCGATGATGGAGACGAGGGAGGAGCTGGAAGCCGCGGCAGGCGATGCCGCGGAAATCGAGAAGCTGGAGCGCTGGGCGCAGGAGCAGCGGGAAGGCTACATCGAGCGCATCGCAGCGAACTTCAAGTATCACGGATCGACCGGCGAGGCGGAGGCATTGACCTACATCCGGACGGAGCTCAACGCCTGGCGGTACATCGAGCGGATGCTCGAGCAGATCCATCCTGGCGTGATCGCGCGATGAACCCAGGAGACGTCCCGCTGCTGATCGCGCTGGCGCCGCTGCTGATGGCGTCCGGGTTCTTCTCCGGCACAGAGACGGCGCTGTTTGGGTTGCTCGAATCCGACCGCGCGAAGCTCCGTGCGCAGGGCGGCATCGGCGCGCGCGCGACGCTGACCCTGCTCGCCAACCCCAGGCCCCTGCTGGTGTCGGTGCTGATGGGGAACATGACGATCAACGTGCTGATCTTCGTGCTGCTGAGCGTGCTGACGCTGCACGCCGAGGGCGCGGTGGAGAAGACTGCGATCTCGATCGGCGGCCTGCTCGCGGTCGTGCTGCTGGGTGAGGTGCTCCCCAAGATCGCGGCGACGAGCAAACGCACCGCGTGGTGCAGGGTCTTCGCGCCGATCATGCTGACGGTGCACCGCGTGCTCGGGCCGTTGCGGCGGCCATTGCTGGTGCTGGTGATCGATCCGCTGGCGCGGCTCGTGCGCCCCGGCGAGAAGACGGACCACCTGACCATTGATGAATTGGGCGCGCTGCTGACGCAGAGCGCCGAGCGCGGCGACATCGGCGAGGACGAGGCGGCGCTGCTCGAGGGTGTCGCGGCGATCGGTCGGTTCCAGGCGAAGGACGTGATGACCCCCAGGGTGGATATCCGCTGGCTGGGGCCTGACGCGAGCGCGAAGGAAGTCCGCACGTTTGCGATGGAGACCAACCTGGCGCGCACGCTGGTGTGCGAGGGGTCGATCGATTCCGGTGTCATCGGCGTTGTGGAACTTGCCGAGGCGCTGCTGGGCGGGAAGCGACGCGTGCGCGAGGCGATGCGCAAGCCGGTCTTCGTGCCGGAGTCGGCGCGGCTCGATCAGATGCTCGAGACGATGCGCGCCGGCGGCGAGCGCCTGGCGGTGATTGTCGATGAGTACGGCGGCGTGGTCGGCGTCGCGTCGCAGCGCGACATGGCCAGGCGGATGCTGGGGGCGGCGCCCGGCGATGAGGGGGCTACGGCGGAGATCGAATCGATCGAGCCTGGCGTGTGGAGGGCGCCTGGGCGCCTCTGCGTGCGCGACTGGGAGGATGCGCTGGCGGCGCTCCCTGAGGGCGGGCCGACGACGCTGGGCGGCGTGGTCGTCGCGCGGCTCGGCCGGCTCGCGAAGGTTGGCGATGAGGTCGTGGTGGGCAATATCACGCTGCAGGTCGAGAGCACGCACGAGGGCGTCGTGGACTGGCTGCGCGTCGCGCTCAGCGATGAAGACGTGGAAGGGGGCGCGGCATGAACGACACGCTCTTCTGGTTCTTCGTCGCGTTTTTAGGTCTCGGCATGTCGTCCATCTTCAGTGGTGTCGAGACCGGCGTGTACAGCGTGAACAGGCTGCGGCTGGCGGTCCGCGCCGGCACGACGCCGCCCGATGCGCGCGCCAGGCGGCTGCAGGGCGAGCTGTCGCGCCCTGAGCGGTTGATCGCGACGCTGCTGATCGGGAACAACTCAGCGAACTACGCTGGATCGCTGGGGCTGACGGCGCTGCTCGTCAAGGCGGGGCTGAGCGAACTGGCGGTGATCGTGCTCAACGCGGCGGTGCTGACGCCGGCGCTCTTTGTCATCGGTGAGACGATCCCCAAGGACCTCTTCCGGGAGGAATCCGACCGGCTGACCCCATTCTTCTCGCTGCCGTTGAAACTCGTGCGGCTGGCGCTGACAGCGACGCTGCTGCTGCCGATCGTGGTTGGGTTCGCGTCGGTGATGCAGCGGCTGATCGGTGGCGAGCGGATCGAGACGCTCGAGCAGCGGCAGCGGATCGGCGCGCTGCTCAAGGAGGGCGCCAGCGGCGGTGTGCTCAGCGCCGAGCAGACTTCGCTGATCGACCGCGCATTGGTGGTGGGGGAGTTGCCCATCGCTGAGACGATGCGTCCCTGGTCGAAGGTGCAGACGATCGGGACGGATTGGAGCGGCCAGCGGATCATCGACGCGGCGCAGCGCGCCGCGCGGTCCGGCCAGACGCGGCTGCCGGTCGTGGACCGGCGCGGGAGTGTCAAGGGCCTGACGCGCGCCGTCGATATCGCGATCGCAGGCGAAGATGTCAACGGAGCGGCGCTGGCGAAGACAACGCTGACGATCAACGCAGGGGACACTGTTCGGCACGCGCTGCGGATCTTCACGCAGCAGGACCTGTCGTGCGCCGTGGTGGTCGCTGATGGCGTGCCTGTGGGGATGGCGACGTACGACGACCTGCTGGCGCCGCTGCTGGGGATCGAGGATTAGAACGAGGGTTCAGCGGGCGTCGAGTGCGATATCGACGGAGACCGCCTGGTGCGTGAGCGCGCCGCTGCTGATGCGATCGACGCGTGTGGCTGCGATCGCAGCGATGGTCTCCAGCGTCACGCCGCCGCTGGCTTCGAGCAGGATCCTGGGCGCGTGCGCATCGCGCTCGGCGACCGCGGCGCGGAGTTCGTCGGTCGTCATGTTGTCGAGCAGCACGATGTCGATCAAACCCGGCTCGATCGTGAGGACCTGCTGGAACTGATCGATCGTGTCCACCTCGACTTCGATGAATGCAATGCCGGGGCGGGCCTTGGCGCGCCGGGCCGCGTCGGTCAGCTTGCGCGTCAGGTCTGCGCTACCTGCGAGGGCGAGATGGTTGTCCTTGATC
>CAYGNN010000050.1:0-14252 GCA_964351165.1 uncultured Phycisphaeraceae bacterium
CGGCGTTTGTCGGGGGACGTGGCGTTGAACTCGGCGTGCTCGCGCTGCTTGTCGCGGAAACCGGAGCGTTCGAGGGCGGCGCCCAAGATCGCCTGGCGGTCGGTGCCGTCGTCGATGACCTGGCCTGTTGCGGTCGTGGCGCCAGCGCGGGTGAGGGTGCGCGCGCGGGATTCTGCGGCGTCCATCCCGGGGGGGCGGGCGACGGCGTCCGTGTGGCGTTCGTTGCCGAAGTGGGTTTGCGGGGCGCCGAAACCCCGGAACGCGCCGAAGGGGGTGATGTTCGTCATCACGGCGCGGCCTCTGATGCGCACGTTGGGGCAAGCGTAGGGGCCGGCGCCGTGGATGATCCCTCGGCTGAGGACGACGGGCGAGAGCGTGACGTAGGCGCCGCCATCCATGATGACGTCGATGTCCTGCGCGAGGAGCTTGCCGTCAGCATCGACTGCGGTTCGGTGGCGCATCAGCGTGGGGTGCCGCTTGGTGGTCGCGAGCATGTCCTCATCGCGGTCGTAAATGATGCGGACGGTGCGCTTGGACTTGATCGCCAGCAGCGCCGCGTGCAGTGCGATGACGGAGGGGTAGTCTTCCTTGCCACCAAACCCACCACCGGTGGGCGTCTGGATGACGCGGACGCCGGATTCATCGCGTTCGAAGGCGTGCGTGAGTGCCTCGACAACGTAGTAGGGGCACTGCATCGATCCCTTGCAGGTGATGACGCCCTCGTCATCGACCCAGGCGATCATGCCCTGCGGCTCGATGTAGATATGTTCCTGAGCGCCGACCTCGTACTCGCCCTCGACGATGTGCGCCGCGTTCTCGAAAGCGGCGTCCACGTCGCCCTTGTCGATGTTCAGCTCGACGAAGACGTTGTCCGTGCCGCGCTGGATCTGGTCCTCGGCGGCCGGGACGCGGTAGTCGAGCGCCGCTGGGAGCTCATCGATGATGAGTTTCACACCCTTGACGGCGCGGCGGAGCTGCTCGCGGTCTTCGTGGGCGAGGAGGATGACCGCCTCGCCGATGTGACGGACCTCGCCTGGGGCGAGGATGGGCTGGTCGCTCTCGATGTGCTTGACGGCGTTGGGGCCTTTGATGTCCTCGGTCGTGACGATCGTGAACTCGGACCAGTTGATGCTGGGGTCATACTCGACATCGCGGATGACGCCCCTGGCGCAGTGGCTGCGGACGGTCATGCCCCAGAGCGCATCGCCGATTGGCTCGTCGTCCACGTAGCGCTCTGAGCCGGTCAGCTTGGCGAGGCCCTCGATCCGGAGCATGGCGGTCCCTTGGTGGCTGCGGCGAACGATGCGGGGTCGTCGATTGTCCATGATTCCGCGCTGCTGGCAAGCGTGGGCTCTCTGATCCGTCGGGCTGATCCGCCTGGATCCGGCTGCGGTCGCTCAGCGTCTGGGGAGGTCCAGCGTGCGGCGGGCGATGATCCAGGCGTCGTCGCGCTGCGAGAGGGGGACGTGGCTGCCCCGCATCCGGCCGAAGACGGCGGAGATGAAGGCCCGGATGGTCGCGAAGGTCGCCTGCACCGCCCGGCTCCGGCGGGACATCGAGCGGTTCTCGCCCTGGCGGATGATGCGGTAGCCGAGCAGGTGGAAGATCTCCCGCTTGAGGGCGACCGCGAGGTCGGGGTCGACCAGGAGGCGGTGGGGGGATTCAGGGTCGCGGCTGATGCCGGGGGCGATCGTTGTCAGCAGCCAGTGGAGGGCGCCCATCGATCGGAGGAGCGCGCTGGCGCGGAGCCAGAAGAACCCGACCCGGCGGACGATGAAGAAGCCGTCATCGCCTGGGAGCGCGCGCGGCTGGCGGTTGGGCATGAAGAGCAGCCCCTTGATGGGGGAGGTCACCGGCTGCTGCGCGTCGAGCGCGACGACCTGATCGTCCCTGCGGATCGGGTCGAAGGCCTGCAGACGCGAATCAACACGGAACTGCTCGTGCAGGATGGGGTAGCGGTAGCGCACGTCGTAGACGAGGCGGCCATGCCCCCGAGCGAAGGTGTCGAGGGCGGCGTTGGGGTTCACGCCCTGGTCGGCGCGGTCGATGGGCCAGGCGCCGATGGCGTCGAGCGCGACGCGGATCGCGTGCTCGAGCGCATCAACGGTTGCAGGGTCGTCGTGGATGCCCCCCTCGATGACCATGGCGGTCGTGGCCAGCGTGTTGGTGCAGTAATCGACGAGCAGTCCGGAGAGTTCTTCCTCGAAGCCGAGGACGATGGGGATCTCGAAGGCCATCGCGAGCTTGCGCGCCGGGAGGGAGTCCTCGACGAAGACAAAGGGCGGGCTCTCCGATGAGACGGAGTGCATGTCGATGAGGTAGACCGGCCCGCGGGCGGCGGCGTGCTCCTGCTCGATCGCTTCGAGCAGCTCGACCAATTCCTGCTGTTCCGGGTGGCGTTCCTCGGCCGGTGTCTGCTGCGCCAGGCGCACGCCCTCGGTCGTCCACATGCGGTTGAGGTCGGTCTGGATGTACCTGAGGTGGGGGTCTTCGTCGGCGAGCGCCGCGAGGTTGCCCCTGAGCGCGACGAAGCGGCCGGCGAAGTTGCTCGGCGCTGCTTCTTCGAGCCTGGTGAGCACGCGCTGCGCCGCGTGGATGCCGGCTGGCTCGTTGCCGTGCATCGCGCCGACGACGATCAGCGTGGGGCCTGGGCGGTCGCCCTGGTGGGCGCCAACGACTCTGGCTTTGGTTGCAACAGCGTGTTCGGTCTTCAAGGTCGTCACAGGAGTCGTCAGCGTGGTCACGAGTTGCCGTTGTCGGATCGTTTGAGGCTGCGTTCGAGGAGTTGGGCGGCGATGCGCATGTAATCGCGTTCGGAGACGATCCCGACGAGCATCCCATCTTTGACGACCGGGAGGGCGGAGACGTTCTTCTCTTTCATCAGTTCGATCGCGTCGAGGGTGTGCGTGTCGGGGGTCACGGAGACCGGGTCCGCCTGCATGATCGTGCTGACCGGGAGTGGGTTCCCGCTGGAGCTGTCCGCGGCGCCCTTGCCGTTGGATGAGATCCCGTCGGTGATCAGGCGCATCAGCTTGCGGTAGGAGACGATCCCGACGAGGCGGTGCTCGTCGTCCTCGACCAGCACGTGGCGGATGCGCTCCCAGTCCATGATCGAGGCGACGAGGTCGAGCGGGTCGTTCTCGCGGACGGTCAGCAGGTCGGTGGTCATGTACTGGCCGATGCGGACGTAGTTCTGCCTCCAGTCCACACCTTTGTCCATCGTCGCGATGGGCCAGGTGTGGACCGGGGCGCCGCTGCGCTGGCCCTGCGCGATGCCTGCGGTGATCGTCGCGAGGCGCTCGGCCCTGGTGCTCTGCCCCTTCATCGCAGCCGCGGACTGCAGGATCCACCGCGCGCCGGTCTGGCGCGTCTTGACGCGTTCTTCGATGACATCGAGGTAGCGGTCGGCGTCGTGCGCATCGACGCCGACCGATTTGAGACCTTGTCTGGCGGCGGGGATCAATTCCTGCTGCAGCAGATCCGATGCGGTGTACGAGCTGCCATCGAGCCATTCGATGTGCGCTTCGAGGCCCTCGCGTGCGCTGGAGGCGAAGTTGGACCGCGCTTCATCGAAGTCGAGCTTCTGCCGGACATCGCCGAACATCTCCGGGCCGATCGCCATCAATCCGAACCAGAGCGCGGAGTTGGCGACCTCGTCGATGATGGAAGGGCCGGCCGGCAGCACGCGATTCTCGATGCGCAGGTGGGGGATCGTCCCAGCGCCATAACAGGCGCGGTTCCACCGGTAGATGGTGGAGTTGTGCGTCTGCAGCGAGCGGAGCGAGGGGATCTCGCCCCGGTCGAGGATCTCGAACGGATCCTCGTCGGAGTCATCGATAAAGAGCAGGCGGAAACGCGCGATGTCGCTGCGGAAGTTCTCGAGGACCGAATCGTTGGTCCAGTCCTCGCCGAACCTGCAGCGGTAGAGCAGGTCGCGTTCGTCGGGTGTCTTGCCCCTGGTGTCTACGGTCTGCTGGAAGATCGCGATGCGCGTCTCGCGCCAGAGCCGCTTGCCGAAGAGGATCGGGGAGTTGACGGCCGCGGCGAGCGTCGGCGCGGTGATGAGCTGCGCGATGTTGTGCAGCATCGCGAACTCGGATGGGCTGCACTGGTAGTGGATCTGGTAGCTGGTGTTGAGCGATTCGAGCATGACCGAATCGTGGTCGATGGTCAGGTCGTCGGCGCCGTGGATGCGGAGCTCGTAGCTGCCGCCACGCGCCTTGGAGATGGATTCCTCCAGCGCGTAGTAGCGGTCGCGGGGGGTGATATTGTCGGAGCAGAGGTCGCTGGTGCGAAGCGTCGGGAGGATCCCGGTCAGCAGCGGCTGTGCGCCGGAGCGGATCGCCGCCTCGCGAACAAGCTTCACGCCGCTCTTGAGGTTCTTCTCGAGCTGGCTGAGGCAGCCGCCGGTGAGGTCGAGGGGGTCGAGGTTGACCTCCAGGTTGTACTTGGCGAGTTCGGTGGTGACGCGGTCGTCGTTGATCCTCGCCAGCACCTCGATCGCGACGGGCGCCGGGTCCCAGGCGCGATCGACGAGCACCAGCTCCTGCTCGGCGCCGATCTTCCGGACGCCCTCCTCGAACTTGCCCTCGTCGATCATGCGTTCGAGGGCGCGGAGGTCGTTGAGCAGGCGGCGCAGGAACGCCCGCTGCTGCTCGTCGGTCCAGGAGGCCTGGATTTCCTGTGTTCCCATGCGATCACCGCGAAGCCCCAACGGCGCCCCTGCGGGGTCTGGGTGCGGGATTCGGACGCCGAGGTCGATTGTGACGGCATCCGGGGCGCAGGGCAAGGGAGAACCTGAGGGCATGCGGGAATGAAAAAACCGGCCGCGCCCATGACAGGCGCGGCCGGTGGATCAATTCAGGAATGTCAGGTTGCCCCGATCAGCGCCTCATCAGCGCCGCCACGTCGGCAGGCGGCCTGGCGTCCAGGGGGCGCCGATGCGTTCGAGGTCGGACTCGAGCGAACGCAGGTCGCGCTCGACGAGCTGACGCAGATCGTTCAGCGCGCCCTCGAAGCGGTCCGCTGCGGAGTCGTACAGCTCGTGCATCGTCCCGGTGGGCGCGGTGGTCACGCCCCACTGGCCGTAGACGATCGTGTCGATCTGATCGTTGATCGAATCCGGCGCTGGGACAACACGGCGGCCGAGCGTGCGGTCGCCGCGGAGTTCGATGAGGATCGCGTCGAGGTCATCGCTGATCGCTTCCAGACGCCCGAGCATCGCCTCGTCAGAACGCGGCGTGTCGTTGATCGCGACGCGCAGGTGGTTGATGCGGTCCTGCGCTTCGCCAGCAGCGCGGAGGGCGCCGCCAACGGCGCGGTGCAGGTCCGCGACCTTGTTCTGGAACGCGAGCGTCCGCGCCTTGTTGGTATCGGGGAACGTGCCGAGATCGAGGGCCGTGACGGTGAACGACTCGGGGCCAGCGAGGTGGCTGGTCTCGCCACCGATGACACTCACCAGCTCGACGGTGTAATCGCCTGGCATCGCCAGGGGGCCCTGCACCGGAGGCATCCAGTATTCGCGGTGCGCCGATGCGAGGCTGACCGGCCCTGAGAATGGCCAGCGGAGGTCCCAGCTCGTGCGGTGGATGCCTGCTTCACGCGAGGCTGCGAGGCGGCGGACGATGTCGCCATCGCTGTTGCGGATGACGAGCTGCGTCGCCGGCTCGGTCTCGCGGTCCTCCGCCTGGAACTCCTCGATGGTGGGGTATTCCCAGCCCTCTTCCTTCTCCGCTTCCTTGCGCTGCTCTTCGAGTGTCTCGAACTTGTCGCGGAGGTAGTAGGTGAAGACAGCGCCGAAGGGGGGGTTCGACGTGGTGTAGTAGGTGTCGCCCTGCGAGCCGACGCCGTTGTTGCTGGAGAAGCGGTTGGTCTCGATGTAGCTGAGGGCATCGCGGATCGGGAAGATCGCGGCCTCGGTGTTCTCGAGCATGTCCTCGCTGACGGTGCGCCAGGGGGTGTAGTCGTCAACGACATAGAAGCTGCGGCCGAACGTCGCGAAGACGAGGTCGTTCTCGCGGCGCTGGATGTCGATGTCCTTGACCGCGATCGTTGGCATGCCCTTGATCTTCAGCCACTTCGCGCCGCCATCGTTGGTGAAGTACGCGCCGAACTCGGTGCCTGCGAAGAGCAGGTCCTTGTTGACGTGATCCTCCTGGATGGACCAGACGGTGTCGCGCTCCGGGAGGTCGCCGACGATGGATGTCCACGAGCGGCCGCGGTCGTCGCTGCGGAGGAGGTAGGGCTTGAAGTCGCCGTCCTTGTGGTTGTCGAAGGCGGCGTAGACGCGGTCGGCGTCGTGGCGCGAGGTCGTGATCGCGGAGACGTACGAGAGAGAGGGAATCCCATCGAAGGCGTCGATCTTGCGCCAGGAATCGCCGTTGTTTTCGGAGACGTGGATCAGACCGTCGTCGGTGCCGATGTAGATCAGGCCCTCTTCGAGGGGCGACTCGCTGAGCGCGACGGTGTTGCCGTAGATCGATGTGGACGCGTGCTTGGCGACCGCGTCCGGCTTCTGGACCTCGCCCATGATCTCCAGCTCGTTGCGGTCGAGGCCCCTGGAGAGGTCATCGGTGATGCGCTCCCAGCTCTCGCCCCGGTCGTTGGAGCGGAAGAGGAAGTTGCCACCAAAGTAGATCCTGGTGTGATCGTGCGGGCTGATGAGCAGGGGGGCGTCCCAGTTGAAGATGTAGGGATCCTCGTCGTTCTTCTGCCTGGGCTTGATGTCGAGGACCTCGCCTGAGCGCTTGTCGTAGCGGATGAGTCCGCCGTACTGCCACTGCGAGTAGATGATGTTGGGGTCGGTGGGGTCGATCTGCGACTCGAAGCCATCACCGCCGACGGTGACGGTCCAGTCCTCGTTGGTGACGCCGGCCTGGCTGCGCGTGCGCGAGGGGCCGAGCAGGGTGTTGTTGTCCTGCGTGCCGCCGATGATGTTGTAGAAGGGCTCGTCGTTGTCCACCGCGACGCGGTAGAACTGGGTGAGAGGGAGGGTGTCGCGGAACGACCAGGCGCCAGCGCCGTCCCAGGTGTCGTAGATGCCGCCATCGCTGCCGACGATCATGTGGTCGGTGTTTTCAGGATCGATCCACAGCGCGTGGTCATCGACGTGGCGGTTGCCGCGGCGGACGCGGCTGAAGCTCTCGCCCCCATCCTCGGTGACGCGGAGGAATGTTTCGAGGGCGTACACCTTGTCCACGTCCTGTGGATCGCAGACGAGCTCGTTGTAGTACTGGGGGCTCGACGACATGAAGTCGGACCGTTTCTCCCAGGTCTCGCCCTTGTCGGTGGAGCGGAAGAAGCCGCCCTTGCCGTCGGCGGCTTCAACGATCGCGTAGACGACGTTGGCGTCGGCGGGGGAGATGTCCATCCCGATCCGGCCCATGTCCACGCTGGGGAGGCCTGAGCTGACCTCGCGCCAGGTGTCGCCGCCATCGGTGGACTTGTAGATGCCGGAGCCGGGGCCGCCGTTGATGAGGGTCCAGACCTTCCTGGCGCGCTGGTAGGCGCTGGCGTACATGATGTCGGGGTCGGTGGGATCGATGTGGACCTCGTTGACGCCGGTGTGCTCATCGATCTCGAGGACCTTCTCCCAGTTCTCACCGCCGTCGGTGGTTTTGTAGAGGCCGCGGTCGCCGCCGGAGCGCCAGAGGGGGCCCTGCGCCGCGACGAAGACGACGTCGGAGTTGTAAGGGTCGATCGCGATCATCCCGATGTGCTCGGACTCCGGGAGGCCCACGTTCTTCCAGGACTTGCCCCCATCAACGCTCTTGTAGACGCCATCGCCGAAGGAGACGCTGCGCTGCGAGTTGTTCTCGCCTGAGCCGACCCAGACGACGTTGGTGTTGCCCGGGTCGATCGCGACGCAGCCGATGGAGTAGGAGCCCTCGCCATCGAAGATGGGGGTGAAGGTGGTCCCGTTGTTGGTGGTCTTCCAGACACCGCCGGAGCTGGCGGCGACGTACCACTCGCTGTGGTTGTCGGGGTTGACCGCGATATCACCGATGCGTCCGGAGGCGATGGCCGGCCCGATCGAGCGGGCGCCGATCGCAGAGAACATGCCGGCGTTCATTTTGGATTGGTCTTCGGTCTCCGTCGCCGCGGAGTCGTCGTTCTGCGCCAGGGCGATCTGCGATGGTGCGCAGGCGGTCAGGGCGATGGGCAGCAGGGTCAGCAGCGCCAGTGGCTTCATCATGGTCCTCTCCGGATCGGATCTCGGGTGGTCGAATCGAGGTTCTGTGCGATGTTGGTTCGCCGTCGCGGGACGCAACGGCGCGGGACGACAAGGGTACACCGATTCCCGCGACCGAGCGCTGGCGGTGGTTTCCTCGCATGATCTGTACACTGACCGCCTCGCTGAGTTGCCCATCATCTGATCAGGCCCCATCCGAATCCCGCACAAAGGCCCCAATCTCATGCTTGCATTCCGTCGTGCCGTTCCTGCGCTGTCGCTTCTTTCTCTTGCCGCCATCACGTCTTGCGCCCACTCGCAGACCACCGCCGAGCGCCCTGCGAACCGGCAGGCGATCGCCGCCAGCCATGCCGACAATCAGGAGAGCGCCGGCTCGGCGCGGACGCTCACGGAGGACGACCTCAGGGCGCTGCAGTGGCGGAGCATCGGCCCTGCGAACATGGGCGGCCGCGTCGCGGCGCTCGCGCTGGCGCCCAGCGATCCGATGACCTGGCTCATCGGCTATGCGACCGGCGGCGTCTGGAAGACGACCAACAACGGGACGACCTTCGCGCCGATCTTCGATGACCAGCCGACCGCCTCGATCGGCTCGCTGGCGATCTGCGATGCGCCCGAGGATTGGGCAGGCTGGGACGACTCGGACGAGCCTGTCGAGCGCAGCGAACGTGTCGAAGCAGGGAAGTCGAAGATCATCTGGGTCGGCACCGGCGAGGGAAACGGGCGCAACTCGTCGTCCTGGGGCGCAGGCGTCTTCCGCTCAACCGACGGTGGCGGCTCGTTTGAATATAAGGGCCTCGCTGATGCGCACGACATGCCGGCGCTGGCCGTCCACCCGGACGACCCCGACACCTGCTACATCGCGGCGCTGGGGCACCTGTGGGGCGCCAACGAGACCCGCGGCATCTACAAAACCACCGATGGCGGTGAAACGTGGGACGCTGTCCTGCGGATCGACGAGCACACCGGCGCCTGCGATGTGCTGATCGATCCGGACAACCCCAACGAGGTGTACGCCGCGATGTACGCCAGGCGCCGCTCGATCGGGAGCTACCAGTCGGGCGGGCCTGAGGGCGGCATCTACAAGTCGAGCGACGCCGGCGCGACGTGGACGAAGCTGACCGAGGGTCTGCCATCGCAGACCGGGCGGATCGGCCTGTCGATCTTCGCGGGCGACACGGACATCCTCTACGCCGTTATCGAATCGGACGAGGGCGGCCTTGTCGGCGATGCCTTCAGCAACATCTCCCGCGCCGGTGGTGTCTTCCGCACCGATGATGGCGGCGCAACGTGGGAGCGCCGGAGCGAGTTCGCGCCGCGATCGTTCTACTTCTCGCGCATCGCGGTTGATCCGACGGACGCCGACCGCGTGTACCTGCCGGCGTGGACGGTGGGCCTCTCGACTGACGGCGGTCGGACGTTCATCCCTGCGACCTCGGTGACGCCGCACGTTGATTTCCACGCCTTCATCATCGACCAGGAAGACCCTCGGCGCGTCTTCGCAGGTTGTGATGGGGGGCTCTACGTCTCGCACGATCAGGGCAAGAACTGGGAGCACCACAACCACATGGCGGTGGGGCAGTTCTACAACATCGCGCTGGATGACTCCGACCCCTACCGCATCGGCGGCGGCCTGCAGGACAACGGCTCCTGGATCGGCCCCTCCGCGACGCGCTTCTTCGACAAGGGACAGTACATGGGCCGGAAGGGGTCGAGCACGAACAAGGAGTGGCAGTTCTTCCTCGGCGGCGATGGCTTCCACGTGCAGTTCGATCCGCAGGATCCCAACATCGTCTACGGCGAGTGGCAGGGGGGGAACCTGACGCGCGTGCACCTCGACACCGGCATCCAGAATGTCCTCCGGCCGGAATCGAAGGAAGGCCAGCAGCGGCTGCGCTTCAACTGGAATGCGCCCTTCTTCGTCTCCGCGCACAACCCCACGACGCTGTACCTGGGCGGGAACAAGGTCTTCCGTCTCGATGATCGAGGCGATTCATGGACCGCGATCAGCGAGGATCTCTCCACACGCGACCCCAACGTGACCAACGCGGTCGGCTCCGAAGCGGAGACGGCCGGCACGATCGTTTCACTCGTGGAATCGCCTCTGCGCGCCGGGTTGCTGTGGGCCGGGACGGACGATGGCCTGGTTCACGTCACCACCAACGGCGGTCGCTCATGGTCGGACGTGACGCCCGCGGCCGTCGATGGCTTGTACGTCTCGTGCATCGAGCCCTCGCGCTTCGACGAGCGCACCGTCTTCGTCGCTGTCGATGGGCACCGCTCGGATCGGATGGACCCCTTGCTGCTCAAGACCACCGACCTTGGTGCGACGTGGACCGAGATCACCGGCGACCTCCCAGCCGGCGGACCTCCGGAGACGATCCGGCAGGACCCAAAGAACGCGGACGTCCTCTATGTGGGCACCGAGCACGCGGTGTACGTGACGATCAATGGCGGTGACAGTTGGGTGAAGCTCAACACCGGGTCGCTCCCGACTGTCCCGGTCGATGACCTGCAGATCCAGGCGCGGGAGATGGACCTCGTCGCCGGCACGCACGGCCGCTCGATCTGGGTGCTCGATGACATGGAGCCGCTCTCGCAGCTCACGCAGGAGGTGCTCGATTCCCCGGCGCACCTGTTCGAATCGGGCAAGCCGGCCAAGCCGCGGATCTTCGCCGATTACGGCGCCCTCTGGTCCGACCAGATGTTCATCGCGCAGAACCCGACGCCCGGCGCTGTCATCCAGTACTGGGTGCGGGACTTCTCCTACGACGACGCGAAGATCGCGATCACCAATGATCGGGGCGAGCCTGTGGTCGAGCTGACAGGGAGCGCGCGCCCAGGGATCAACCGCGTCGCGTGGGACCTGCAGCCGGACGCGAAGAAGCGCCTGGGCAACCCCCACGGCCTTCCGGAGTTCGTCGCGCCTGGGACGTACACCGTGAAGCTGACTATCGGCGATGCGACGAGCGAGACGACGGTCGAGGTGCTGGAGTCGCCGATCGAGGAATGATCCGGACCGCAACGTGATTCAAGAAACAACGACCGCCCCCTCCCAAGGGCGGTCGTTGTTGTTTCAGCAGGCAGAGGTCCGGAGGCTCAGCGCCTGCGGCGCATTGCGACGATCCCGCCGAGCGCCAGCGCGCCTGCGGCGCCTGGAGCTGGGACGAAGGACGCCTGGTAGAGCTTGAGGCTGGAGCCGATCGCTGTCTCGGAAGAGGGGAACGAGCCGGGCGTCGCGGACCAGTTGGCGGAGCCGAACATCAGGGTGTTGATGTTCTGCGTGAAATCAACCGCGACGGCGCTGGAGTCCTCCAGCGAGCCGTTGACGAAGAGCGAAACGCCGGTCGGGCCGTACTCGAAGGCGACATCGATCACATCGCCGATCGCGATGGCGCCGATGGCGGAGCGCAGCAGGAACTCGTTGGTGTCGCTCTGGTAGCGGAAGAGGACCTGCCCTGTGGTGGCGGTGTCGCGCTCGAATCGGAGGATCCAGTCGCCGGTGTTGGGGTTCAGGGCGTCCATCGAGGCGATGGTCTCACCCTGGCCGCTGTTGAACTGGCCGGTGTTCTCGACGGTCACCGAGAAGGCGCCGGACGAGTTGAGGAACTGCCCGTTGTTCTCGAAGGCGACCCAGTCGCTGCTGTTGGCGCGGGAGAACTCGACACCGAACTGGCCGCCTCCTGCGTCGAACGTGTTGGCGCCAGCGCCGTTGAAGAGCCCGGCCTGGCCGAGCGCAGATTCCGTTGCGGTGTTGCCCGCTCCGAACGTGATGGTGCTCAGGCCAGCGAACGCGGTCGCCGGGACCATGCAGCACAACGCAGCAATGACGAGTTTCATCGTCTGTTCCCTCCAGAACAAAGTCTTGATGTTTCCGAGATTCCCTTGATACAGATCGGCGCTGGCCCTGTTGACGTGCTTGGGCGCGGCGCACCGACGCCGCCAGCCTAGCCGCAGCGGGGCGCGCGGTTCAACGGAATTCGATCCGGCAGACGCGAGATCGGGCACATTCCGGTTATCGGGTCTCCAGCGATCGCGCCGTGAACTCCTCGCGGGTCAGCGTCCAGAGGTCGTGCGGCAGCCCCGCCAGCACGTCGCGGCCGGTGACGCGCATCCCGAGCTTGCGCGCCACCGCTTCCGATTCAACGTTCCCCGGCTGAACGGGCGCGACGACCGTGTCCTCCTCGCGGTGCTCGAACGACCACGCGATGCACGCGGCGCCCATCTCCGTCGCGTAGCCCCTGTTCCAGTGCGCCTTGGCGACGATCCACCCTGGCCCTGGGAGTCGCGCGCCGTTGATCGTCTGCAACACGATGCCGGCCTGACCGATGGGATCGCAGCTCCTGCGGCAGATCGCGAGCCAGTAGCCGCAGCCGTCGGTTTCGTAGCGCCCGATCTGTTTCTCGATCCAGGTGATCGCGCCGTCGCGGTCGAAGCGCCTCGGCCACCAGCGCATGACATCGGTGTCGCTGACGAGGGCCTCGACCGCATCGAGGTCGCCCATGGTCAGCTCGCGGAGGACCAGCCGTTCGGTTTCGAGGACGATCGCGCCTGGCATCGGCGCATGGTACTCAGAAGAGCATCTGCAGCTGCACGCGGAGGACGAACTCGTCATCGCCCGGTCCAGGCGCGAGGATCCCTGCGCCGGTGATGTTCCCGATCAGGTCGTTGCTCCCTGCGTCATCGACGAGCCAGACGCCATCGACGGTGAGCTTGAGCGCATCGCCGTGGAGGTACCAGTTGGCGCCTGCGGTCAGGACGTTGGTCGTGGAATCGCCGGCGCGGTCGCTGTCTGGGATGAGCAGCTCCCACCGGACGAATGGCAGCACGTCGTCCGTCGCCCAGACGCCCAGCTGCGCCGTGGCGCCCGAGTCGGTGAAGGAGCCGCCCGCCGGCTGGTCGTTCTCGCGCCAGATGTACGAGGCGAACGCGCTCCAGCCAGGACCGGCCGCCGCGGCGTCGATGGTCCAGAGCCACGTCTGCCCGCCGTTGTCGCCTGGGCTGGAATCACGCTCTTCCGCGTGGACAGCGCCGCCGATCCGCAGCGAGGACTCGGCGTCCCTCGCGCCGGCCTGCGAGCGGAACGTTTTGAAGGAGCCGTAGGGCAACCACTCGCCGCGGGCGGTGATCGCCCAGTCGGTGGGGTCAGCGCCGAAGTCGATGTTGTTGCTGTTGGCGCCATCGGAAAACATCAGCCAGCCGCGGACCGCATCGTCTTCGAACGCGAGCTGCACGCCCTGCGAGCGGCCAAGGTCGAAGACGTCGCTCACGAGCGAGCGCTCAACCGCGAGCAGCCGCTTGGAGCTGTCGAAGTACTCGCGCGAGAAGGGCAGCTTGGCCTGACCGATCAGCAGCGTCACGCCGTCGGCCAGGTCCTTCGCGACGAAGGCATCGGAGAGCCCATCGGCGCCGGTCGAGCGGCTGAAGGAATTGGTGACCTTGAACCGGAGCGACTCGTCGAAGAGGTGGCCGTCGAAGACGACCTTGGTCCGCCTCGTCTGGAAGCCGGTGACAAGGTCATCCGTCCCGCCTTGGTCGTCGCGGAAACTCGCGAGGTAGCGGAACTGCACCTGGCCGGTGATGTTCAGGCGGAAGTCGCCATCATCACTGGCGATGAAGTACTTGCCGTCGTGGCCCGCGTTGTTGCCCGAGAGCAGGAGGCTCGATCGGGAGTCCGCATCGCGCAGCGCCTCCGCGACGATCACCCGGATGTCATCGGCGCTGCTGGCCGGCGCTGGCGCTGTGGTGATGGCGGACAGAAGAATCGTCGCAGCGATCATGGCAGGTCTCTCGTTGTTGATGCTTCGCCTCGTGCGGCGGTTGATTTTGCGTGCTGGCGTTTCGCCTTGCCCTTGCGCTTCATCACGATGGGCAGCGCCCAGAGGTACATCCCGGTGATCCACAGCGCGAGCAGGATCACGCCGCTGGGGAGGAAGATCCAGAGCTTCGCCTTGTCGTGGAAGAACGAGCCGTCGTGGATATGCTCGATGAGGTCGGACCGGCGGTACGTCGAGGAGAGGATCGCGCCGGTGGCCGTGTCGATCTGCACCTCCCAGCGGTTCTC
>CAYGNN010000051.1:0-14098 GCA_964351165.1 uncultured Phycisphaeraceae bacterium
GCCTGAGAATCACTTCCGATCGCCTCGACGCCAACGACGCCCGGCTCATCCTCGACCGCGTGGGCGCCACCCCCCTGCCCCCCTACATCACCAAGCGCCGCAAGGACACCGGCGCTGCGATCGCAGACACGCAGGACCGCGACTTGTACCGCACCATCGACGCGATGCCGGCGCAGAACGCCCACGGCTCCGTCGCAGCGCCCACCGCAGGATTGCACTTCACCGAAGAACTCCTGCGCCAGATCGACACCATGGGCGTCACCCGCGCCGACGTCCTCCTCCACGTGGGGATGGGCACCTTCAAGCCCATCGACACCGACACTGTCAGCGAGCACCCGATGCACACCGAGCGCTACGCCGTCAGCCCAGAAACAGTCTCCGCATTGCAGCAGGCGCGCACCGAGCGCCGACGCATCATCGCTGTAGGCACAACCTCTGCGCGCACGCTCGAGAGCCTCCCGCACGACCTCAACACGATCAGCGGAGGCGCCGACGCTGAGACATCGATCCTCATCGAGCCAGGGCACGCGTGGCGCTACACCGATGCGCTGCTGACCAACTTCCACCTGCCGAGGTCAACGCTGCTCGCGATGGTTGCGGCGCTGCTGCCAGAGGGCATCGAACGCCTGCTCGAGCATTACCGCGCCGCGATCGACAACGGCTACCGCTTCTACAGCTACGGCGACGCCATGCTCGTCCTGCCCTGATTTACTCTGGATACCGACCGGCTCGATCCGACCAGCGCTTACGCCAACGCGGAGCGCTTGTAATCGATGATCAGCCTGGTCCTGGGCGACAGCAACACGCCAGCGACCGCGCCGTTGTCAGCGCCGCTGGTGATCCCCGCCTCGTTGGGCTTGACCGCATCGCCGGACGAGAACGCGAACACCATGACGAACGCACAGGCGATTGCCCCGGTGCGGATGCCGCGCTGGACGGCCTTCATCATGTCTGTGGTGTTGTTGCGCATCTTGAATTGTCCTGACGACGCAGGCGGAACTGCCTGCACTCAAGACTACCACGCGCTCACCTGAATCCAAGGAAAAACACCGGCCCCATGAACCGTCCTGATAATTCCAGCCCTGGCGAATATGCAGCGCCGCTCGCCCCCTGCACATTCGGATTATCCGGCCCAGACGACGAACGCCATATCCGGACCAACCCCAAAGAATGAACCCCAAAGCGGACCGCACGCGCTGGACCAGGCCAGGGGGCGCAGTACGTTTAATAGAGAAACAGAGGACGCAGAGGGAGACCAATACGATGCACAAGAGCACGACCCGTCAGCGCACACTCGCCGCCGCCGTCACCGCCATCACAACCGGCGCTGCGTTCGGATTCTCAGGCGGCGCACCGGAAGGCTTCAGCGGCAGCCCCGCCAGCGGCGGACTCAGCTGCGTGCTCTGCCACGCCAGCTTCGACCTCAACTCTGGCCCAGGCTCGATCACCATCCTCGACCTGCCCGAACGCTACGTCCCCGATCGGACGTACACCCTGCGCGTGCGCATCGAAGACGCCGGCAAGGTCGGCGCCGGTTTCGAGCTCAGCGTCGAATCACCCGCCGGCGCGCACCTGGGAACGCTCGCGGTCGCCGACGCGATCAACACGCACAGCGCCGGCAGCCCCACGCCGACATTCCTCACGCACACTTCCGACGGCAAGGCCAACGCCATCAGCAACTGGGGCGCCCTCAGCGCCGCCGCCGAGTTCACGATCGACTGGACCGCGCCATCGACCGACGAGGGCGAGATCGGGTTCTACGCCGCCGGCGTCGCCATCAACAACGGCACCGCCAGCAGCAACGACAACGCCTACACGACCTCGTCGATGCGCACCGCCGCAGGCCTGGGCGACCTCAACGGCGATGGCGCCGTGGACACCGCCGACCTCGGCCTGCTGATCCGCGCCTTCGGGACCGCCGATCCTGTCGCGGATCTCGACAACGACGCGATCGTGGATTCCGCCGATCTGGGCATGCTCATCAGCGCGTTTGGCGCCGACTGACGCCGACCCGCAACGGATGGAGCGGATACCATCGGCTCAGCCTGAAGAGCCCCGATGATGATCCGCGCCATGCCAGCCAACGCAGACAACGCCGCAACCGACCTGAGCGCCGCCGAGCAGGCGGCGCTGTCGCGCATCATCGAGTTCAACCCCGAGGCCGATCCGCGCCGCGTGCTGCCGGACGTCCCGCCGTCACGCATCCCGCGCCACGTCGCGATCATCATGGACGGCAACGGCCGCTGGGCCGAGGCGAGGGGCCTCTCCCGCTCCGCCGGCCACGCCGCCGGATCGACCGCCGTCGAGCGCGCGCTGCAGGCCATCGCCGACGCCGGCGTCGAGGCGCTCACCCTCTACTCCTTCTCCAGCGAGAACTGGAGCAGGCCCGAGGACGAGGTGGACGCGCTCATGACCCTCTGCATCGCGAAACTCAAAGAGAAGCGCGAGTTCCTCGTGGAACACAACATCCGCCTCCGACACCTCGGTCGCCGTGAGGGGCTGCCGCAATCGGTCCTCGACGAGCTCGACACCACCATCGCCGCGACCCAGGTCTGCGACGGCCCGAACCTCTGCCTCGCGCTGAATTACGGCTCGCGCGACGAGATCACCGACGCGGTGCGCGCGATCGCGTCCAAGGCGGAGTCAGGCTCGCTCGATCCTTCGAGCATCGATCACCAGACCATCGCCGACCACCTCGGCACGCACGGCCTCCCCGATCCTGACCTGCTGATCCGCACGTCTGGTGAGTTCCGCATCAGCAACTTCCTGCTCTGGCAGATCAGCTACGCCGAGATCGTCGTCACCGAGACGCTCTGGCCGGACTTCACGGAGGACGATCTCTTCGACGCCATCCGCGCCTTCGCCAGCCGCAACCGCCGCTTCGGCGCCACCTCGGAGCCAACCGAGCCTTGCTGAAACACCGTCTCACATTCGGACCGATCTTCATCGCCCTGCTGATCGGCATCACCTGGCTCGATCAGTATCTGGGCGAGCAGGTCGATCACGAGCAGGGCATGGCCGGCGTCCCCATCGGGTTGGCGCTGCTGGTGATCGTCACCGCCGCATCGATCGAGTTGGCCTCGATGCTCCGCGCCGCAGGCTCCACAACCCCGGTCGCGCTGCACCCTGTCTTCGCGTGGATCGGTTTGCTCGCCTGGTGGTCGCCTGGAGTGTCCGCCCCTGGGACGATCGGCGCTGCGGCAGGCGCCTGCGTCCTCGTCGGTGCGATCGTTCTCGGCAGGGCGGCGGTTTCCAAGTCGAACAAGGGCGCGATCATCAACCTCGCCTGCGGCCTGCTCACGATGGCCTACCTTGGCTTCCTCCCAGGGCTGCTGCTCGAACTCCGGCTGGCGCACTCCGCCTGGGCGTTGCTGGGGGTGCTGCTGCTGATCAAGTCCTGCGACATCGGCGCCTTCGCGGTGGGCATGACCATCGGCCGGCACAAGCTCATCCCCTGGGTCAGCCCCGGCAAGACCTGGGAGGGCCTCTTCGGGGGCCTCGCGACCGCCGCAGGGCTGGGCGTCCTCGGCGCTGCGCTCTTCGGCGATTCCAACATCATCAACGGCTTCGATCCGACCCTGCTGCAGGGCGCCCTCCTGGGGCTGGTCTGCGGATTCACCGGGCAGATCGGGGATCTGACGGTCAGCATGTTCAAGCGGGACGCCGGGATCAAGGATTCCTCCGCAGCCGTGCCCGGCTTTGGCGGCGTGCTCGATCTGCTGGATTCCCCCCTGCTCGCTGGAGCCGCGGCCTACTGGACGCTGGCGTTGATGGCCGCCTGATCGGGGAATCCGCCGACCTGGCGCGAAATTGCAAGTCCGCGCTCCACTCCGGGAAAACCGGCTGCTACACTTGAAGTGAACTCAGGGGAACCAGCTGGAGGCTCGCGCATTGTCGGTCACAACCAAACTCCTTCGCTTGTATCAAGTTGATTGTCAGGTCCGCTCCCTCCGGAGCCGCGTCGATTCCGCAGAGCGGTATCTGAAGCAGCAGGACAGAACCCTGCAGGACCTCGAAGCGAAGAACGAAGCCCTCACCGGCCAGGCCAGACAACTCCAGGCGACCATCGCCAACGACGAGAACGAGGCGAAGTCCATCGAGGAACGCATCGAGAGCCTGCGCGACAAGCTCAACAACGCCACCTCGAACAAGGAATACTCCGCCCTGCTCACCGAGGTGAACACCCTCAAGGCGGACAAGACCGGCGTGGAGGAGCGCGTCCTCGAATCGATGACGCGCCTCGACGAGATCAAGAACGCCATCGATGAAATCAAGAACGAGACCACAGAGCGGACCAAGGTCCGCTCTGTTGCTTTGACCGAACGCGACCAGCGCGCCGCGGACGTCAAGGACCGCCTCTCCGAGCTCGAAGCGGAGCGATCCATCGCCGCAGGCGATGTCCCCTCCGACGCGCTCGCCAAGTTCGAGGAAGAGGTCGAGTTCCGCGAGGACGAGGTCATGGCCCCTGTCTCCGAGCACAGCCGCAAGCACATGGAGTACGCCTGCGGCTCCTGCCAGGTGCTGCTCCCCTTCGAGGCGGTCAACCGCCTGCTGGGCGATGGCGATCTGACCTTCTGCGGCAACTGCGGCGCGATCCTCTACATCGAGGATGAACTCCGCGAGATGGTCACCGGCGGGAAGAAGTAAGCCTTACATCTGTACGGTGAATTCAGGATATTCCTGCGAGTTCATTGTTCCCCGCTCATCAGCCGATGATGCGGGGAGTTTGTTCTATGGCCACGGAACATGCCCAAGTATGCTGTGGCCGTATCAAGCGATGACCCCATTTCCTTCTACGGGAGAGAATCAATGTAGATGAAATCAACCGCCATCGCCGCGGGCGCTGTCCTCGCGCTCGGCCTGAGCAGCCTCTTCGTCGTCCGCGCCGGCGACCTCGATCCGCCCGCCGGGCCGGTCTCCCCGACGATGGTCACGCTCGACGACCTCTACGGCGCCATTACCGCCGGCCCCAGCGCCCCCGAGAGCACCATCACCTACGTCATGCAGGTGCTGGGCGTTCGGGGCGAGATCAACGAGCCGCCATTCCCGAATGACTCCATCCCGATCGATTCGGTTCAGTTCGGGGCTGGCCGTACGTTTGTTGGCGGCGGGGGCGGTGGCGGCGGTTTCTCGAACACGTCGTTTAGCGATGTCGCCGTCAGTGGTCCCCTGGACTCCGCCTTGCCGCAGCTGATGGTGGCCGTCGTCGGCGGAAGCCTGGACGTAACGATCCAGGGGTACACCACCAACAACACCAACGGGAATATCGAGCTGTTCACCGAGATCATCTTGGCGCAATCCACTGTGCTCAGCGTGTCGAGCTCCGGGAGCGATCTCTCCACCGGCAGCTCTGGCGCCTCCGTTTCGTTCTTCATCGATACGCTGTGCATCAAACAGGCGCCGGTCGATCCGGTCACCGGCGCGGTCAGCGGGCCCTTCGAGGAGTTCTGCTGGAATGTAGCGACGAACAGTAACTGCAACTGCCCATAAACAGATCCGCAGAATCAGATTGATCACGCAACGCCCCGGAGCAACCATCCGGGGCGTTGTCATGCGCGGCGCTGATCTCGGTTTACTCGGGCTGCGGCGCCTCAGAAGACACCAGCACGTACCCGATGTACCGCATCCCCTCGTTCGTCCCGCCGCGGTGGGGCAAGGGGCGAACAGTCGTCGCGTGGATGCGGTCGTCGGACGGGTCGCGCCCCAGCATCCGCGTGAGGGAATCGATGCCGGAATCCACCGCGGCGCGTCTCGCAGATCGCACGTCAACGCCCAGCGCCTCGACCGCGAGGTACATCCGGCCGGACGCGGTCTGCGGCCCATCGATCCACCACGCAGGGCGCCCATCGGTCCGCGTCGAATCGGTCGGGGTGACGGCGCGCGACTCGGATGATCGGGTATCGGCAGCAGCCACCGGCTCATCGGGAATATCGGAAGGCGGCCCGATCGAGATCACCGGCTCGGCCGGTTCAGGGGCGCTCGTCGTCGCAGGCTCGCTCGCACAGCCAGCCAGAGAAGCGGCAGCGATGATCGTCAGGATTGCATTGGTCCTCGGCATCACCGGTATCGTCGCACCGCGATCCGCCCAAGGCAAACGGGAATCCGAGGGACCGCTCAGGCGCCGGCCGATGGCCCGCCCATCTCGTCGTCGAAGAGCTTCTGCTGGTCCTTTGCATCGCGGACACGCTCGGAGAGCTGCCGGACCGTCTCGAGGATGTCGCCCACGCTCTTGAATTCCTCGTACTCGCTGGCGAAGCGGATGTAGGCGATCTCGTCGATCTCGCGGAGGTTGTTCGCGACGAGGCGGCCGATGTAGGTGCTGTCCACCTCGCGGTCGAACTCGCGGTGGATGGCGTCCTCGACGACCTCGACCAGGTGCTGCTTGGCGCTGTCAGCGACCGGCCGCTTGCCGCAGGCCATGTCGAGGGCCCTGCGGATTTTGGCGATGTCGAAGGTCTCGCGGCGGCCGTCGTGCTTGACGACCATCAGCTTCGCGCCCTCTTCGATGCGCTCGTAGGTGGTGAAGCGCCGGCCGCAATCGTTGCACTGGCGGCGTCGGCGGATCGCGGACCCGCCCTCGCTCGCTCTCGAATCGATCACGCGGCCGTCGTCACATCCGCAGTACGGGCAGATCATGCTGATTTCTCGTGAGAGGTTGACCCGGTGAGGCTGGGGCTGATTCAATCGCTCGCGACGCTGCCGGACGGCCTCGCCGCCCCGGTTTGCGGTATCTTGGGCAGCGTATCCGCGCCCGTCAACGGACCGCGCGGACAAGTCATGCCTTTCCAAGTTCGAGGGAGAACGAAACCGATGCCCCGCATCACGCTGCCGGATGGATCAACGAGAGATTTCGATCACGCGGTCACGCCGTACGACGTCGCCGCGGATATCGGCGCGGGGCTCGCGAAAGCGGCCATCGGCGCGCGCATCAACGGCGAGTTGTCGGACCTTACGACGCGCATCGAAGAAGACGCGGAGCTCGCGATCGTCACGAGCAAACCACGAGATGATGGGGGTCGCAACGACATGTTGTATCTCGTGCGTCACTCCGCGGCGCACGTGATGGCGGAGGCGATCCAGCGCGTCATCCCAGGCGTGCAGCTCGTGTACGGCCCTCCCCTGGAGACCGGCTTCTATTACGACATGGCGGTCCCTGATGAGCGGCCGCTTTCGTCCACCGATTTCGAGCGCATCGAGGCGGAGATCGAGGCGATCATCGCGGAGGACCGGCCCTTCACGAGGGTTGATTCCGACGTGCAAAAAGGTTTGAAAAAACTTGAGGAAGAGGGCAGCAAGTACAAAATCGACAACGCCCAGCGGGCGATCGAGGCCGGATCCGACACCCTCTCGTGGTACGTCACCGGCGAGCCTGGCAAGGACTGGGAGGACCTCTGCAGGGGGCCGCACGTCCCGAGCACCGGGCGCATCGGCGCGGTGAAGGTGATGTCGCTCGCCTCTTCCTTCTGGCACGGCGATGAGAACAGCGACCGGCTGACGCGCGTCTACGGCGTCGCGTTCCCCACGAAGAAAGAACTCGATGCGCACCTCGAATTGCTCGAGGAAGCGAAGGCGCGCGACCACCGCGTGATCGGCAAGAAGCTCGGCCTCTTCCACATCGACGACATGGTGGGGCAGGGGCTGATCCTGTGGACGCCCAAGGGATCGGTCGTGCGCACGGAGCTGCAGAACTTCATCTCAGAAGAATTGCGCAAGCAGGGGTACCAGCAGGTCTACACGCCGCACGTCGGCAAGCTGGACCTGTACCGCACGAGCGGGCACTTCCCCTACTACCAGGATTCGCAGTACCCGCCGATTGTCGAGCGTGAATCGATCCAGGAGCTCGCGACCGAGGGGTGCTCGTGCGCCGAGCTTTCAAACAAGCTCGAGGAGGGCGACATCGAGGGGTACCTGCTCAAGCCGATGAACTGCCCGATGCACATCCGCATCTTCAACAGCCAGCCGCACTCGTACCGGGATCTGCCGGTCCGGCTCGCGGAGTTCGGGACGGTCTACCGCTGGGAGCAGTCCGGTGAACTCAACGGCCTGACGCGCGTCCGAGGCTTCACGCAGGATGATGCGCACCTCTTCTGCACCGAAGAGCAGATCGCGGACGAAATGATCGGGTGCCTCTCGATCGTCACCAAGATCTTCAACACGCTCGGCATGGAAGACTTCCGCGTCCGCGTCGGCCTGCGTGATCCGGACTCGGACAAGTACGTCGGCGATGCGAAGAACTGGGACAAGGCGGAGCAGGCGTGCAAGGACGCGGCAGCGACGCTCGGGAAAGACTACAACGCGGAGCCGGGCGAAGCGGCGTTCTACGGACCAAAGATCGACTTCGTCGTGAAGGACGTCATCGGCCGCGAGTGGCAGCTCGGCACGGTGCAGGTGGATTACAACCTGCCGGAGCGATTCGACCTGTCGTACATCGGTGCGGACAACGCGCCGCACCGGGCCCCCTTCGGCTCGATGGAGCGGTTCGTCGGCGTGCTGATCGAGCACTTCGAGGGCGCCTTCCCGCTCTGGCTCTCGCCGGAGCAGGTCAGGGTGCTGCCCATCAGCGAGAAGAGCGCCGACTACGCGAGGAAGGTCCACGGGGAGCTCGCCGCGATCGGCATCCGCGCCGGCCTCGACGACAGCAACGACCGGATCCAGGCCAGGATCCGCGTCGCCGCGGAGGAAAAGATCCCCTACATGGCGGTGGTCGGGCCACGAGACGCCGAGGCGGGGACGGTTTCCGTCCGCGCCAGGGGCGTGCAGAAGGATCTGGGCGCCCTCTCGCTGGATGAATTCGTCGCAGCGATCGGCCAGGAACGGGACGATCGGGGCGCGACGACGCTGCTGGATTCGATGGTCCCGGCGGGCGCCGGCGCCTCCTGAGGTCGATCCTCGCTGGGGCATGAGATGGTCCCAAAACCCGGTATTGTGCTTGCCTGTTAGGGGTTGTGCGGTTACGTTTCAGGGCAGAGGGGCCGCATCGGCGGCCCCCACCGCTCCCACCGGAGCCGTTTCCGCTGACCACGAACCGGTCATCCTGCTGCACACGCCAAACCGCGACGCGGTGGTGTGCGCACCCACCGCGTTCATGAGCCGGCGCTCCCCAAGCAACCCCTGATCCAGCAGCCCTCCTGTTTCAACCGATGAGACAGGTTGGCGGTGAATACGAAAGGGCCGACCGCGGCCCTCGCCAGAACGAGTCATTACAGAAGGAGTCCACCGATCGCTCGCAGAAGGATGTACAGAAACCCGGGACCGGCGCGCCGGACCCGCACCAACGAGATGATCCGCATCTCCCCGGTCCGCCTGATTGATGAGAACAACAAGCAGGTCGGCATCGTCGAGACTGCGCAGGCGCTGCAGCGCGCCAGGGAGGTCGGCCTGGACCTCGTCGAGATCTCCCCCGACGAGCGCCCGCCGATCTGCAAGATCACCGATTACGGCAAGTACAAGTACGAGCTGTCGAAGAAGGACTCCAAGAGCCGCAGCGCGTCCAAGGCCTCCGACATCAAGGAGGTCCGCCTGGGCCGCTCGGTCAAGATCGATCCGCACGACGTCGAGATCCGCGTCAACCAGGCGCGCAAGTTCCTCATCGAGGGGCACAAGGTCCTCGTCGTCCAGCGATTCCGCGGCCGCGAGATGATGCACAGCCGCCTCGGCATGGAGCGCATGCACGAGATCGCTTCGAAGCTCGAGGACGTCTGCAAGATCGAGACGCCCCCCAAGGCTTCCGGCCGCGCCATGAACATGGTCCTCGCGCCGGACAAGCCGAAGATCGAGCAGTACAAGCGGAAGCTGGAGCAGCAGAAGGCCGCCGCTGAGGCTGCAGGTGTCGAGGCCGCCGCGGAGAAGAAGCCGCAGGCCGCGCCCAAGGAACCTGCGACCGCTGATACGAACGAGGACTGATCCTCAGTCGGTTTCTTCTTCGAGCGACCGCTCGAGCAACGCGACATCCAGCACCCGGCCGAATTTCTCGCCGACGCGGTGCATCACGCCGACACGCGTGAAGCCCTGTGTCTCGTGGACGTGCAGGCTCGCGCCGCAGGATGATTCGATGCGCGCCAGCAGCACTTTCACGCCCAGCTTTGCGCCGCGTTCGATCAGGTCCGCCAGCAGCATCCGGCCGATGCCCTCCCCCTGCCTGTCCGGGTGGACATAGATCGAGTCTTCCGCGGCGCGCACGTACGCGCACCTGGTGGACCAGTCGCTGAGCGAGCCCCAGCCGACAACCAGTCCAGCCGAATCAACCGCGACGGTCACCGGCCGGCGCTGCGGCGGGTGCTTCTCGAACCAGGTCGCCATCGCTGCGGTGTCCCATGGGACGGTGTCGAACGTCGCGACGCCGTGCAGCACCTCGTGGTTGTAGATCGCAGCGATCGCAGGGAGATCGTCCTCGTGCGCGAGCCGGATGGTGACGCCATCAGTCATGCGGAGATTCTACTCAGGATTGGGCCTGGGTCGGTCAGACCTTGAGCCTGGTCCATGCGCCGTTGAGGTAGCGCAGGACGAAGAGCGTCGCCCGGACGAGGTGCTCGGAGCAGAGACCGATCCACAGGCCGACCAGCCCCCACTCGACAGGGCTGGGGTTGGGGATCGAGCCCCAGGATCCGAGCGGGATGTCCACGCCGCAGAGCAGCCACGCCAATGGCAACCGCACGGCGTAGGTCGAGATCCAGGTGATGTACGCGACGAAGCGTGTATCGCCTGCGCCGCGGAGACCGTTGCGGATCGTCATCCCGATCGCGAAGGGGATCTGGATCCAGCCGCAGATGAAGAGGAGCGTCGGCGTGTACTGGAGGTGCAGGGGCTGCTGCGTGAGCAGACCGACGATCCACTCAGGGATCAATAGGAACGCAGCGCCAAAGAGCCCCATGATGATGGAGGCGACCATCGCGCAGCGGCGCATCGCGAGCTTTGCCTGGTCTGGATCGCCAGCGCCCAGGTACTGCCCTGCGAGCGTCGCGCTGGCGAGGCCCATCGCGAAGCCTGGTGTGAAGGAGATCGCCTCGATCCGGATCGCGACGATGTGCGCGCCGAAGAGGCCTGGGATCGCCATCCACCCTACGAAGAGGATCGTCAGGAGGTTGCCGGTCCACATGCCGATCGACTCGATGAAGTTGGGCAGCGCGACCCTGGCGAGCCTCCACATGGTGACCGTGTGCAGGCGGAGGCGGCGCTTGAGCAGCCTGACACCGGAGCGGCCCCTGGCGAGGACGCTCAGCACGATGATCGCGCCGGTGGACCAGGCGAAGAGCGTCCCCAGCGCGATTCCCTGGATCCCCAGGTCGAAACTGAATGGGTTCTCGAGGATGACGCGGCGGCCGACCTCGCCGGTCTCGCTGACGGTGCGCGCGGTCAGGTCCACGCCTGAGAGCGCCCAGCTCGAGGCGATGTTCACGACGTTGACCGACGTCATCATCAGGAGCGGACGCAGCGAATCGCCAGCGCCGCGCAAGCATGCGGCGCCCACCATCCCGATCGAGATGACCGGGACCGCGATCGAGAGCGTGCGGATGTACGTGACAAAGAGCGGCGCGGATTCAGGGCTCATGCTCATCAGCGCCGTGATTGGGTGCGCCAGGAGGTAGAGCAGGCCGCCAACGATCGCGCCGATGGTGGTCGCGAGGATGACCGACTGCCCCACCGCCGCGTTGGCGACCGCGAGTTTTCCAGAACCCACCGAGCGCGCGATGAGCGCCGTCGAGCCGACACCGATCGCCATCGCGACCATCCCCAGGAACCAGACGATGTAGCTGCCGACGCCGATCGCGTCGGTCGCGGCTTCGGAGATACCAGCGCTGAGCGCCGTGTCCACGAGCCCCACCAGCGCGTTGAGCATCGACTCCATGAGGATGGGCCAGGCGAGGACCCAGATCGCGGTCCACATCGGGAGACCGGCGAGGCGCCCTGACTTGATGCCGCCCGGCTTGGGGGGCGTCAGCGGCGGCGGTGATGACGACGACGCCGATCCCTCGGCGTCGTCAATCGATCGTTCCAATGGTGGCGCCTCCGTGCCCATATCGGGAATCAAAGGCCGACCGAAGGCCGAACGCCAGCATTCGAGAAAAAAGAGATCGGCTCGCAAGGACAGGCAAGACCTGATGCACAGGGCTTTGCTGGGGGCTTCACCGCACCTTGATCGATGCGAGCGCGATCGCGACGAGGATCAGCGTGACGATCCAGAGCCGCGTGACGACCTTCGATTCAGGCCATCCGCCCAGGTGCAGGTGCCAGTGGAAGGGCGCGCAGCGGAAGATCCGCTTGCCCTTGGTCATCTTGAAGTAGCCGACCTGCAGGACGACGCTGCCGATCTCCAGCAGGAAGACGCCGGACATCAGCAGCAGGAGGATCTCCTGCCGGATGACGATCGCGATGTACCCCAGCAGGCCGCCCAGGCAGAGCGAGCCGGTGTCGCCCATGAAGACCGCCGCAGGCGCTGCGTTCCACCAGAGGAAGCCCAGCGTGGCGCCAGCCATCGCGCCGGCGACGACGCTGATCTCGTCGCTGTACTGCACGAAGGGGACGAGCAGGTACTGCGAAGCGACCTGCCACCCTGCGATGATGCACAGCACGAGCAGCGCGAAGCTGATGAACGAGGTGATCCCGGTCGCCAGGCCATCCATCCCATCGGTGATGTTCACCGCGTTGGACATCCCTGCGATCATCACGGCGCTGAGCGGGACGAAGACCCACCACGGCAGGTAGATGAGGTTCTCCGCAGGGAGGTGCGTCGTCGTGTCGTAGGTTTTCTGGAATGGCAGGTTGAGGACGTGCCCCAGGTGCGGCGGGGAATCGCCGTGGCGGAAGATGAACCAGCCGAGCATCGCGCCAATCGCGAGCTGGAAGACGAGCTTCTCCCACGCGAAGAGGCCCTGGCGCTGCGAGTCGCCGCGGCGTGAGGCGGTGAGTTTCAGCCAGTCATCGACGCCCCCCACCACCGACATCCACACCACGACGACGAGCGCCATCTGCACATAGAAGTTCGTCAGGTCGGCGAAGAGCACTGTCGCGGCGAAGATCGCGCCGGCGATCAGCACGCCCCCCATCGTCGGGGTGTCCTGCTTGGATTCGAGCGCCCTGTCGAGGGCGGAGTGGTCGAACTTCGCGGCGTCGCCGATCTTCCGCGCCGTCAGCCAGCGGATCACCGGTTTGCCCAGGATGACGACGAGCAGGAACGCGGTCAGCGCCGCGGCCAGCGCCCGGAAGCTGACTCTGTTGAGCACCTGCAACAGCGACCAGACCTCGTACTCCGCGAGGGTGTCTTCGAGCGCATTGATGAGGTTGTAGAGCATCCGTGCGTTCGGTCCTGTCGGTCAGGGGGTCGTAGGTGCCGGCGGTCCATCGCCGAGGGTGATTGCGCCGAGGGTGTTCAGATCAGTTGGTCGTGCCGCTGGAGTGGTGGGCGGCGGTGGGGTCGAGGTCCTGCGTGATGAGCCGGTCAACAACCCGCTCCAGGCGCACGCCGCGTGACGCCTTGAGCAGCACGGTATCGCCAGGCGCGAGCAGGCCGACGGCACGCTCGATCGCGTCGTCGTTGGTCTCCTGGATCGACGCCAGCGTCTCGACCATCGGCGCTCCGCTCGCTTCGCCTGCGATCCACGCGGCGTCATGACCGATCGTGATCAGCGCGACCGGGGCTTCCAAGTTCTTGAGCAGTGTGCCGATCCTGCGGTGCGCCTCCTCGGCGTGCTCGCCCAGCTCCAGCATGTCGCCCAGCGCCAGCACGAGGCGGCCATTGTTGGGGATCGAAGTCACGGCTTCGATCGCCGCGGCCATGGAATCGGGGTTGGCGTTGTACGCGTCGTTGATGACCCGGACGCCTGCGAGGTTGCGCAGCTCAAGCCGCATCCCTGGGATGGAGGCGCTCGCGAGCCCCTTGATCGCTGCGGACCGGGGGACATCGAGCTGCTCGGCGACCGCGATCGCGGCGACCGCGTTGCGCGCGTTGTGCGCGCCGAGCAAAGGCAGCCGCACCTCGTGCTCGCCGCTGATGGGGAAGACGATGCCCAGCGTTTCCTGGCCTGAATCGCTGACAGAGGTGTCAACCGCGACCGGTCCTGCGACGAGGTCTGCGTCGATGTCGGAACCGAATGTGATGACG
>CAYGNN010000052.1:0-13958 GCA_964351165.1 uncultured Phycisphaeraceae bacterium
ATCTCCGGCGCGGTCGAGCGCCGTTGAAAGGGTGTTTGCGATGCAGAATCAGAATCTGATCGGTGGTCAATGGGTCGGCGCCGATGATGGCTCGCGGTTCGATGTGCTCGATCCGGCGACGGACGAGGTGATCACGTCGGCGCCCAACTGCGGCGGGGCGGAGACGCGGCGGGCGATCGAAGCCGCGGCTTCGGCGCTCCCCCAGTGGCGGAGCCTGACCGCGGCAGCGCGCGCCGAACCCCTGCACCGGCTTGCGGCGCTGATGGGTGAGCGGAAGGAAGCGCTGGCGGCGCTGATGACGAGCGAGCAGGGCAAGCCGCTGGCGGAATCGCGAGGGGAGATCGAGTACGCGCGGTCCTTCCTGTCCTGGGCCGCGGAGGAAGGGAAGCGGATCTACGGCGAGATCGTGCCTGCCTCAGCGGAACACAAGCGGATCCTCGTGCTGCAGCAGCCGGTCGGCGTGACTGCCGCGATCACCCCCTGGAACTTCCCTTCGGCGATGATCACGCGCAAGCTGGGGCCGGCGCTGGCCGCTGGGTGCACGATGGTGGTCAAGCCTGCGGAGCTGACGCCGCTCTCTGCGATCGCGCTGGCGGAGCTGTGTGTCGAGGCTGGTTTCCCGCCAGGCGTGGTGAACGTGGTCACAGGGGATGCGCAGGCGATCGGCGAGGAGATGCTGTCGAACCCGACAGTGCGGAAGCTCTCGTTCACCGGCTCGACAGAGGTCGGTCGGATCCTGATGCGCCAAGGCGCGCAGAACCTGACCCGGCTCTCGATGGAGCTGGGGGGCCACGCGCCCTTCCTGGTCTTCGATGACGCCGACTGCGAGGCTGCGATCGAGGGCGCGATGGCGAGCAAGTACCGCAACTCAGGGCAGACGTGCATCTGCGCGAACAGGCTCTACGTGCAGGATGGGATCTACGACGAGTTCATGGCAGGGCTCGAAGAGCGGGTCAAGGGGCTCCGCGTCGGCAGGGGGACGGACGAGGGGGTGCACGTGGGGCCCCTTATTAATGATGCGGCGGTCGAGAAAGTGGAGTCGCAGGTCGCCAACGCCCGGGACCTGGGGGGCAAGGTCCGGCTTGGCGGGGAGCGGGTGAAACTCGATGCGCTGGCGGACCGCTTCTACGCGCCGACGATCCTCGAGGGGTTCACGCCTGAGATGGACATCGCGACGCAGGAGACGTTCGGCCCGATCGCCCCGGTCCAGCGGTTCACGCACGAGGCGGAGGCTGTGGAAGCGGCCAACGCCTCCGAGTTCGGTCTGGCTGCCTACTTCTACACCAGGGACGCGAGCCGCCTGATGCGGGTCGCCGAGGCGTTGGAGTACGGCATCATCGGCGCCAACGACGGCGGGCCATCAACGGCACAAGCGCCCTTCGGCGGGGTGAAGCACTCGGGGTTCGGTCGCGAAGGCGGCAAGTACGTCATGCACGAGTACCTCGAGATGAAGTACGTCTCCTGGGGGCTGTAGGCCTCGACCGGGCGCTGCCGAATACCGATGATTCGCAGGTCCGCCTATGATTCCCGGTCAACCCGGCGAAGGTCCCCGGGTCGGCATGTCTCAGGCTGTCACCGATGTGGTTGACGCACCGATTCCCGCGTTGCGGGATGCATTGAGGGTTCTTTGATGAGTATCTCGAAGGATTGGCTGGCGCGCCGTGAATCGGTCGTCAGCCGTGGTTTGCCGCGCATCTCTGGGATCACCTCCGTTTCCGCCAGCGGTTCGACGATCGTCGACGCCGAGGGGCGGGAGTTCATCGACTTCGCCGGCGGCATCGGCGTGATGAACGTGGGCCATTGCGATCCGAAAGTTGTCGCGGCGATCCAGAAGCAGGCCGAGACGCTGACGCACGCGTGCATCCACGTGACGACGTACCCAGCGTACGTCGAACTCTGCGAGACGCTCGCGCGGCTCATCCCGCATGGGGAGCGCACCAAGTGCGTGCTCTTCAACTCCGGCGCGGAGGCGGTGGAGAACTCGATCAAGATCGCTCGGCAGGCGACCGGCCGGCCGGCGGTGCTCTGCTTCGACGCCGCGTTCCATGGGCGCACGCTGCTGGCCGCGACGCTGACCTCGAAGATCAACTACAAGCGCAACTGCGGCCCCTTTGCGCCGGAGGTGTACCGATTGCCGTACCCGGACGTGCTGCACGGCGGGGGTGATCCTGACGCGGTTGCCGCGAAGGAACTCGATCGGCTGCGGGAGACCTTCCACAACACCGTCGCTGCTGCCGATGTCGCTGCGATCATCCTCGAACTGGTCCAGGGCGAGGGTGGGTTCCGCGTCGCGCCGGAGGCGTACATCCAGGGGCTGCGCGAGATCTGCGACGAGTTCGGGATCATGCTGATCTTCGACGAGGTGCAGACGGGGTTCTGCCGGACCGGCGCGTGGGGCGCGATGCAGCGCTTCGGCGTAACGCCGGACCTCTCGACTTGGGCGAAGTCCATGGGCGGAGGACTCCCGATCTCCGCGGTCGTTGGGAAGGCAAGCGTGATGGACGCGGTGGAGCCTGGAACGATCGGCGGCACGTACGGCGGGAACCCGGTTGCGTGCGCCGCGGCGATCGCGACCATCGCGCGCATGGAAGAGCTGGGATTGAACGAGCGCGCGGACGCGATCGGCCGGACGGTCGCCGCCCGGCTCGAGAACCTGCGAACGATGGTCCCTTCGATCGTTGATGTGCGCGGCCTGGGCGCGATGATCGCGATGGAGTTTGCCCAGGGCGGGGACCTGTCGCGCCCGGCGACGGCGCTGACGGACGCGATCGTGAAGGATTGTCACGAGCAGGGGCTGATCGTGATCAAGTCCGGGATCGACGCGAACGTGATCCGGATTCTTTCGCCCCTGGTCATTTCGGATGATGAACTCGACCGAGGAATGACTATTCTGGAAGCGGCGGTTCTTCGCCACGCCGGATCCGGGGCGCCCGCCCCGGCGTGCGGTGGCGGCATCCTTGATGAGGCGACTTCATGATCCCGTTTGCGATCGCTGGGCTGCAGTTGGATTTGTCTGGCCGGGAGTCAAACCTCCCGCACATCACCGACCGGATCGAGATGCTGCAGTATCTCTACCCTTGGGTGCAGATGGTGGTGGTGAGCGAGTTGGCGACGTTCGGCGGCTGGACCGGCCACGCGCAGCCGCTGCCCTGCGAGGCGGAGGCGAGTTTCTGCGAGCTCGCAGCAAAGCACCACATCTGGCTGATCCCAGGTTCGTTCTTCGAGAAGACGGAGGCCGGGATCTACAACACCGCGCCGGTGATCGACCCGATGGGCAACATCGTCGCGCGGTACCGGAAGATGTTCCCGTTCATGCCCTACGAGACAGGCGTTGAATCGGGGACGGAGTTCTGTGTCTTCGACGTGCCTGAGGTCGGGCGATTCGGGATGAGCATCTGCTACGACATGTGGTTCCCGGAGACCTCGCGCACGCTCGCTGCGATGGGCGCTGAGGTCATCATCCACCCGACGCTGACAGGCAGCATCGACCGCGGCGTTGAATTGGCGATCGCGCGATCGACCGCTGCGACAAACCAGTGCTTCGTCATCGATATCAACGGCGTCGGCGATGGGGGGAACGGCCGTTCGATCTTCGTCGCACCCACCGGCGACATCCTGTACGAGGCTGGCTCCAACGAGGAGATGATCCCGATCGAGATCGATCTCGAACGCGTGAAACGCTCGCGCGAGGTCGGTCTGCGGGGTCTGGGGCAGCCGTTGAAGAGTTTCCGGGACCGGAAGGTGGATTTCAGCATCTACCAGCGCACGCCGGAGAACAACCGGTACCTGGAGACCCTCGGTCCGCTGGTCAAGCAGGCGCGGGGCTCGCGCGCCGGGCTGGATGAACCGAGCAGTAGCGCGGAGTCGGCGTTCGTACCGCCAGCGCCGCCAGCGCCGATCGATCCCGCGATCGAATCGAGGGGGGGCATGGCATGAGCGGCAGCGATCCTGCGAGCGCCGGGCCTTCGGATCCTTCAAGACGGCTGCGGCAGTACAACGCCTCGCAGCTCCGGATGGACACGTGGAACCAGCTCCAGGTGAATTGCAACTGGCTGCGCGAGTTTGCGCGCGCCGGCCGGAACTACGACCAGCCCAGGGATCTGGTCGCCGCGGATCTGGAGACGCTCATGACGCTCGAGGCGTACTGGGCCTTCCCAGGCTGGGACGCGATGGAGGAACTCTCGCGGCTCTTTGAAAATCACGAGTACGACGACCTGGCGCAGCACGTGACGGAGCTGGCCAGGCTGCTCATCGGTGATGCGTACCGCTCCAGGGGCGGCGCGCACTGGCCGCGGAATCAGGACAGGCCGGACTCCGAGCACATTGAGGAACGCCGCGGCCACGCTAGGCCCTACTTCGAGGTGCTGGTCGTCGATTCGGTGGATACGGACGAGATGCAGGACCTGCGAGAGAGCCTGCACGCGGTGCGCAGCGACGAGGACGAGTTCATCTACGACCTCGTGACAGCGCCCAGCGTGGAGGACGCGGTGATCGCGGTGCTCTTCAACCGCACGATCCAGACGTGCGTGCTGCGGTACAACTGCGGCTACCTCACAAAGAACCGGCACCCGATGTTCGAGCGCTACCTCGAGGTGCTGGAGAACGAGGAGTTCAGCGAGCTGTACGGCCTGCCGCGGAGCATCGCGCTCGGAAAGCTGATCAAGAAGCTCCGACCGGAAGTGGATGTCTTCCTGGTGACTGACACGCCGCTGGAGGACGTTGCGGGGCAGCTCGGCGAAGACTTCCGGCGCACGTTCTACCGGCTCGAACAATTCCAGGAGTTGCACCTGAGCATCCTCAAGGGGATCCAGTCGAGGTACCAGGCGCCCTTCTTCGATGCGCTGCGCCGGTTCAGCCTGAAGCCTGCAGGGGTGTTTCATGCGCTGCCGATCGCGCGCGGGAAGTCGATGACGAATTCCCACTGGGCGCGCGACCTGATCGAGTTCTACGGCCGCGGCGTCTTCCTCGCGGAGACCTCCGCGACCAGCGGTGGGCTGGATTCGCTCCTGCAGCCCAGGGGGCCGATCAAGAAGGCGCAGACAGCCGCGGCTCGCGCGTTCGGCGCTGAGCAGACGTTCTTCGTGACCAACGGGACGTCCACCGCGAACAAAATCGTCGTGCAGACGCTCGCGCAGCCTGGCGACATCGTGCTGATCGACCGCGACTGCCACAAGTCGCACCATTACGCGCTGATGCTCGCTGGGGCGCTTCCGGTGTACCTCGATTCGTACCCACTGACGCCGTACTCGATGTACGGCGCTGTCCCGGTGGAAGAGATCAAGCGGCAGCTGATCGAGCTGCGTGACGCAGGGAAGCTCGACCGCGTGCGCATGCTGCTGATGACCAACTGCACCTTCGACGGGATCACGTACGACCCTGAACGGGTGATGCGGGAGGTCCTGGCGATCAAGCCGGACATGATCTTCCTGTGGGACGAGGCGTGGTTCGCCTACGCCGGGTTCAGCCCCACACTCCGGCGGCGCACCGCGATGGGCGCTGCGAAAACGCTCCGCGCGTTGTTCCGCAGCGACGAGTACCGACGCGCGTTCGAGGCTGGCGAGTCGATCGATGGCGGCGCGATGCCCGACCCTGACGAGGTCCGCGTGAGGGTCTACGCGACGCACTCGACGCACAAGACGCTCACGTCGTTGCGGCAGGGTTCGATGATCCACGTGCAGGACGAGGACTTCGCGCAGAAGTCCAGCGCCGCGTTCCACGAGGCGTACATGACGCACACCTCGACGTCGCCCAACTATCAGATCATCGCGTCGCTCGACATCGGGCGCCGGCAGGTGGAGCTGGAAGGGTACGAGCTGGTGCACCGCTCGATCGGCCTGGCGATGACGCTCCGCGAGCGGATCGCAGAGCACGAGCTGATCCGCAAGTATTTCTCGGTGCTCCGGCCGACGGACATGATCCCGCCGGAATACCGGCCGTCGGGGCTGGAGTCGTACTACGACCCGGCGACAGGCTGGCAGGGGATGGAGACCGCCTGGCGGAAGGACGAGTTCACGCTCGACCCGACGCGCGTGACGGTGATGATCGCCAACACCGGACTCGATGGCGACACGTTCCGTCACCTGCTGATGGACGAGCACGACATCCAGATCAACAAGACGTCCCGGAATTCGGCGCTCTTCATGACGAACATCGGGACGAGCCGAGGGGACATCGCGTACCTGGTCGAGGTCTTCGCGCGCATCGCGCGCGACATCGACGAGCGGCTCGCGCGGGACAGCGCCGCAGGCTGCGTCAGGCACGAGCAGAAGGTCAAGGACCTGCTCGATGCGCCGGACCTGCCCAACTTCAGCCGGTTCCATCCTGCCTTCAAGCCGGACGGTGACACCACGACCCCCGAGGGCGATCTGCGCAAGGCGTTCTTCCTCGCGTACGATGAATCAGCGGTGGATTACCTGAAGCTGGATGGCTCGGTGACGGATTCGCTGAACGCCGGGCGCGAGATCGTCTCCGCGGCGTTTATCATCCCTTACCCGCCTGGGTTCCCGATCCTGGTGCCGGGGCAGGTGCTGAGCCGTGAGATCCTCGCGTACCTGCACGCGGTGGATGTCAAAGAGATCCACGGCTACGAGCCGGAGTATGGGCTTCGCATCTTCAACGAGGCGGCGCTCGAACGGGCCGCCGGCATGGATCATTCGCAAGAAATATCTCTCCCCGCGGAGCACGCATGACCACAAGCAGCAACACCATGAAACCAGAGACCAGCGCGGGCGATCACGCAACAAAGAAACTCCAGGGGCTCTCGGACATCCGCCGGTTCTTCTACCGGAACGATGATCCGATCTACTTCATCAGCGCGACGAACTTCAACCTGCTCGGCATGGACGAGTGGGTGCGGCACTTCACGTTCATCTCGTATATCGACTGCTTCGATGGGCAGCACCCCAACGTGTTCGTCCCTGAGGAGACGCCGCACGAGCCCTTCACGTCGATCGAGGACATCAACAACTACCTGCTCTCCCACAAGCAGGTGATCGACTTCATCAAGGAGCGCGGCCCAGGCGGCAAGGCGGTCTTCCTGATGTTCGACGAGAAGACGGAGGCGCTGTGCGAGGAGCTTGGCCTGGAAGTCTGCTTCCCGCCCGCGGCGCTGCGGTCCGCGATCGACGACAAGATGGAGACGACCCGGATCGCGGATCGCGCAGGGGTGGAGTCGGTCCCCAACGTGCTCGATCGCATCGAGAGCTACGAGGACCTGCAGAAGAAGGCAGGCCATCTGGGTCCGGACCTGGTCATCCAGACCGCGTACGGCGATTCAGGGCACACGACGTTCTTCATCTCCAATGAAGACGACTGGAACGAGTACGCGGACGAGATCACCGAGGCGTTCGAAGTCAAGGTGATGAAGAAGATCCGGTGCCGGGGCTCGGCGCTGGAGGCGTGCGCAACGAGCCACGGCACGATCGTCGGGCCGCTCATGACAGAGCTGGTCGGCTTCCCGGAATTGACGCCCTACAAAGGCGGCTGGTGCGGGAACGAGGTCTTCGCGGACGCGTTCTCGCCTGAGGTGCGCTCCGAGGCGCGGCAGGCGGCCTTCGCGTTCGGCGAAGAACTCCGGAAGCTTGGTTACCGCGGTTATTTCGAGCTGGATTTCCTGACCGACCTCGATTCGAACAAGGTGTACCTGGGCGAGTGCAACCCCCGCATCACCGGGGCGAGCTCGATGACGAACCTCGCGTCGTTCTGCCACGCCGATGCGCCGCTGTTCCTCTTCCACCTGCTCGAATGGATGGGCGTTGACTTCGATATCGATGTGGATGAGATCAACAGCCGCTGGTCGAACGGTGACAACATCGATTCCTGGAGCCAGCTCGTCATCAAGCACACCACCGAGGACGTGGACCTGATCGTCGAGGCGCCGCCCTCCGGGATCTGGGAGATGTCGCCCGATGGCCGCGTGGATTATGTCCGGATGCAGACGCACCGCCGGACGGTGCAGTACGAGAACCGCGCGTTCTTCCTCCGCATCTCCGGCGCAGGCGATTACCGGTACGAGGGCGCGGACCTCGGGATCCTCGTCAGCCCCGGCCGCTTCATGGACGACGAGTTCCGGCTGAACGACCGCGCCAAGGCGTGGATCAAGGGGATCCGCGATCACTACCGCGGCGCGCCGCTGGCCCCTGCGGACACAGCCCCTGTGCAGGAATCGATCGACAACTCCGGCTTCAAGGTGCTCTGAGACCACGATGACGACGCAACCCCCGGAACTGGACTTCCGGTTCGTGCACGAGGCGGCGCCTGGCGATGCGTGGCTGGCGCTCTTCCGCGAGTTCTGGTCGGCGTACCGGAAGTGGTATTACACGCCGTCACCAGGCAGCGGCGTTCGTCCCGATTACGCGGCCTGCCTGCGCGCGCTCCGGGAGCACCTGCCATCGATGGTCCCGGTGCACGAGGCACTCACCGAGCTGGCCGGCGGTGACGATGACGCGGCGCGGTTCCTGACGCTGTATTGCCCGCCGCCATCGATCCGGGGCTGCACGCAGGCGGTCGCCAGTTCGGGTGATGGCCTCGCGCTCGTGCGGAACTATGACTTTGCGCCAAACCTGTCCGATGGCGTCGTGCTGCGCAGCGCCTGGTCGGGGGTTGATGTGATCGCGATGAGCGATTGCCTGATCGGCGCCCTCGACGGCATGAACGAGCACGGCCTCGTCGCCAGCCTCGCCTTTGGCGGTGACCGATCGGTCGGCGAGGGCTTCGGAGCGCCAATGGTCGTGCGCGCGGTGCTCGAAGGTTGCGAAACAGTCAACGACGCGATCGAGATGCTGCGGACGACGCCTGTCCACATGGCGTACACACTGACCCTGCTCGACCGAGCCGGGGCGCACGCGACGGTCCACCTGCGTCCCGATCAAGAGGCGGAGGTCACGTCGGACGCGGTCGCGACAAACCATCAGGGCGCGATCGTCTGGCCGGAGCACGCGCGGTTCACGGAGACCATCGAACGGCACGCCGAAGTGGTGCGGCTGCTCGAAGGCGACGGCGCGAGCGCGCCGATGGATGCCTTCGCCCTGGCGCACCGCTTCCTCGAGCCGCCCCTCTTCAGGCAGCAATACGCCAGGGGCTCCGGGACCCTCTACACCGCGGTGTATTCACCAGCAGCAGGGACGCTCGATCTGCTCTGGCCGGATGCCCACCGCCAGGTCGGGTTCTCTGTCTTCGAGGCGGAGCCGCACGTGGCGCGCTACGCGCAGTCACAGGCGCCGACGGCCTGATCGGCCGCCGGCAGCCTTGCCTGTGGTATGCACCCCGAATTAACTGGCGGAGCAACAACGCGGACACTGCGCACCGGTCGGATTAAGGGCAGCCGGATCCGTACGCAGCGATCAGCATGCCCAGATCCGCGGTATCCACGACGCCATCAGCGTTGAGATCCGCGGCTGCATTGCTCGAGCCGAACTGCAGGACGAGGGGCCCGAGGTCCGCAGTATCCACAATGCCATCGCCGTTGATGTCACCAGGGCACGCGGCGGCGCCCATGAGCGAGACGTTGTCGATGAAAATGAAATCGTCGGGCAGCGTGTTCGTCACGCCGGACCCTGCGAACCCGATGTAGAGGTAGTCGAAGCCCTCGCTGCCCAGGTCCACGGCGCGCTCGAAACTCGTCAGCGGGATGTCACCCGAGAACGTCTCTTCAAAGAGCGGTGTGATCTCGACCGGGATCGCGCTGTAGGGCGTCGGGAACGCGCCAGAATGATCGGAACCAAACTCGCCGTTGACACCCAGGACGCGGATCGTGACGCGGTTCACCTCCGTGGGATTGGGCAGAACATCGCCCTCAACACTGGTGAGATCGAACCGCAGGGTGTGGGCGCCGCGGTGGATCGAGTTGTCATACACCGCCTGCGCGATGGACGAGAATCGATACTGCCCGGTCAACCGGGCGCCGCCATCGGTGAACGTGCCGCGCGCATCGAACCAGCCGGTGCTCGCTTCGGCGCTGGTCAGCGCGTAGATCCCGCCCTGCGTATCGCCGAGATCGAACCCGCCGTCGATGGCGACCTCGCTGTACGGCTGCGGCGATGGGGTGACGAACTGCGTCACAGTGCTGGTGGCGCCCTGGTGATCCCAGACGGTGAGCGCAACAGGGCTGGCGATCCCGAGGGGCAGCTGCGTCACGACAGTCTCGCCGTGGGCGTCCGCCGCGCCGTCGTTGTCGAAGTCCCATGCGTACGAGACGATCCGGTTGGGATCAGAAACAGCGACGACGTCGAACTGGTTGGGCGCCCCGGTGGGGGTGTCCGGATCCGATGCTGGCAACCCACTCAGCCTGACGACGCCTGAGGGGCCAAAGGACTCGACATCGAACGCGGCGGTGGGGGGCAGATTGCCTGGCGCAGGCTCGAAGTCGCCGCCATCGATCGTCAACGCGTTGGCGAACGTCTGGGGGTTCGCGAACCCATTCTGCCTGCGGTAGAAGTGATGATCGTTGTTCGCCATCAGCAGATCAACGAACCGCGAGCCGCGCAGCGGGAGACCCTGCGCCCCCTCTGAACCGGTGTTGACACCAAGGTCGAGCTGGTTGATCTGCCCTTCCAGCGGTGTGCGGATGCCGTACCGCCAGCCCTCGACCGCGACACCCTCGATGTGCAGCCGCTTGGTCGGACCGTTCATGCCGATCCCGTAGCCGCGGCCCTCGCCGTTGATGCCGAGATCGACCTGCGGCTTGTCGTTGACGCCTGGCGTCGCAAGGTCGGACGACGCAACAACGCCGTCAACGAGGTCCAGCTGCGAGGTGTACTGCATGTGGATGCCCTGGCCGTAGATGTTCCAGAAGCGGAAGTTCTCGATGCGCGATCGCTCGCGGTGGGCGGTGTTGTCGCATGGGCACGTGAACCCGATCCACTCGCCCTGGTTGCGCATGTGCCCCCAGGTGATGAGGCCGAAGTCGCTGTTGGCGACCTCGAACCCATTGAATGTCTGGATCGGCGTGTGCGAGACATCGATCAGCCCATCGCCGCGCGTGACGATGTGCTGGATCTCTGGGCGCAGGTGCTCGACCGGCACCTCCGCCTTGTCGCGCTGGTCGCCGAGGCCATCGACCTGACTGAAGAGCTGCAGTCCGCCGCCTGCGGCGCTGACCGCCGCGTTGTCCTCGAAGACCACCTGCCCGGCGCCCTGGATCCAGTACCCCTCGCCGTTGAAGCCGAAGTCGAACCGCGCCACGCGAGCCGCGCCAGGGCCGAACGGCTCGACAGTCATCTCTGGGTTGCTGTCACCGGTAGTTTTGATCGAAAGATTCCCGCGCCACAGCCCGATCTCGTTGCCCGCCTCCTGCACGAAGGCGGTCCCGACGACATCGAAGGCCACGTTGTTCTCAAAGTATGCGTACGAATCGTGGTGCACGAATCCCCAGCCAGGACCGCCATGAACGACGCATCCCTCGATGATCGCAGGCGTCGCGGTGTTCAGGTCCACCGGCTGGTTCATCCGCGGCAGGTTGCGGTGCAGGTGCAGGACGTAGCGCCCGCGCTGGTTCGCGCCGCTGCCTGGCGCGCCGTCGATATTGAGGAAGGGCTCATCGACGATCCTGTCCTTGAACGACCGACCGAAATCGACAAACGCCGCGCCACGGATGACGACGTCGGGGTTGTGCATCACCATGCAGTGGCCGCGCTGGAAGTTGGTCGGATCAACCGGGGCGACACCGCCACCAGGGAAGGGGATCGGCGCGGCATTCGCCTGCGGCGATGCCGGGTCGAGCTCGGACCGGAACGTGACGTTCCGCGTCAGGTTCGCGACATGAATGTTGAGCTCGGACGCATCGAAATGGGCGCCGCTGGGACGCGTGTGATCGAAGCGGAGCCCGGCGCCGGTCGCGTTGGCGGTGAACGAGATGGAGGCGCCGCTGATCGCGGTGATCGTCAGCACCTCGTCGTGGAACCGGGAGTTGTCGCTGTTGGAGCCGGCCGGGTCGAACCAGGTTCCAGCGAGCACAAGCTGGTCGCCGATCCGCCATCCGCTGGGCGCCTCCTGCAGGGTGATCGATGTGGCGCCGACGTTGACATCGTTCAGCAGCGCCGCGTGCGCGGTTTTCTCAGCGCCGACCACTCGAGTTGTCCCGTGCGGGACGAAACCGCGTCCCAGCTGCATCGGATCGTGCGCCAGGTCCAGCACCTCGTCCGCGATGATGATGATCTCAGCGGTCCGGTTCGCCCCGATCGGATCGACCTCGGTCCCGATCGTGATCACGCCATCTGGCGAGCTGAACAGCGTGTCCACGTAGAGCCGGGTATCGATCCCGGTCGCCCAGCGGAGCTCGCCATCAACGCGCAGGCGCCGGATGCGTGTCGTGTACGTCCCGGTGGTTGCGCCGTTGTCGTTGACATCGTACGTGACGACGACACCATTCGGGATCAGCACATCGTCGCCAGGCGCCGGGAGTGCGCCGCCCCACGTCGCAGGCGCGGACCAATCGCCGCTCTGCTTCGCCGCGATGGTCTCGGTCCCCGGTTCGAGCAGGTCGAGCAGGGCGCCAGCGACCACCGGGTTGCCCCAGCTGCTGTCTGCGTGCGCCGCAGGCAGAGCGCCGAGCGCGAGCAGCGCCGCACAAGGTGCGGTCAGGAAGATGGATCGACGCCCGGCCCGGTTGCTGTTTCGTCCCACGATGGTCTCCTTGATCGCCAGCGCGGAACGCGCGAGGCTGCCTCAGTCTGCACGACATGCGTTGTTATCGAACCACGATGCCAGGACTGACGCATCACCGGCCTCCCGGTTCATCCGACCCGATCGTATCACCCCCGAATCCGCGATCAGAACGGGGAATAATCCAGCCGTCGATCGGATTCACTCCAGCAGTTGAAGGGCCGATGAAGGGTTCAAGGAGTGATTTGATGCCGAAGAAGTTGATTCAACCTGTTGTCATTGCAGCATCTATGGCGATCGGCGCCAGCCAGGCAGCGATGGCAGGCGGCGTGCAGACCTACCGGGCAACCTTCGATGCGCTCTGGAACTCGACGGATCACCCCAACGATTTCCCGCTGAATGCACACTTCTCGCCCCTCGTCGGCGCCTCGCACGGCGATGGCTTCGACATCTGGACCAGCGGCGAGACCGCGTCTCCCGCGGTTGAGCTCGTCGCGGAGCTGGGGTCCTCCTCGCAGCTGATCGGCGTGATCAACAACGCGGTCGCCGCTGGGACAGCGCTCGAGCGCGTGAGCGGCTCCGCGCCCAACTCGCCAGGCGTCTCGACGACGAACATCTTCGATGTCAGCGAATCGCACCCCTACTTCAGCCTCATCACGATGGTCGCGCCCTCGCACGACTGGTTCGTTGGCCTCGATTCGCTCGACCTGCGCAACGGCGCTGGCGGTTTCCGCAACACCGTGATCATCGATCTGATCGTCTGGGACGCTGGCACCGAGCCGGGAACAGATTTCAGCCTCGCCGGCTCCGCAGAAGAGGGGGGCGTGATCCACGTCCTGCCCAATGTCGAGTCGATCTTTGGCGGCGCAGCGCCCATCGCCAGGATCACGATCAACCGCCTGAACGCGCTCGTTGGCGACATCAACGCCGACGGGATTGTCGATACCGCCGACCTCGGCCTGCTCATCGGGGTCTTCGGGTCCGACAGCATCGCAGGGGATCTCAACGGGGATGGCGCCGTGGACACCGCGGACCTGGGGCTGCTGATCGCCGAATTCGGCGCGACCGCCCCCTGACCTTGGTGTTCATTCCTCAGGAAGCCGCTGGTCGGGCGCCGAACGCGCGCACCGGAATCCAACACCTGTGCTTTTCCGTGTGAACGTGGAGAAAATGATGCCGGAGAGCGTCTGCCGTTCGCGGACTTCACCACTGTAAGGCCTGCCCTTGGCCAGGATCTGCTGCACCGGCGCAGCAGACTTGAGATCTGATTCGGGTGGCGCTTCGCTCACAGGTTGCCCATCACCCTGCTCCGCGCCTCAGCATGATCCCGATTCCCGGTCGTCCGCATGTCCGGGCCA